>JALYVF010000305.1 GCA_030853385.1 Actinomycetota bacterium | reverse complement strand
CGCGGCTGCGCAAGGTCACCGGTCAACTGTCCGGGGGGTGACCAACATGGTCGACAACGGCCGCTACTGCATCGACGTGCTCGACCAGCTCTCGGCGGTCACGGCCGCTATCGACGCGATCGCGGTGCTGGTCCTCTCCGATCACATCAACGCCTGCGTGCGCCATGCGATCGAGTCCAGTGACACCGATGAGAAGGTCACCGAACTCATCACCGCGATCCGCCGATACGTGCGCAGCCAATGAGATGAGACGTCATGACGCTCACTGACCTGATAGTGCTCGTCGGCGCCGTCATGGTGTCGGCCGCCCTGGCATGGTTCTTCTTCGGCGCCAAACGAGCGACACAACACGCCGTGCAAAGCGGGCAATCCCAGCACGTGACGGTCATCGTGCACGGCGGCTACACCCCATCACGGATCGAGGCGGTCGCCGGTCTGCCGCTGCGGATCACCTTCGATCGGCGTGAGAGCGGTGACTGTAGCAGCCGGGTGGTGTTTCCCGATCTAGGGGTCACCCGCGCGTTACCCGCGAACGCCAAGACCGACATCGACCTGCTGCCCGAGCAGGTCGGTGAGTACAGCTTTTCCTGCGCGATGAACATGATCCACGGCAGCCTGAGCGTCACGGCATCGAACGCCGCCACGGCTGACCTCGAGACGCCCGGCGCCGCCGCGCCCACCGTGACGGCGCGCCCAGCCACAGTAAGCGCGGATGATGTTCCCGACCCGGCGGCCGAGGAGGCAGCCGACGCCCACGCCCGACGCGTCGAGGTCCGCGGGCTCAGCTACCGTGTTCTGGCCGGCGCAGTGCTGACAGCACCGGTGCTGTTCGCCGTCATGACCCACGAGTTATTCGGCGCGAACTGGATCCCCGGGCTGTTACTCAACCGCTGGTGGCAACTGGCCTTCATTACTCCGGTGATGCTCGTTGTCGGGGCGCCTATTCACCGCACCGGCTGGCTCGCCCTGCGACACCGCGCCGCGGACATGAACACCCTAATCACCTTCGGAACCAGTGCCGCGTTCGGCTACAGCCTGCTGGTGACCGTGGCACCGAGCCTGTTCCCCAGCAATGTTCGCAACGTTTACTTCGAAGCGGTCGGGGTCATCCTGACCCTGATCCTGCTCGGGCGGCTGCTGGAGGCGCGGGCCAAGGCCGGCACCGGTGAGGCCATCCGCGCCCTGGTCGGACTTCAGCCCCGCACCGCCCGCGTCCTCCGCGACGGCCAGATGCAGGAGATACCGATCGAGGAGGTCCTGGTCGGTGACGACGTCCTGGTGCGGCCCGGGGAGAAAGTCCCGGTCGACGGCGAGCTGATCGACGGTTCCTCCAGCGTCGATGAGTCCATGGTCACCGGCGAATCGATGCCCGTCACCAAGTCCGCTGGCGACCCGGTCATCGGCGCCACCGTCAACCAAACCGGTGCATTCACGCTGCGAGCCACGAAGGTCGGCCGCGACACCGTCCTGGCCCAGATCGTGCGTCTGGTCCAGCAGGCCCAAGCCTCCCGGGCGCCGATCCAGCGACTGGCCGACCGGGCGGCCGGTGTCTTCGTCCCGGCGGTCATCCTGATCGCGATCGCCGCCTTCACCGTCTGGTACCTCGCCGGCCCGAGCCCGGCGCTGACACTGGCCCTGGTGTCCGCGGTGTCCGTGCTGATCATTGCCTGCCCGTGCGCGCTCGGCCTGGCCACACCCCTCTCGATCATGGTCGGCACCGGAAAGGCTGCGCAGACCGGCATCCTGATCCGCTCGGCTACAGCCCTGGAGACCGCTCACACCCTCGACACGATCGTGCTGGACAAGACCGGCACCCTGACCATCGGCAAACCCGCCCTCACCGACACGATCCCGCAACCGGGGTGGACCGGCGAACAGCTCCTGCAGTTCGCCGCCTCGGTCGAGGCCCGCTCCGAGCATCCCTTGGCCGCAGCGTTCCTCACCGCCGCCCGCGACCAGAAGCTGCCCACCAGTAACGTCGAGGACTTCGCATCGGTGACCGGTCACGGCGTCCGCGGCCAGGTCGACGGCCATTTAGTGCTGGTGGGCACCCACCGGTTGCTGACCGACGCCCACATCGACGTCGCGGCGCTGCTGCCGGTGGCCGACGCCCTTGCCGATGACGGCAAGACCGCCGTGTTCATCGCCATCGACGGACACCCCGCCGGTGTCCTGGCCGTGGCCGACACCATCAAACCCGACGCCCCGGCCGCGATCGCGGCGCTGAAGGCCCTCGGCGTCGACGTGCACATGCTGACCGGTGACAACTCCCGCACCGCCGCCGCGATCGCCCGCCAAGCCGGCATCACCCACGTGCTGGCCGAGGTCCTGCCCGAACACAAGGCCGCCGAGATACAACTGCTGCAGGCCGAGGGCCACCGGGTGGGAATGGTCGGCGACGGAATCAACGACGCACCCGCGTTAGCCGCCGCCGACGTCGGACTCGCGATCGGCACCGGCACCGACGTCGCCATCGAATCCGCAGACATCACCCTCATGTCCGGTGCCCTGCACGGCGTCGTCACCGCGATCTCGATCAGCCGCGCCACCATGACCAACATCCGGCAGAATCTCTTCTTCGCCCTGATCTACAACGGCGTCGGCATCCCCATCGCCGCCGGGCTGCTCTACCCAGCGCTCGGCTGGCAACTCTCGCCGATGATCGCCGCCGTCGCCATGGCCGCCAGCTCGCTCTCGGTCGTCGGCAACGCTAACCGGCTCCGCCGCTACCAACCGCCCGCCGTGCCGAAACCAACCACCGAACCTCGCGAACCATCCCCATTGCCAACCCGGGAGCTCGCTCACGCCTAAATCGCGCCGTCTTTCGGTTCACAGTTGAGGTTGAACGCGCTGCTGAACCCCGGCGAACCCGAAGGCACGGCTCGATCTCGGTATCTTTCGCGAAGTCGCTCTGCGATGTTTAGGCAGGTCCGAAGCCGCGATGGAACGAGCGTGCGTGGCCCCCTCTGAATCGGATGCTGCGCGACACGGCCGCAGCGGATCAGGTCCCGGCACTGACCGGTTCCTCGGATCGTCCGCTGAAGTAAGGAGTGTCGGGGCGGGTTCGGCGTCGCCAGACGAACATCGCGATACCGAGGACGAAGACGAGGATGGAGGTCCAGTCGTTAAGCCCGAATGCACCACGGTGAGCCGTTGATCAGCGAGTCGTAGAGCGAGAATGCCCTTGCGTGGCAGGAGAATCGAACTTCTCTAGGGCACGATCCTGCTGGTCACGAAGGGCATCTCGTAGATGCAACTCTCTCATGCCGTCGCGGTGCGGTCGGCGCGTTTCGACGATCCGAGTCTTGTGTCGTGCGCGGGGTTGGTTCCGGTGATGGCGCTGGCCGATCGCGCTGGGCTGACGGCGCTGGCCGGTGCGCATCTGAGCGTGCCCGGCGCAGCGGGTGTCGCGGCCGGGGCGAAGGTGTCCACGCTGGTCGCGGGTATGGTCGGCGGTGCCGACTCGATCACCGACATGGACCTGCTGCGCCACGGCGGGATGCCGCGGCTGTTCACCGGGGCGCGTGCGCCCTCGACGCTGGGCACGTTCCTGCGCGCGTTCCGGTTCGGGCACGTGCGCCAGCTCGATGCGGTTGCCGTGAGGGTGCTGGCCGGGTTGGCCCGGCACGCTCCGATCATCAGCAGCAGCGAGCCGGTCACCTACCTTGACGTGGACGACATGATCCGCTCGACGTTCGGCTACGCCAAACAGGGCGCCGGCTACGGCTACTCCGGCGTCAAAGGCCTCAACGCACTGCTCGCGACAGTGTCGAGTGCGTCGTCGGCACCGGTGATTGTCGCGACCCGGCTGCGCAAGGGCTCGGCCAACTCCGCCCGCGGCGCCGCCCGACTGGTGGCCGATGCCATCAAGAGCACCCGGTGCTGCGGCGTGAGCGGACTGGTCGTGCTGCGCGCCGACTCGGCCTACTACGGCGCCGACGTCATCGCCGCCGCCCGCCGCCACCGCACCCACTTCTCCATCACCGCCCGCAAGGACAGGGCCGTGGCTGCAGCGATCGCCGCGATCAGCGACGATGCGTGGACCGCGATCCGCTACCCGCGCGCGGTCTTCGACGACCAACTGCAGCAGTGGGTCAGTGACGCCGAGGTCGCCGAGATCCCATTCACCGCGTTCAGCTCACGAGGCAAGGCCCGGCAGGTCTCGGCGCGGTTGATCGTGCGCCGAGTCCGCGACGCCAACCCCGACCACGTCAGGATCGACGCCCAAGGGGAACTGTTCCGGGTCTGGCGTCACCATGCGATCTTCACCGACTCGCCGTTGCCGATGCTGACCGCTGAGGCCGACCACCGCCGCCACGCCATCGTCGAACAGGTCATCGCCGACCTGAAGAACTCCGCTCTGGCGCACCTGCCCTCGGGCAGCTTTGCCGCGAACTCCGCGTGGCTGGTGCTGGCTGCGATCGCGTTCAACTTGACCCGAACGGCTGGCGCGCTCGCGTCGTTGTTCCATGCCCGAGCCACCACCACAACGATCCGCCGCCAGCTGATCAACGTCCCCGCCCGACCGCTCCGCTCCGCGCGCCGCGTTCACCTGCGACTACCAGCAAACTGGCCCTGGGCCGATCAATGGCAGCGGCTGTTCACCGCCGCGACCGGACCACCAGCCCCGGCCTAACACCACCCACCGCCCCCAGGCCCGACCAGGACACCGATCGTGGAAACGCCGGACAGACCGGCCATCAACCCTGCCCACTATCAAAACACTTAACCCGAAGATCAACTACTGCCGTCGAACCGAGACCACGGTGGATTCGGGCTAAG
>JALYVF010000268.1 GCA_030853385.1 Actinomycetota bacterium | reverse complement strand
CCGCAAGACCAGGCAGATGATGGTCGGCAGCGTCGGCGTCGGCTCCGACTACCCGGTCTCGGTGCAATCGATGGCCACCACCGTCACCGCCGACGTCAACGCCACCCTGCAGCAGATCGCCGAGCTGACGGCTTCCGGCTGCCAGATCGTCAGGGTGGCGGTGCCGACCAACGACGACGCCGCGGCGCTGAAGGAGATCGCCCGGCATTCGCAGATCCCGGTGATCGCCGACATCCACTTCCAGCCGAAGTACGTCTACGCCGCCATCGACGCCGGCTGCGCAGCGGTCAGGGTCAACCCCGGCAACATCCGGCAGTTCGACGACCAGGTGAAGCAGATCGCCCAGGAGGCCAAGGACCACGGCACCCCGATCAGGATCGGCGTCAATGCCGGCTCGCTGGACAAGCGGCTGCTGGAGAAGTATGGCAAGGCCACCCCGGAGGCGCTGGTCGAATCCGCGCTGTGGGAGTGCTCACTGTTCGAGGTGCACGACTTCCGCGACATCAAGATCTCGGTGAAGCACAACGACCCGGTGATCATGGTCCGGGCCTACGAGTTGCTGGCAGCGCAGTGCGATTACCCGCTGCACCTCGGCGTTACCGAAGCCGGCCCGGCGTTTCAGGGCACCATCAAGTCCGCCGTCGCCTTCGGGTCGCTGCTGGCCAACGGCATCGGCGACACCATCAGGGTGTCGCTGTCCGCGCCGCCG
Source organism: Actinomycetota bacterium (assembly GCA_030853385.1). Lineage (GTDB taxonomy): Bacteria > Actinomycetota > Actinomycetes > Mycobacteriales > Nakamurellaceae > Nakamurella. Next base: position 3,031 of record JALYVF010000268.1, on the reverse strand, counting down.
GTGCAAGAGGTGAAGGTCGGCCTGCAGATCCTGGAGTCGCTGAACCTGCGGGAGCGCGGACTGGAGATCGTGTCCTGCCCGTCCTGCGGGCGGGCGCAGGTCGACGTCTACACGCTGGCCAACGAGGTGACGGCCGGGCTCGAGGGCCTGGATGTGCCGCTGCGGGTGGCGGTGATGGGTTGCGTGGTCAACGGACCTGGCGAGGCGCGCGAGGCCGACCTCGGGGTGGCCTCCGGTAACGGCAAGGGGCAGATCTTCGTCAAGGGCGAGGTGGTGCGCACCGTCCCCGAATCGCAGATCGTGGAAACGCTGATCGAGCAGGCGTTGCTGATCGCCGACGCCATGCGCGCCGAGGGCGTGACGTCGGGCGCGCCGTCGGTGACAACCGTGTGAGGACCGGCTGGCCGTGCTGACAGCCTTCGGTGCGCGGACTCTCGGTGCGACGCACCACGAACAGGTGGCCGAGGTGCTGGCGACCGATCCGGTCGCCGGCTGTTTGGTCGCGGAGCGGTTCGAGTCGTTCGGGATGGATGCCACCGCCCTCGGCGGCCAGTTCTGGGGAGTGGCCGGCGGTCGTGACGCCGTCGCCTTCATCGGCGGCAACCTGGTCCCGCTGTCCGGCGGCCCGGTGGCGCTGCGGCAGCTGGCGGCGACTCTCGGCCGTCGGCGGCGCACGGTGGCCTCGCTGGTCGGGTCGGCGCAGCAGGTGCTGCCGTTGTGGCAGTTCCTCGAGCCCAAATGGGGACCGGCCCGCGACGTCCGGCCAGATCAACCGCTGCTGATCTGCCCCGATGGCCCGCTGGTCGCTCCCGACGAGCGGGTGCGGCAGGTGCCGGCACACCTGATCGACAGCTATCTGCCGGCCGCTATCGCGATGTTCAACGAGGAGGTCGGTGTCGATCCGCGGCGCGGCGACCGCGGCTCCGGGTACCGGGACAGGGTGCAGGAGCTGATGCTGCGCGGGCACGCGTTCGGCTGGATCGATGACGACCGGGTGGTGTTCAAGGCGGAGATCGGCGCGCTCTCGTCGGCGGTGGCGATGATCCAGGGCGTCTGGGTCGATCCTGAGTTCCGCGGCCGGGGGATCGCCGCACCGGCGATGGCCGCCGTGGTGCAGCACGTGCAGCGACAACTGGGGCGGCTGCCGAGCCTCTACGTCAACCGACACAATCTGGCCGCCCGCGCCGCCTACGCCCGGCTGGGATTCCGGCAGATCGGCACCTTCGCGTCTGTGCTGTTCTGACGCCGTGCTGTTCTGATGCTGTTGCGTCGTCAGCTGCCGGAGAACTCCAGCGTCAACAGCGCGGCCAGCACCGGTACCAGCGCGAGCGGGCGGAACAGCACCGATCGAGGGGGCCCGAACGCGGAGAACTTGCGCAGGAACCGGAACAGCGACTCCAGCCGGATCAGTCCGTCCAACGAGCGGACCAGCCGGTAGGCCAGCCGCCGTCGCAGGCCGTGGTGATCGTCGAACAGTTCCGGGAACGCGGCGAACGCCAGCGACACCCGCTGCCCACCGTGCCGGGCAGCCCAGCCGACGGTCTCCGCGACCATCCTTTCGTCCATGCCGCCGATGCCGGTGCCGTGCCGGCGCCACGGCACGTCGAGGGCGAGGTCGGTGCCACCGCCGGCGACACCGTAACGCTGGAAGGCGACCACCTTTCCGTCCGGGCCGCGGCCGATGGTGAGCACGGTGTGCGGCTGGCTGCCGTCCAACAGCCCGTCCAGAATCATCGCGAAGCCGCGGCCGGTGTTCTTCGTGCTGGCTAGCACCAACGCCGTCAGCTCGGCCCTGTCGGCGGTCGGCAGATCCTGTTCGGCAGCCACCTGCACCGTCATCCCGGCATTGGATGCTCGATGCACCGCCTGCCGCAGGTTGCGGAATCGGCGGCCCTGCAGGGTGAAACTGCCGACGTCGATCACCACGTCGCGGCCGATCGGCACGCCGCGCAGTCCATGTCCGCGCCACAGCTTCGCCGACGCGGGTCCGGCACCGAGCACGGCTGGTCGCCAGCCGTTCGCTTCGGCCACCCGCACGAATTCCGCGATCGCTGCCGGTGCCTGTTCCGGCAGGCCCACCGGGTCGCCGCCGGCGACGGCGATGCCGAATCGGACCCGGTAGCCCAGCACCGCCCCGCCGCCGGGGGAGAAGACCATGGCCTTGTCGGTCCGCAGCACGAACGGTGCCAGCGCGTCGCCGCTGCTGCTGGCGAGTAGCTCGACCACCCTGGATCGCTCGGTCGGCGTCGCGGCCGGCGGCGGCGGGGTCGGCAGGCAGACCACGATGGCGGCAACGACCAGCGCTAGACCGGCCGGGAATGGATGCCCGACGATGGCGCCGAGCATTCCCAGTAGCAGGCAACCGGCCGCCCACCACAGGTATCGCACCGTCAGCGGGCGCCGCAACGCCGTCCCGCGGGCCAGTACTCCGAGGGTGACGATAGCTGCCGGCAGCTCGGGGTCGCGCCGCAGCAGCAACCCGATCGAGACCATGGCGAGCAGCAGAGCCGGCACCCTGCTCGCCGGACGAGGCACGGCCGGGCTCCAGCTCGCTGGATCGACGTGGACCCCCGAGGTCCCTGACAGGTCGGCCATGTGTTGACCTCCGCTGCCGATGGCGTTCCGCCCTGGAAACGTCGCTGTAGTCTGCTGGGTCTTTTGTACCGCACGGTCCACACAAAGCTGTACCCGACTCGCAACAACCGGCGATGCCCGCTGGAGCCACCGATGTCAGGGCGACGTCAAGATGACACTTATGCGACGTCATAAGTGGTGTCATACTGACGTCACGCCATCTTCGGCAGACGAGTCCGGTCAACAGGGTTGACAACGAGCCTTTCGAAAGGCATGTGTTCGCAACAGATGTTGCGACATCTCGATAGAGAAGGAGGACCCGACATGAACCCGCAGACCGTGATTGAGTTGGCCCGATCCGAGAACCGCGAGCGGCTCTCCCGTCGTCCGGCAGCAGAATCGGCACCGGTACTGCGCAGCAGCACCGGCGCCGTGCGTGCCAAGCTCGGCGCCGCGA
>JALYVF010000261.1 GCA_030853385.1 Actinomycetota bacterium | reverse complement strand
ATTGGCGCCAATCCGGGTCCGATACCACGGCATGGGTGGCAGCCTGGGGGGCGTGTTCGCTCAGGGCTTTCCAAGCGAATCACTGAGGTCGCTTCGCGAGCGGCTGCACATCAGCCAGCGGCCCGCGGGCGCCATGGCCGCGTCCAGCGTCGATCACAGCCGCGTTCGGGACACGGCCCACGCAAGCCTCTTGATATTCCGCTGGCCGAGTCTTGAAGAGACACCACTAGCCGAATACGTCTCCCGCTGGCGGGAACGAGACTTTGGAACGGTCGAGGCGTCCAGGTTGTCGCTCGTGCAATATCGCCCGACGACTAGCGGTATTGGGATGAAGGAAGTCGCCCAAATAGCGCTGCGCTGATCGGTTTACCTGATCGCTGGCCCTGGCGTCGGCTGCTGGGCTTTCACGAGTGTCCGTGCCGCAGGGCTGGCGTTCCAGCACGATCACAGCAGGCCGGTCGGTTTGCCAGGCCCGCTATCGCTAGGGCCCATGTCCTGCGACAGACTAGGCCCGCTCGAACCACAGCACCGTGCCAACTCGATCAACACCTTGAGGGCAAGCCCTCCTGTCTTCCACGGTGGTTATGACCTCTAGGCCGTGGCACCCGGATGAATTCTCAGCAGCTAGGGCTTCCCTGTCATCGATCGCGGGACTCGATGCCGACTACGACAGCGTGTCGGGTCGCCAGGCTCTGCTGGATGAGTTCTTCGATCTGGCCGGTGGCCGCGCCTCGGCTGCCGATCCAGCCGTCCTTCACCAGGTCGATGAACATCGTGTTGGTGATGTGTCGAGGCACGTTGTCGTAGGTGAGTTGTTTGCCTCCACGCGGCCCGGCTGACTTGTTCAAAAGTTCTTCGAAGTGTGACCTGGCCAGGTACATGCCGCCAATGAGAGCGCTAGCCCTGGTTCTGCAAGATCAGGTGGCGATGTCTGCGTGTAGATGAAGGAAAGCGCCTGCCCGGTAAGGGATTGTGGGCTTGTCGAGAGTCCATGATCGCCGAATCGAGAGGCACCTTCCACGTGCACGTTACTCGTACTCGCCCGCCTGTCGAGGTGTCGGCTGATGGTGACGGCGTGGTGTCGCATGCCGGGTCGCGGTTGCTGGCTGATTTGGCGGATCGCACGACGTTGACCGCGCAGTTGTCGGCGGTGTTCGCTGGGCGGACGGCGCCGCAGACCGCGCATGATCCGGGTCGGGTGCTGACAGATCTGGCGGTGATGATCGCCGACGGCGGTGAGTGCATCAGCGACATCGCGACGCTGGCTGATCAGCCAGGCGTGTTCGGGCCGGTGGCCTCGGACACGACCTGTTGGCGAGTCTTGAACGCGGTCGGCCCGGCGGATCTGGTCGCGATCGCTGCGGCCCGGGCGGCGGCTCGAGAGGTGGCCTGGGCGCAGCGCGCCGAGGCCACCGGTGTCGCATTGCCGGCCTCGATGGTGGCAGGGGCGCCGCTGCTGGCCCGGGACGGGCGCCCGGTGCTGGTGATCGATGAGGATGCCACGATCACGATCGCGCACAGCGAGAAGGAACAGGCCGCGGCGACGTTTAAGCACACGTGGGGTTTCCATCCGGTGTTGGCGTTCTGCGACAACACCAGCGAAGCCCTGGCCGGGATGCTGCGGCCCGGCAACGCCGGCTCCAATACCGCTGCCGATCACATTGCTGTCATCGACGCGGCGCTGGCGCAGGTCCCCGACGAGGCGCGCCACGGCTACCCGATCCTGTTCCGCTTCGACGGCGCCGGCGCTTCCAAGGCGCTGCTCGGACACCTGCGATCATTGCGTAACACCAACGTGGACAGCGAATTCTCCGTCGGCTGGGCCGTCACAGCCCGTGAACACGCTGCCATTGCCGCACTACCGAAGCGGGCCTGGACACCGGCGGTCGACATCGACGGCGACCCGCGCGAGTCGGCAGCGGTCACCGAACTCACCAGTCTGCTCCCTGCAGGCATGTTCACCGACTACCCGGCCGGGATGCGGATCATCGCCCGCCGCGAACGACCCCACCCCGGCGCCCAACTGGACCTGATCGAAGAACGAGACGGCTGGCGCTACACCTGCTTCGCCACCGACACCGGCATAGGGCAACACGCCTGGCTCGACGCCCGACACCGCGCCCACGCCCGCGTCGAGGACCGAATCCGCTGCGGCAAGGACACCGGCCTGGGCCGGTTCCCGTCACGTCAGTTCGCGATCAACCAGGCCTGGCTGACCTGCGTACTCACCGCGATCGACCTCATCACCTGGACCCAAACCATCCTCTTGCACGACGAGCCAGCACTGGCCAAAGCCGAACCGAAGACGCTGCGCTACCGACTGCTGCACGTCGCTGCCCGACTCGTGCGCGGTGGCCGCCGACTCCGGCTCAAGATCGACCGCAACTGGCGCTGGGCCGACACCCTCGCCGCGGCCTTCCACCGCCTGCAGGCCCTACCCACACCACGAACCTGAACCAGCACCCCGACCCTTCGACCGGCCAGGACAACCCGGGAACCGAACCCGGGCAAACAGCCACGCCCCGCGGACGCGATCCCCACGCAAAGATCAATTCACGCAGTGAAGATCAACCTCGCCCTCGACCTGAATAACCAGGGCTAGAGTCGCGGATCTGCGCGTCGAAGCGACACAGTTTCAGCCAGCAGGGTGTCGGCAGCAGCCGGAAATCGCCGTGCTGTGTCTCGCAGAATGCGTCGATGGCGGTCATGCGTTTCAGCTCGGCAGCGAGATTGCGATCTGGGCGAAAGATGTCCTGGTGCCGATTGTTCTTGCCGTGCTGAACGCGAGTCATCTTCTTGTACTGCACGAGCACGAACGCCTTCTCCTGCTCGTTCCAGTACACGACGTCGACGCCCAGTGTCCGTTCGACCGGTGTCCGGTTCGCGTTCATGACGAACATGCGCCGGCCCCGGCTTTCGTAGGCACGCCATGCTACGTCGCTGTTCGGCAGACTGAGCCAATCGCTGAACCGGTCGATGTCGTGGGCGATGAGGTGATCCTCCAAAGCCGGCGTCGCAGGCATGCCACCGAGGAAGGGGACACCGACCGGCGGTGGTGTCCACGCGCGCAGCACGTTGCGTCCCACACCACCGATGTCCAGGAGCAGCCCGAGACCGTCACGTTCCTGGCTTAGGATCTCGCCACGCCGACCTCGAGGCAGCCGAAGCCCGTTCGGTTGTTGGAGCCGCCCGATGAGATCCGCAACCGACGGACGCATCTCCACCAGCCCGGCCAATAGGGCGCGCGCCCCGGCCGGCGGCAAGATCCCGCGTCGGTCGAGTAGCCCGCGGTGACGTTTCGGCAATAGGGCTGCAAGCTCGGACGAGCGCACCTCGTCGATCTCTTCGATCTGATCGACGGTGACGATGCGGTCGAACGTGGTGATCGCCTGGCCGCCTCGCGCCTGGCCGATCCACTTGACCCCGTCGCCGTACATCAGAAGTGCGACATGCGCTTGGCTGCCTGCCCATGCGTCACGTCGCCACGCCTCGGTGAAGCGAGCATCCCGACCAGTGACGTCCTGCCAGTCGAGTCGATCGGCGAGTCCCTCGCCGCAGGAGATCAGAGCTACCACTGCGGTAGCGTCTCAAATCGATCACCACCAGTCGACGGAGCTGCAACTCCGCTCGGCCAGGTAAGCAGCTCCGGTCTCGGCACGAGCGGGCACCCCCGCTATCGCAGGACCTCTGATCGCAGCCCGGTAGGCGGAGGGTAGGACGCGGTCTCTGAGGCGGGCGCCGAGGGCCGGGCCAGCCTCGATGACGTATGGAAGAGCCATGCACAACGCTTGGGCCACGGTGTCATCGGAGAAAGCGGCGACTACAGCGTCGGCGTCACGCACGCCACCACCCTCGTCGATGCAGATGTAGCGCGGCTGCCGCTGAGGATGCGAGGGCGGTGGCGTCGTGGCTGAGGTCAGGTCTGCTGCAGACTGTCACCAGTTCGCGCAGCAGACCCCGCCGCCGTATATCACGCAGACGAAGACATACGTCCGCTGGTTCTAGCAGGACCTCGACCCGTGTGCCAGCTGCAACCTCTGAGGGCGCGAGCTATTCATCGTCGCCGAAGTCCGGTGGCCTCCATCCGCTCAAGTACCGATCGGCCAGCTCGATAAGGGAAGTAAGGTCTTCGGAGGCGTCGAAGCTACGCGTCCGATCGACTGCTTCTCTTAAAGTATCCTGTGATCCAAAGACGTCGACCAGTGCTTCCCAGGAGAGCCGGGCCGATCTGCGAACTGCTCGACTCCCGACTGTCTGGCTCCTGGTGAAGCTGCGCGCGTCGCGAAGTAGGGCTATGAACAGTTCAGGCGTACCGATGGTCCGGAGATACGTCGGGACGTCGGCACCGAACTTGTGGGCTCCGTAGAGGAGACGTAGGAGGTCGCGTTCGCCTGCCAGCATTGCCGGCTCAGCAGCGACGACCTGTGCGCCCAGTTGCGTCTCTAGGCTTTGGGCGTCCGTTTCTGCGACGAGCTTGTGTCCTGCGCCCTCTCGGTGCCCGACGATCGTTATCAGCTCAAGGCGGGATGACAGGTCGCGAATCTGCGGTAACGCTGTCTTGACCATCGCGAGGACGTCATCCTCCGCCTCCAAACGCCGGATCAAGCGAAGCACGACTCGGGCGACGACCATCCGTGCGTCAACGAGATCCCACATTCCACGCTGTCGCTCTGGGATGGCGGGGAGCTTGTTGAGCAAGACCACCGACGCAGGTAACACAGATTCATGCGGGTAGTCGTGCTCATATGCTTCAAGCGCCGAGATAACATCTTCAAGTTGGTCGGGCTTGATCTCATTAAGTGCGGCTTCTAGTCCCGCCTGATCGGTGAAGTATCCGTACAAGCGTTCGGCGGCAATGAACGCGTCCATGCTGTCGCCCGCGAGACGCTCAATGTATCGGCGTAGGACTTCACCGTGGGCGACGCGGCGTGCCTTTAACCAAGTGGGGAGCCAGTCAGACCCATGGCGACTGCCCGAGGTGTACCGCAATCCCACCGGGAAGAGACGCTCAAGCATGGCTGATGCGACATCCCGGTGGCCTTCGGATTCAGCGCCCGCAAGTAGCGACCCGACGGCCGCCTTGCCGGCATCGTCGCGGCCGGAATGGCCTCCGAACACGTCACCCACCTCGGTCAGATAAGCTTGGCAGCCGTAGATCGCGTTGAAGGTGTCAGGCATGAAGACTCGGACCGCTTCGAGTGCCAGGAGGTCGACGAGCTCAATCTCGTCCTGCAGTTCGCGGAGCGAGGCGTCGATCGAACTCGCGAACCGACGCACGTCCCGCATGTTCTTGATCAACGGCCAGACGATCTCTGACAAGACATCCGGCCAGCGCCCCTCATCGAAACGGATGGCGGCGCCCGTCGCATCGATCGCCTCATTGAGTACCCGGGCGAAGGTGGTAAGGAGCAGTCGTTCAGGCAGTTGCGGGATGTCTACCGTTGTCTGCATTATCTTTTCGAGGTAGTCACGACCAGCAACACCGTCGTCGGTCAGCGCCTCTTCAACTCGTCGGCGATCGAAGGCCAGCAGGTAGATCACGTTGGGGAAGCTGGCCGTGAGGCGAACGAGCTTGAAGATCTCGCGTACCTCGGCGGTAGTAAGACGGTCCATGTCGTCGATGACGATCACGATCGGCACGTCGAGATCTCGCAGTTGCTTGACCAAGTCGGTCCGGCGAGTCTGGATGGTGCCCTTCCGCTCGTCGCTGACCTTCTTGATGTAACCCGAGGCGCTGCGGAAGCGGGCGAGCCAGACCCCCACGAACGGCAGCCCCGTGAACGGCGTCAACAACTGGGCATAGGAATCAAGCGAGTCCGCGATCGCTTGGAAGCGCTTGCCCTTCAACCGTAACTGACCGGCCACCTCGTTGAAGAAGGACTCCATCAACTGCTCGGCGCCCGAGAACATCCAGGGGTTGAAGTCCAGCACCGGGACCGCCGGCTCTTGAGCCAGGTTTTCCCGAACAAGGTTCACCAATGAGGTCTTGCCAGAGCCCCACGGACCCAGCACGCCGAATACATAGCCACGGCTAGCATCAACGACTCGGAGGCTGTCTGAGACTGACTTCGCGACCTTACCTCGATGGAGCAAGTCCTCTGAAGCGGTCTCGATCGGATTGTCTGCCTGCGACATGCGCTTAGCGTCCCGGCCTCTCTCAACGGCGCTTCAGGCGCCCATAACGATGGTCCGCAGCCTAGCCGCTCTAACGCCCGACGTAGCCATATTCGGCGTTCTTGAGCGCCCTGGCTCGAAGATTCGATCGGCTAGGTGCCACCGCCCCTGCAGCCCATCGGCGTGACGCCTCGACGCCAGGTACGCCGACCCCGATGTTGAACTTCTTACTATGGGCGAGGGCAAGGAACTTGATCTTGCCGATGCTATGACGAGCTAGAGGCACGCTGCCTGCCGGCGGATGCGACCAGACGATGACCGCGACGGCTCCTAATTTCTGACCCTGTTACGCAGACTTCCTGACCCTGTTGAGAGGTGGCAGAAACCCATGCTCCAGTTTCGCTCCAGTACCGGCGAGTAACCCAGACAAATCAGGCACACGCTAATCCGACATAAACAAGATTCCGGGTACGGATATTGGTCTAAATCGACCTAAATTGGGTGGTGGAGCTGAGGGGATTCGAACCCCTGACCCCCACACTGCCAGTGTGGTGCGCTACCAGCTGCGCCACAGCCCCTCACCAATCAACCCGCCGTTTCCAGCGGGCCGAGAAGTGAGTTTACACAGCCTCCGACAGCCGACCGCACCAGCCCACGACAAGCCGTCCCACCACCCCCCCGACCAGCCGAACACCAGCCGACCCATCAGCCCCAGACCAGCCAGCCCCACCAACGCCAGCCGATGCCGAACCGACTGACACACCAACCACAAAGCCGACCCGAAGTCACCCCGCAGCCAACCAAAGCCGTCCCGCGCGCCACGCCGACACCCCCCGGATTCATTGAGGCGCAGGTCGCTCAGCCATACTTGGGGAGAGCCGTACCGGCCTCCCGCCGCCCAACGACACCCCAGTGGAGCGGCGAGGACAACTCATGAGGGAGACATTCGTGAACCGCAAGGAACTGGTGACCGCGGTCGCCGAGCACGCCGACCTGGAGCAGAAGACCGTCGACGCAGTCCTGCGCAGCCTGCAGTCCACCTTGGAAGGTGCCGTAGCCAAGGGCGACAAGGTCAGCGTCCCCGGCTTCTTCGCCGTCTCGGTCGGCAAGCGTGCCGCCCGCGAAGGACGTAACCCGGCAACTGGCGAGACCATCCAGATCGCCGCTGCGAACACCGTCAAGTTCACCGCTGGCAGCGCCATGAAGGATGCCGCCAACCGGTAGGTATCGACAGCACAGCGGGGCCGGTATCC
>JALYVF010000234.1 GCA_030853385.1 Actinomycetota bacterium | reverse complement strand
GTCGTGCCGATGAGCGGTCACGATCTGTAGGCGCCGAAGCCACCAGGGCCGATCATCCGCGACGCCTGAGGACAGCGACCGTCGCAGCGATCCAGCGGACGTACACATCGACTCGATCGTGAAACCCTTGACATGCCTCGACTGCCGGTGCCACAGTAGAGGCGAGAAGGAGCGTGAAAGCCGTTGTGTCGCAACACTTTTCGGAAATACTGGCACCCCTGCGTATTGCGTTACCGCGTATTCGAGACCGCGGCGTGATCAGTCGGTGGGAGCGGTGTAGTCCTCGAACTCCCAGTAGGCGAGACGGCTGATCTTCTCGGCGAGACCTCCCCAGTTGTCGCCGTCGAGCCGTCGCAGTCGGTCCTGCAGAAACGCTTCGATCTTGGTCTTATTGATTCCGCCGACGAGCAGGAGGTGACGCCCCACGACAATGCCGTCACGGTCGAGCAGGACCGTCAGCGCCTCTGGAGTGCAGACCGTGATCTGGAAGGTCTCGTCACCGGGACCGTCCTGGGGTCCGATGACCATGACGAGGTTGATCGTTTGATCGACTCCGCGGTCAGGGCGAAGGTCGTCCCACTGGAACGACCTGATCGCTGCTCTCATTGGATGTGGCCCTGGCCGGCGGCGTCGAGTAACAACGCGGACGACGGTCCTGCTATGAGCACGGTGGTCACGCTGTGATCATGGCATCCGCGACCGACCCCTGGCTTACTGGCGTCTTGTTCGAGGCGCCGTCGACTGGCTCTCGCTCGTGCCCCGAAGCACCGGTAGCGCCTCAGCCTTGTCCGACGTATCGGGCCCAGTTGTCGCCGGCGTTGGCGGCGTGGTTGAACACGGTTTGGTAGCTGTAGCCAAGGGCGTCGGCGACCAGTGATGGTGGGATGGTGGTGACGAGGTCGGCCAGGGCTCGGTTGCGGGCGCCTCTGAGATCGACCCCAAGCTGGCGTAGCCGGAGCATGATCGTGTTGGGGTGCAGGTGTTGTCCGGCGCGGTTGCTCGGGAACAGCCAGGGGCTATTGCTGTTGACGGTGGCCATGTTCGGCCGGTTCTTGACGTGTTGCCGGACTAGATCGGCGAACGGCTCGGGCAGTGCCAGAGGATCGCGGCCGAGACGGATGGTCAGCCCACCCGGGGTTGGGGCGACGTCCTCGGTTCGGAGGGCAGCGATTTTCACCAGCGGTTGGGCGAGCAGAAGCAGCAGAACGCCGGCGACGCGGTAGGGGAGCGATTCGCTGGTGCCGGTGAGAAGTTCCCGGATCCATTGCAGCCGTTGCTCTTGAGTGAGTATCGGTCCCTGCCCGGCCTGTCTGGCTTTGATCCTGACGGCCCGGTTCAGGTGCGTTTTGTGGGCGATGACGAAGAAGGTGCGGATCAGGGTGCGGGTGGTGGGGCCGTCGGCCAGGTAGGCGTCGACGTCTTGTTGGGTGCAGGTGGCGGCTGTCCGGCCGTGGGTCTGATCGAGCCAGGTCAGGAACTTTATCGTTTCGGTGATTTCCTGTTTTGCCGAGTGGACGGGTCCTCGCAGGGACCCTTTCCCGGCCAGGCCGCGGATCCGTCGTAGATGGTGCCATGTCGCGAATTCTTTGACTGGGTGGCCGATCTGGGTCGGGAGCGGAGTGAGCTTGGCCTCGATCCATCGTTGGAAATATGCCAGATACGGATCCCGGGCCGGCAGGGCCTGGGCGATGACCAGAATGGCCCGGAGGTGCTCTACGGCCCGGCTCACGCCGAGGGCGTCCAGGCCTTCGTGGGTGAGGGTGATGGCGCCGTTGCCGATCCCGCCCAGCAGGCCCTGGACGGTGGGGGAGCGCTTCCAGGTGAAGATGCTTTCGGGTCGGCCGGCAGCGCAGAGCGAGTCGATGAGCCGTGTCGCGGCGTCACAGTTCCCTGGTGACCCGTGGGTGGTGAGCAGTTGCTCCGTCAGTTCATTACGCAGGGCGCAGCGGGCACAGCTGCCGCGGCGGAAGATCTCGCCTTCGGCACCGCATTGTTGGCAGTGGAAGTCGTCGGTGATGCCGGCGCAGTCGGCACAACGGGGGCCGCCCGGTTGGCTGGGCGGGCCGGGGAGCAGCCGTTGGGTGTGGCAGCCGGGACAGGTGCCGGTGGTGCGCATCGCGGTGGTGAAACAGATCCCGCAGATGCCACCTTCGGGCCAGTGAGCGCGGAACTTCCCAGCGGATCGACCGCAGCGGTCGCAGAGGCAATCTCCGCTGGTGCGGGGCCGGCCGCGTTGGGTGTTCCGGGGCTTGAGCCCGGCAGGCTGGTCAAGGGCCATCGTCGATGATCCGGGCGCGCCGCGGACGTATCGTCCTGTTCAGCTCCACCACGTTCGGCGAGGAGACGACGGCGCAGGCGGCCTTTCTCCGGGCCCGTGCATCGGCGGCGGTGACAGTGAGAAGATCCTGCGGTCCGCAGCTGAAGATGTCACACAGCGCGGCGATGATTTGCAGCGAGACCCGTTCCGGGCGTTGGTTCACCAACCGGAACGTCTGGGTCCGGGACAGCTCGATGCCACGTTCGGCCAGCAGCGGCACCAGTTCGGTGGTGTTGTGCATGCCCCGCGCGGCCATCAGCTCGGCCAGGCGCCATTCGTATTCCACGACGCGTTTCATCTGCTACTTCCGTTTCCCTCGCCGGGGGTAAGGGCATCGTCGACGGTTCGGTTGAGCGCCGTCCGCAGTGTGCGGGCCCGGAAGTCGTCGCTGACGAACTGGTAGAT
>JALYVF010000233.1 GCA_030853385.1 Actinomycetota bacterium | reverse complement strand
TACCGGGCCTTCGGGGGTACCGGGCCTTCGGGGGTACCGGGCCTTCGGGGGTACCGGGCCTTCGAGGTACCGAGCCTTCGGGTATTCAGTGCCGGGGCATGATGGGTCGATGAGTTGCCAGCCCGAGGCCAATCCCCGACCCGAGGCCAGCCAGCCCGAGACTGATCCGGTCGAACTGCTGCGCCGGTGGGAGCGGTTCGGAGCCTCCTGGCAGGTGCTGGCGCGGACCGGCGCCGGGGTCACTGTCGCGCTGTGCCGGTGCGACGGCGGTGAGGAGGTGCAGCGGCTCACCTCCGACAATCCGAACTTGCTGGCTTTTCTGGGCAATCGCACCAGCAGCGAGGACTAGCCGGAACTAGCCGGCGAACGATTCGAGCGGCCGGGCCGGGTCGGCCAGCTGCTCCGGGTCAAGCTGCACCCCGGACCGGATCAGGGCCTTGATCGGGTCGGTCACGTCCCAGATATTGACGTTCATGCCGGCCAGTACTCGGTTGCCGGCCAACCAGAAGGCAATGAACTCCCGGCTGGCGACATCGCCGCGGAACACCACCCGGTCATAGCCACCCGGCTCGACGTAGCCGACGTATTCCATGCCGAGCTCGTACTGGTCGGTGAAGAAGTACGGCAACGCCTGGTAGCTGGCCTCGGCGCCGGTCATCGACGCCGCCGCCACCGCCGGTTGGTTCAGCGCGTTGGCCCAGTGCTCGACCCGGATATGCCTGTTGAACACGGGGTGAAAGGCATTGGCCACATCGCCGACTGCGAAGATGTCCGGGTCGCTGGTACGCAGCGCGTCGTCCACCACGATGCCGTTGTCCACCGCCAGGCCGCAGTCCGCGGCCAGCCCGCTGTTCGGCGCAACGCCCACCGCGACGAGTACCGCGTCCGCGGCAATCGAACTTCCATCGGCCAGCCGGACCCCGGTGGCCTGACCGTCCTTGGTGCTGATCTCGCTGAGCGTGGCACCGAGCCGCAGCTCGACCTGATGGTCACGGTGCAACTGCGCGAAAACCTCGGCCACCTCCGGGCCGAGCACTCGCAGCAACGGCAACTCGGCCGACTCGACCACGGTGACCGCCAGGCCGGCCGCGCGGGCGGCGGCCGCAGCCTCCAGCCCGATCCAGCCGGCTCCGATCACCACCAGGCTGCCGGCCGCGCTGAAGAGCCGCTTGAGGCTCTCGGATTCGTCCAGCGATCGTAGGTAGTGCACCCCGGCCGCCTCGGCGCCTGGAACCGACAGCCGGCGCGGCGCCGCCCCGGTGCTGAGCAGCAACTTGTCGTAGCCGAGCCGGTCGCCGTCGGCGAGCTGGACCTGCCGGGCGACCCGGTCGACGCCGCTCACGGTGCTTTCGACGCGTAATTGGACCTGGTGCTCGGCATACCACTCCGGGGCGTGCACGAATACCGCGTCCCGTCCGGTCGAACCGGTCAGGTAGCCCTTGGACAGCGGCGGTCGCTCGTACGGGCGGTGCGGCTCGTCGCCGAGCAGCACGATCTCACCCTGATAGTCCCGCTCGCGCAGGCCCTCGGCGGTCTTGGCCCCGGCCAGCCCGGCGCCGACGATAACGAAGGTGGACATGGCATTCCTTTCGACGGCAACGGCTTCCGACGGCAACGGCTTTCGCCGCCCGAGTTCCCACGACACGCCGGGCGAATTGGGAGCTCGGGCCGCACAATACGTGCTTATCGGTGGCTGGGGTACTGGTCAGCGCCAAGAACTCCGCCCGCTGACCGGCGTCGGTCCGCAAGTGGCCATGCAGCGCGCTGGTGGTGGTCAGCGCGCCGTGCGCCCACACCCCCGCGCAGCGACATGCACTGGTGCTCGGCCTCCATCCGCACCGCGACACCGCGGGCCTGCAGTTGGGTAACGAGGCACTCGGCGATCTGCTGGGTGAGCCGCTCCTGCACGCCCGACTCTGAGACTCGCCCGCGACCCAAGCCCCAGCGCTATCCGGAGGACTACGGCTACCACCGCGTCCAATCCGAGCCGTCATCCTGGGCCACTACTAGTTGACACGGTCCCTTGCCGCGCCTGTTGGTCCCGCTTCGTGGGGTAGTCGGTGGTCCCGCTTCGCGGGGTAGTCCGATCCGAAACAGGTAGGGCGTCTTTTACGTTTCGGATCGGACCACCCCACTACGCGGTGATCGGGCGGTCAGCTAGAAGGGTGGCTGGGTCAGGTCGGTGCGGTGGGCGAGTTGACGTTGTCGTTGTGCCTGCGCTGCGGTGATTGCATTATGGGCATTGGCTATTCTGGCTTCGTTGCCGCTGTCGGTTGCGCCATCGAGTTCTCGTTGCCAGCGTTTCTCTAGTGCGGCGTAGGCGGTGTCTTCGTTGGTGTGGACTTCTTTCAGGGTTGCCTGTTTCGGTGGTTCGTGGTTTGGTGTGGTCCAGCGTTCGGGTGGGTGGCTGGTGTAGCCATGGCCGGTGTCGTCGGTCCAGGTGAAAGATCCGTCGGGTTTTCTGCTGTAGTCCCAGCCGGTGCCGATCTTGCAGTTGTTGTGTCTGCGGCAGGCCAGGGCGGCGTTGCAGCGACAGGTCTGGCCTCCTTGCAAGTACGGGGTGATGTGTTCGTAGTGGCAGCGGTAGCCGGGTTGGTGGCAGGTCGGGAAGCAGCACACGTCATCGCGGGCGTTGATGAAGTCCCGTAAACGTTGGCTCGGTCGGTAGCGGTCTTGGCTGATATCCAGCAACTGCCCGGTGTCCGGGTCGGTCAACAGTCTGCGCCAGGTGCCGGATTGATCGGCTGCGAGCCTGCGGGCGGTTTCTGCGGTGATCGGTCCGTAGCCGGTCAGGTGTCCGGGTTGGTCATCGAGATTGAGCAGGGTGTCAGCCGAGACGACGACTTGAATACTGGGTTTGCGGCCCTGCATCTCCGGCAACCCATCCTGCGGCAACCCGGACAACACGGCATCGACGAGGAGGTCGGCGCGTTTCTGATCCATGCTGCGAGGGTCGTGGGCGGGGAGCAAGGTCGCGGCTGCGGTGAGTCGGGTGTAGATCAACTGCCCTTCCACCGCACCCACCAGGACAGGTAGCTGGACCATGCCGTCATCGCCCGGTTGGAACCCGACTTTGCGATCCGCCAACGCTCGCTGATGGCGCTGCTCCCCGGTCACCGGATCGATCGCCAACTCCGCACGCCGGATCGATTGCTTCAACTGCGGCACCGTCTGGGTGTCCGCCCGCTGACAGACTCGAGTCTCGAACTCACCCACCACGTCCGGATCCAGCCGCCAGGAGGCCTCCGCGATCGCCTCAGCATGCAGACCCGAAATCCGGCCCTGCTCCAACAACCCCAACGTGATAGGCAGCTCTCGCACCAACGACCGTGCCACCTTCAACCGGGCTTCCGCCGCCCGCAGTGGAACCTTTAGTACTAGCGACACCACTTCCTGCCCCAACTCCAACACGGTGCTGTCGGCGTTCTCGATCTCGGCCAACACCCGCGCCTGCACCGACTCAATCCAATTCCTTTGTTCCTCCAACCCAGCCAACAGATCCACCCGCTCACCCGCAGACAGCCCTCGCGGATCCAACCGGGCCAACTCACCCGTCGACCGAGCAACCGGCGCCACCGCAAGAAGACCCCGCAACCGCTCCGCATCCGACACCATCCCCGCATACACCGGATGCGAGGCCCACTCCGGTTCCGGCACATCGGCCAACCACTCAGCAAACTCCGGATCGCTAGCAGCATCGAACATACTATCGATTATAGCCAACGGCACCGACAACCACCAGCAGAATCAACCAACAAATCAAAGCCAAAACCTCAACGAATCGCTGAAGACTGCGCGCTCTAAATCAGCCCGCAGCGCAACCGGTCGCGGTTTGGGGGCTCAGCCATCTCGGCGCCGAAGCAACTCCCGGTCGCCGCGCAGTTGCCAAAAGAACCAAGTCGAGAGCCGGCCTCAAGACCTAGTTGACTCCTCATACTGCGCACCTACCAATCGCGAGCCGCACGCCGATCGCCCACCGAAGGACGACAGCCAGGCGGCGGGTCGCGCCCCGAAGAAAGTGGACGATTCCCATTACCAGGCAACGGAAATCTTCACTCTCTTGAAAGCACGCCCTTGAGCGACCGCCCTACGCCAGCCCGAGGGTGAACGTCCAGATCGCGGCAACACCAAGCGCTACCGCGGCCAGTCGGGTGGCCCGGCGCGGTCGTTGCAACAACCGCTCGGTGGTGATCAACCCGCTCAACGCGACGCTCCAGAGCAGGTAACCGGCGGGCGCTACCGCCATCACCAGCATCAGGCACCAACAAGAGCCCAGGCAGGACAGGCCGTTGCGCAGCCCGAATGTCATCGCCGCCCGCTCGGCTCGCCAACCGCTCGGCGGCAACGGCACGCTGAGGTGGCAGTCCCGCAGCCACCGCCGCTTGTACGGGGTGAACTGCCAGGCCGCCGAGGCCGCCAGCACCAGGCAGAGCGCGCCCCGGCCGGGCACTGCCGGCAGCACCGGGACAACGGCCAGCACCAGCAGCTGGTAGGCCAGCCAGACCGCCAGGTAGGCCAGCGCGAACTCGGTCATCGCCCGGCCACGCCGCCAGCGCAGGCTGTTCACCCCGGTGTGCCGGACGCCGCCGAGAGCCGCCGGGCCCATCATCGCCACCGCCATCACCAGGGTGTACGGCAATCCATCGGACACCGCCGACCACCAGCTGCCGGCCGGGCCGGCTGAGCCCGCCATCCCCGCCATGCCAGCCGGGCCAGCGATGCCGACCATCGAGTCGCCGCCTGCGTACCAACCGCGAATTGCCAGCGCCAGCAACACCAACCAGGCCAGGCCGACCACCACCGTGGCAGGAAGTTCCGGACGCCGCAGTAACAGCCGGTGCAGGTCCACCGGCTGTTGCCGCGGCCTCGCCAGGACGGCGCCGACACTTGCCATCAGGCGAAGTGCACGCTGACCCGGCCGATCGTGACGGGCAGTTCGGGATGCGCGGTGCTGGCGACGGCCACCGGCGCCACGCCCGCCACGTCGGCCGGTGCCTCCAGCGAGATCGGCCGGAACGTCACGTCCAGCCGCTGTCCTTCCTGCCAGCTGCCGGCCTCGGCCAGCTGATCGAGTAGGTCGGTGATCTCCATGGACAATCGCAGCCCGTGCGCGTGCTCGTCACCGCGCGGGTTGCGCGCCCGCTCCACGCCGAACAGCGAGACGTTGCCGACGTGGTGCGCGGCGATGTCGGCGTCGGTGGGGTCAGCCGGCAGGTTGACGTAGACGCCGTAGACGGTGCCCGGATTGCGCTCGGCGGTGATGTCCTCGACATCGAGGAAGGCGCGGTGCTCGTGCGCCCCCGACGGGGCGGTGGCGCGCAGCGACTCGGCACTGCGCTGGTCGATCTGGACCGGCACCCGCTCGGTGTTGCCGACCAGCTGGATGGGCTGCTCGGTAGCGCCGACCAGTTGGCGTACCTCCGGCGCCGGCCGGGCCTCGACGGGCTCGCGCGGGGTGTCAGGTCGTTCGGGCCAGGGCCAGGGCCATTTCACGGGCAACCTCTCCAACCGCCGCGGCGGCCACGGGAACCGCAGGATCGCGTGGTCATAGGTGTAGTCGAGCTGGCTGACAGTGTTCTCCACGCCAGCGCTGGTGAGCGAGGCGGCGGTCCCGCCGACATCGACGAAACTGAAGGACGGCGTGGTCCACTTCGGATCGGTCGGGTTGCTGTGGTGGGGCGCCCAGAGCCACCAGACCCGATCGATATTGGCGTGATGCAACCAAAAGATCGGGTCCTGCGCCGCGGTGTCCGGATCGCCCATCAAGCCACCGACGGCGACGTGCACGTCGTTGTGCGGGGTCTGTTCCAGCCGGCCGGTCTGGCCCCAGAACTGGCCCATCGATGAGGTGATCCCGCCACCGAACTCGCTGGCCCCGGTGAAGGTCGGCCGGCTCAGCGCGAAGGCGGGTGAGGTGATCGAGCCGGGCAGGCCGGCCCCGGAGTTGATACCGGGATTGCGCTGGGCGACATAGAGCGGGTTCGCCGAGCCGTTGGGCATAGTCGGGTTGCGGAAGGCCAGCGGCAGGGTGTTCTGGGTACCGCCGCCGTCGTAGTTCCAGTACGGCAACGCCCAGTTTCTCGGGCCACCGTTCGCGATCACCTGCGCACGGACGATCCGTTCGAAGTAGTAGAGATACATCCGGTGCCAGGACACGAAGTACCAGGTGCCGTGCCGACACTGATTCCACTGCGGAAGCGGCGGCGTCGTGTACGTCCCGTGGATCGCTGCCTGATAGGCCCAGCTGGTGGGATCGTGCGCCGGCTTGGCCTTCATTGCGGCCACCGCATTGGCATACGCGGTGACGATCGGATCGTTCTGGGCCAAGGTCCAGACATCTACTCGTACGAACGGTTGAGCCATCACGACCTCCTGCGCTTTGTGCGGGGACGCGGACGTAAGGATTTGCTGAGATCTGATCTACTCCCCCAAGCACTTAACACGCAAGGGACAAAGCGTCTAACCTGGTCCGTTCCGCTGGCCAATTTCGCCGCCCTGGATCACTGGGTCGGCCGGCGATTCGCGGCGGGCCCGGACCATCGCCAGGGTCGCGAAGGGTGAGTAGCGCGGCGCCCACCTGCCCAGCGCGGCCGCCGCGACCAGGCCGGCCGAGCCGATCGCGACCACGCCGGCAGCCAACGTCCAGGCGGTGGCCACCACCGAGACCACCACCGGGCCGGCGGCGTTGCCCGAATCACTCATCACCCGCCAGATGGACAGGAACCTGATCCGGCCATCCGACGGTGCCACATCGGCGCCCAGGGTCATCATGATTCCCGAACCGATACCGTTGCCGAAGCTCATCACCATCGCCACCGCGGCAAGTGACCAGACGTTGCCGGTCAGCGGCAACGCCATCATTGCGAGACCGAGAATCAGCATGGACGGCAAGGCAATCGCCATCCGGCCGAACCGGTCCATCACCTTGCCGGCCGGGTAGAACAACGCCATGTCCACCGCGCTGGCGACGCCGAACACCAGGCTGGTCGTCTCGGCATTGAGGCCGATGTGCTCGGCCCACAGCGGCAGCACGGTCTGGCGTGCCGCCCGGACCGCACCGACCGCGAGGACCGCCATGCCCAGCGTCATGAAGAGCTTCCGGTGCGCCTTCACCATGGCCGCCGGGCCGATCCCGCCACGGACCTCGGGCGGCCGGTCGCCGGGTCGCTCGGCGTCCGGGATCAGGACCAGCAGCAGCGCAGCGATCAGCGCGGTCGCCATCGCCACCACGTAGGCGGCCCGCAGGCTGGTCAGCCCGATCGCGGCGGCACCCACGAACGGCCCGATGAACAGCCCGATCCGGTGCGAACCACCGAGTGTGGACATCGCGCGCGCCCGGATCGCGGTCGGCACCACCTCGGTCAGGTAGGACTGCCGGGCGAGGTAGAAGGTCGCGTTACACATGCCAAGCACTACCAAAGCCAAGCCGAGAGCCGGGACGGACGGGGCCAGCAGGCAACCGAGCAGCGCCAGCATCGCCACGCCGGCGGCCACGATCATCGCCCGCCGATCACCGATCCGGACGGCCAGCGACGAGGCCGGCAGGTCGCCGAGCACCTGACCGATCCCGAGCAACGCCAGCAGGTAGCCGGCCTTGCTCGGCGAGGCACCGAGATCCAGCGCGGTCAGGGCGATCACCGGGGCGATCGCACCATTGCCGATCTCATAGACCAGCGCGGGCAGAAACACCGACGGCGCGATCGCCCGCAGGGTCACCGACGCCGATTGCGGCGCGGCAGGCGCGAGGTCTCGGCTGACCATCCTGCGGTGATCCCCCTACTCGGTACGGAGTTCGTTGGCCCGGCGGACATCAGCGCCGATCCGCCCGGCAACCCAGTCGTTCCGCTGACCATTGTTCCGCTGACCATTGTTCCGCTGACCACTGTTCCGCTGACTATTGTCCCGCCCGCGGCCGGCCGTTGGCTGGTGGTCTGCCGCACACTCTGGCGGTGGGTTCGCGACCTGGTTGTCGCGGGGCGGACAATTGTCCCAGCGCCGCCCCTACCCGTGACTCGTCGATCGGAACTCGCATGCAGCATCAGTTCGAGGACGTCCTGCACGCCAACGAGCAGTTCGCCGCCAGCTATCACGACCCTGGCCTGGTCGGGCAGGCCGCCCGGGGCCTGGCGATCGTCACCTGCATGGATTCGCGAATCGACCCACTCGGCATGCTCGGCCTGGCCAAGGGCGACGCGAAGATCCTGCGCAACGCCGGCGCCCGGGTGACCGACGACGTGCTGCGAACCCTGGTGTTGGCCACCCACCTGCTCGGCGTCGAGCGGGTGATGATCGTGGCGCACACCGACTGCCGGATGACGAAGGCCAGCAACGACGAGATTCACTCGGCAATCCGCGACAGCGCGGGGATCGACACCCGGAGCCTGGACTTCGGCGCGATAGAGGACCAGCAGGCGGTGCTCGCCGGCGATGTCCAGCGGGTCCGCAGCTCGCCGTACCTGCCGGTTGGGCTACCGGTGATCGGCTGCCTCTACCATCTCGACACCGCCCGCATCGAGGTAGTGGTGCCCCAGCAATAGCGCGACAGCACCCGCGGACCTGACCAGCGTCGCCGTCTGAGCCGGCCTCAGGCCTTCGGCGCGAATAGCTCGAGCGCGATCTGGTCCGGGTCGCGGAATTCCAGGATGTAGCCGGCGCCGATGTCCTTGACCCCGCCGTGCGCGATGCCGCGCTCGTCGAGCAGGGCCACCGTCGAATCGAGTTCGCCACGGTCGGCGACCGCGAAGCTGACATGGTCCAGACCGACCCGGTCCTCGTCGAAGTTGTCGTTGGCGACCGGGCGCAGGCCGAGCAGCGAATCGCCCAATTTGTAGATCACCCCACCAAACAGGAACGACAACTGCTCGCGGGTCTCGGCATCGGCATTCGGCGGCAGTTCGAAGGCAACCGGCAGCCCGAACACCTCGTCATAGAACTTGCGGGACCGCGCGATGTCGGTGACTGTGAGGCGGACATGGGCAAACGAGCTGGTGGCGATAGGCATACCCGCCATGATGCCACCTGGCATGGGATCCGGTCGTTCGAACCGGCCAAGTCACAGCTGTCTCGTCGTGCACGATTTAATCGCCCGCTATCGCTGAGCTAATAGTGGAAGCACTCGCTGGATAGCTAGCTGGTCGAGGACCCGGGCAGCACGCTCGCAGCCAACTGGCGCAGCTCGACCCGGCGGATCTTGCCGGTCGCGGTCGTCGGGTAGCTGCCCACGAAGACGATCTTGCGCGGCCGCTTGAACGAGGCCATCCCGTCCCGGCAGAACTCGATCAGCTCGTCCTCGGTCGCGGTGGACCCGGCCCCGAGCACCACGTAGCCGACCGGCTTCTCCAGCCCGTCCGCGTCCAGCGCCGCCACCACGATCGCCTGGCTGACCGCCGGGTGCGCGAGCAATCGATCCTCCACCTCGGCCGGTGACACCCAGATCCCGCTTGCCTTGAGCATGTCGCCGGTACGGCCGAGGCAGCGGTAGTAGCCCTCGGCGTCCCGCAGGTAAGTGTCGCCGGTGCACAGCCACTCACCCTGAAACACCTGTCGGCTTGCCTGGTAGCGCGACCAGTAGCCGAGCGCGGTGGACTGCCCGCGCACCAGCAGCGTGCCCGGCGTACCAGCCGTGACCTCGAAACCATCGTCGTCGACGATCTTGAGGTCATAGCCCGGTACCGCTATCCCGGTCGTCCCCGGCCGAACCGCTCCCTCGCGGTTGGACAGAAAGATGTGCAGCATCTCGGTCATCCCGATACCGTCGAGGATGTCGGTGCCGAAGCGTTCCGTCCACCGCTGGTACAGCGCGGCGGGCAGCGCCTCGCCCGCCGAGGTCGCCAACCGCACGCCGGCCAGCGCGTCCGGCGGCAGTTCTGCTCGCAGCATGTTGGCGAAGAAGGTGGGGCCGGCGAAGAACAGCGTGGCCCCGAACTCAGCGACCCGCTCGACCACCGTCTCGGGCTTGGACGGCCCCGGTTCGAGCACCGCGCAGGCCCCCACCGACAGCGGGAACAGTACCGAATTGCCCAGCCCGTACGCGAAGAACGCCTTCGCCGCCGACAGGCACCGGTCATCGCGACGGATACCCAGCACCTGCCGGCCGTAGGTCTCGCAGACAACCTGGACCGAGCCGTGCCGGTGCATCGCGGCCTTGCTCTTGCCGGTCGTTCCGGAGGTGTAGAGCCAGAATGCCGGCGAGTCCGCGGTGGTCGGGTAGACCTGCTGGCTCGGTGCCGCAGCCGCTATGAGTTCATCCAGCCGGTGCAGGGCAATCCCGGACGTCGAGGCCAGCTCGGTCGCACCGCAGGCCAGCACGCCACGCAGCTCCGGCGCCGACCCGAGCGCCTGCTCGGCCACCGCCGCGAACTCAGCGGTCACCGCGAGCAGCCGGGCTCGCGAATCCAGCAGCAGCTCGACGAGCCCGTCCGCCAGCTGCATCGTGGAGACCGGGACGGGCACCGCGCCGATCCGCATCGCGGCAAGGTAGACGGTGACAAAATCAGGGCAATCGGCCATGAACATCAGCAGCCGCTGCTCGGGTTCGAGACCGAGCTCGCGCAGCACGGTGGCCGTTCGGCGGACCCGGTCCAGTAGCTGGCGGTAGCTGACATCGCCACCGACGCCGGTGATCGCCAGCCGCTCTGCGTCGCCGGCCGCCACCTGCCGGTCGAGGAGATAGACGCATGCGTTGAACAGGTCCTCAGCCATCGTCGGACGCCTCTCGCACTAACGCAGGTGGACGTAGTCGTAGTCGAAGGGCTTGCCGTTGATTCCCTGCCGGGGCGGTGCAATCCAAGCGGCGATCTTGCCGCGCTCGTGCACCGGCTGCATCAGCGACCGGACGTGCGTCTTGTCCACCGCGTTCGGCAGCCAATCCTCTTGCCGCAGCTGCCATTCCTCGGCCGAGATCCGTTCGCCGGTCGGACTGGCCTCGATGCTCGAAAAGGCCCCTACCTTGCGGTTGAACGCCACGCTGGGCAGCGCCAGCCGCTGCGGCAGCTCGGCCTTGGCGAGGATCCGGTTCCACCGGTCCACACCGTTCTGGCAGTCGGAGATGTACTCCCGGCGCAGGTCGGTGTTCAAACCGACCAGCGCGCTGACCTCGGCCTGGCCGATCTCACCGTCCTCGGTGACCGTGTCGACCAGAATCGAATCGCTGGTCAGCTGATGGTCGTCCTTACGTCGTTCCTCTGACCAACGCCCTTTCAAACCCGCGGTGAAGTAGTTCGCCACGTTGGTCGAGGTCTCCGAGCCGAACAGGTCCAGCGACACGCTGTAGTGGAAGTTGATGTACTTCTGGATCGTCTTCAGCGAGATCCCGCCACGGGCCGCCACGTCGTCGATCTGGAATTCCTTCATCAGTTGCACCGTGCGTTCGACGACCCGGTCGATACCGGTGGTGCCGACGAACATGTGGTGCGCCTCCTCCTTGAGCATGAACTCACACGTTCGCGACAGCGGGTCGAACGCCGACTCCTTCAGCGTCCCGAGCTGGTATTTGCCGTCCCGATCGGTGAAGTAGGTGAACATGAAGAAGCTGAGCCAATCCGGGGTTTCCTCGTTGAACGCGCCGAGGATGCGGGGTGATTCCTCGCTACCGGAGTTGCGGTGCAGCAGTTCCTCGGCCTCTTCCCGGCCTTCCCGACCGAAGTAGGCGTGCAGCAGGTAGACCATCGCCCACAGGTGGCGGCCCTCTTCGACGTTGACCTGGAACAGGTTGCGCAGGTCGTACAGGCTGGGTGCGGTCGCGCCGAGGTTGCGCTGCTGCTCGACCGAGGCCGGCTCGGTGTCACCCTGGATGACGATGAGGCGTTGCAGTTCCGACCGATACTCCCCCGGCACCTTCTGCCACACCGGCTCGCCCTTGTGCTCGCCGAAGGCGATCTGCCGGTCCTGGTCACGCTCGGCCAGGAAGATGCCCCAGCGGTAGTCCTTCATTGCGACATGGCCGAAGTTGGCCCAGCCCTCGCGTCCGACGTTGACGGCGGTACGCAGGTAGACGTCCTGGGTCGCCAGTGTCGGCCCCATCGACTCCCACCAGTTCAAGAAGTTCGGCTGCCAGGATTCCAACGCTCGCTGCAGGCGTCGGTCCTCCTGCAACTCGACATTGTTCGGAATCTTCTCGCTGTAGTCAGTAGCAGCCGACATGGAGTTACACCCTTTTCCGGTCGAAGTCGGCCCGTTGGCCGGTGCCGAACTTGCGGAGCGCCCCGTCCGGTCCGGAGGCGTTGGGACGGTAGAAGATCCAGTTCTGCCAGGCGGTCAGCCGGCCGAAGATTTTGGTCTCGATCGTTTCCGGGCCGGCGAAGCGGTAGTTCGCCTCCAAGCCGGTCAGCGCGTCCGGGCTGAAACTCGCCCGTTCCTCGACCGCGATCCGAACCTCTTCGTCCCAGTCGAGGTCATCCGGAGCGAAGGTGACCAGGCCGAGCCGTTCGGCTGCCTCGGCTTCGGCCGGCTCTCCGATCATCGCGGCTACCGCGGCCACCGCCGGCTCGTCGTCGAGGAACCTGGTCTGCAGCCGGGTCAGCCCATTACCCATCGGCAGCGGGCCAAAGTTCATCGGACCCGGCGTGAGTGCGGCTGGCGTGGCGTCCGGCTCGACCTCGGTGAAGACCCCGGACAACTGGTAGCTGCGGTCCGCCGCCAGCGCGAGTTCCAGCAGCGAGCCGGCGAAACAACTACCCGGCTCGATCAGCGCGAGCAGGCTGCGGCTGGTCACGTCCAGGCGTTTGAGGGTTCGCTTGAGGTAATGCAGGATCTCGTTCGCCAGCCAGTCCTCGGCGTTGTCCAGCAGCAGCCGGTCATAACTAAGCACGTTCGCGGCATCGCCGGCAGTCTTGAAGATCCAGGTGCCGAGTTCGAGCTCGTTGGTCCGCAGGTCCAGGATCGCATCGTCCAGCTCCCGGGTCATCGCCAGCGTCCAGAAGTCGCTGCCCTGCTGGTGCGCCGCCGCGATCTCTGAGCCGGCCGGATCGGCTGGTGCGATAACGGTGAACTCGACCGTGCCGGCCGCCCGATCCAGTTTCAGGCTGAGGTAGCGGTAGTCGATGGTGTCCTCGGTGCGCCGCTTGTCCAGCGGCGTCAGCGCAATCCCGGTCGCGCCGGTCGGCCGGTGCGAGGTCTCGGCCAGTTCAGCGGCCCGTTCGGCGACCGTGTCGTCCCACTTCGAGCGTGGCACCGCCTCGTCGATCAGTTTCCAGGCAACAGCTTTCTTGCCGGCCAGCCCTTCCGGCCTGGTCGAGAAGTAGTCGGCGTGATCGCGCCGGACATGCCGCTTGTCGACCAGCCTGGTCAGTCCACCGGTGCCCGGCAGCACGCCCAGCAGCGGCAGCTCGGGCAGCGAGACCGCCGACGAGCGGTCATCCACCAGCAGGATCCGCTCGCAGGCCAGCGCCAACTCATAGCCTCCACCGGACGCGGTGCCGTTGAGTGCCGCCAGATAGGTCTGACCGGAGTTCAGCGTCGCGTCCTCGATGCCGTTTCGGGTCTCGTTGGTGAACTTGCAGAAGTTCACCTTCCAGGAATGCGGCGAGCCGGCCAGCATCCGGATGTTTGCCCCGGCGCAGAAGATCTTTTCCTTGCTGCTGGTCAGGATCACGGTCCGCACCTCGGGGTGCTCGAAGCGCAGTCGTTGGACCGCGTCGTAGAGCTCGATATCGACACCGAGGTCATAGGAGTTCAGCTTCAGTTCGTAGCCCTCGCGCAGCCCGCCGCCCTCCTCGACATCCATCGACAGGGTTGCGATCTGGCCGGCGAAGTCGAGCTTCCAGTGCCGGTAGCGCTCCGGTGTCACCCGGAACTCGACGAGGGACCGCGCGGGCTCGAGGTCCGCGACCTCGCCGTGCTGACTGGCCAAGCTGGTCACGAGGTCTGCCTCCCTGCTCGTCCGGCGCAGTCTATGTTCTACTTTCGATAGTAGTTCCGTCAAGAGCTCGTAGTGTATTCATCGCCGGCCGGTGCGGTAGCCGGTCGCCGTAGCATCTAGTCGCGAACCCGGGCTCAGCTGGAGGACGTTCGATGGCACACGGTGCGGCGCGGGACGCCGACCTGCCGACCATGTCTCGCCGCCACGCCAAGGGTGCGCAGAGCGCCAGAAGCCTGCTGTTCACGGTGCTCGGGGAATTCGTGCTGCCCAGTGGCGGGGTGGCCTGGACCTCGGCGTTCATCCAGACGCTGGCTCGGCTGGGCGTCGAGGAGAAGGCCAGCAGGCAAGCGCTGATGCGGACAGCGGCGGACGGCTGGCTGAGTTCGGAACGGGTGGGTCGCCGGACCCGGTGGCGGCTGACCGGCAACGCCGAGCGGTTGCTGACCGAGGGCACCGAGCGGATCTACGGCTTCACCGGCTCCGCACCCGACTGGGACGGTCGCTGGTTGCTGGTGATGGCCCGGGTGCCCGAGACCGACCGGCCGACCCGACACCTGCTCCGGACCAGGCTGAACTGGGCCGGCCTCGGCAGCCCGAGCGCCGGCCTGTGGATCAGCCCGCACGCCGAGCGCGCCGAGGAGGTCCAGCGGGTGCTCGACGGCGCTGGGGTATTCGAGGATGCCCGGATCTTCGTGGCCGAGCACCGCGGCGGCGACCTGGCGACGATGGTGAGCCAGGCCTGGGAGCTCGACGCGATCGAGCAGAGCTACCAGCAGTTCCTCGATGACTTCGCGACGGCCAGCACAAGTGACCCGCTGGCCCGGCTGATCGAGCTGGTGCACGCCTGGCGGCGCTTTCCGTGGATCGATCCGACGCTGCCCCGCGAGCTGCTGCCCACCCAGTGGAGCGGGCTGACGGCGGTCACCTTGTTCCAGCGGCGACACGCCCGCTGGGCCGCTGCCGCGATGACGCAGTGGAACAGCCTGAATCAGCCGGACGACTGAAACCGCGCACCCGCACTACAGCCAGGCTGGCAGCTCGGGCAGGCCGCGATGCTTCCTACAGCCAGGGCGGCAGCTCGGGTACGCCTTCTGAGGACCGTAGACCTTGCCCGGTCGACCGGCCGGCCAACCAGAGCGCCAACTCACCGACCGGCCCGGTCACGGTGGGCCCGCCGGCCCCGATCTCGACCACGTTGCCGGACTCGCTGTCGACCAGCCGGACCGGGGGCACCTCCGCCCGGTCGGCGAACGAGCCCGCGATGTCGGCCAGCAACGCGGTCGCCAGCTCCGGCGGCAGGCCGGCCGGCGAGGCGCCTAGATCGACGGCATGCAACCAGACCTCCTTTGCCCGCATCCACGGGACCTCGGCTGCCCCGATTTCCTTGCGGGTGCTGCGGATCCGCGCTGCCCAGGTCCGCTCGTCGGCCGCCGCGATAGCGTCGTCGAGCAGCGCGGCGGTCCGTCGCACGTCGGCCCGGATCACGGCGGGATCGCGCTGGGCGTCCCGCCCGATGTCGGCGTCGCGGGCGGCGGCCGAGGCGTACATCGGGGTCTGCTCACCGGTGCTCGCCCAGTGCATCAGGCGCAGCAGCGCATCGGCGTTGCGGGCCAGGTGCGCGCCGACGTGCCCGTTGGTCCAGCCGGGCAACCCGGACGCCGCGGCGAGGTCGACCACATCGAGCTGGTCGAGCAGGAACCCGGTGCCCTCGGCCAGCCAGGTCACGCTGGTGGGGACGGCGGGAGCGGTCATGGCGATACCCCTTCCATTTCTTGTCGATCGTGCCGACGTGGTCATCAACGATCTTGCACCGTCCTGACCAGGCGAAACAGCCCCTACCGTGCTCACAGCGCCGATCCCAGTCGCCGCGGCATGATGGAGGAATGATCGAACAGACCGAGACGCAGATCCGGGTCCAGCAGAGCGTGGACGTCGGGGCGGCCGACCTGTTCGCGGTACTGGCCGACCCGCGGCGCCATGTCGAGATCGACGGCTCGGGAATGCTGCGGGCCGACGTGAGTACCGAGCTGATCAGCGGCGTCGGCCAGGTGTTCACGATGGCGATGCACTACCCGGCGCTGGGTGATTACCGCACCGAAAATCACGTGCTGGAATTCGAGCCGGGACGGCGAATCAGCTGGGCCACCGCCCGCGAGCACCAGTCGCCGCCCGGCGTTCGCTGGAGTTGGGACCTGGAACCCGAGGGTGCCGGCCGAACTTCCGTCCTGCACAGCTGTGACTGGTCCCGGGTCACCGATCCGGCGGTGCTGGCGCGGGTCAGCTTTCCCCGGGTCAGCGCCGAGCAGTTACAGCAGAGCGTCCGGCGACTGGCCGCCGCGGCTGCCGCCAGCGGCTGAACCGGCTAGGGCAGGATCTCGACGTAACCTGCTGTCGCGTGCAGGCGAATCCGCTGTCCGTCCTGGATCAGCTGGGTGGCCCGCTGCACCCCCACCACGGCTGGCAGGCCGTATTCGCGGGCGATCACCGCCCCGTGGGTCATTAGGCCGCCCACCTCCGTCACGAGGCCCGCAATGACGAGGAACAGCGGCGTCCAGCTGGGGTCGGTGTAGGTGGTGACCAGGATGTCGCCCGGTTCGAGGTCGGCCTGCGCGATGTTCACGATGACCCGGGCTCGCCCTTCGACGATCCCGGCCGAGACCGGTGAGCCGGCCAGCGCGCCGGCTGGAAGATCGTCGCGTCGGTAGCCACCGGAGATGGCCTCGCCATCCGAGGTGAGCACCCGGGGCGGCGTGAGCGCGTGATAGGACCTGAACTCGTCCTTTCGCTGGTCGATCAGCTGGTAGTCCAGCTGGTTGGTGCGCACCACCTCGTGCAGTTCGGAGAACCTGAGGTAGAAGATGTCGTCCCGCTCGCGCAGGGTGCCGGTGCGCACCAGGCGGTCGGCTTCCCGCAGCAGGGCCCGCTTGTAGACGAAGGAGCGACAGACCTTGCCGTACTTGGGATATTCGCGGTACCCGATGAAGGTGCGGACGCGGTCGATCATCCGCTTGACCTCGACCGCCTTCGGCTCCCCGTCCGGCAATGCGCGCAAGCGCGCCAGCACCTCCTGCTCCTTCTCGACGGCCTGCCGCAGTCCGTGCTCGAAGCGGGCCGCGCCGGCACCCGGCGCGAAGTTCTTGACGTTGCTGAGGATCGCGGGAACGAGCGTGGCGGGGTACTCGCTCCAGCGTGGCCTGGTGATGTCGATCTCGCCGGTGCAGCGCATGCCGTACCTGTCGAGGTAAGCCCGAAGCGCGTCCCGGACTTCGGTGCCGCCGGCCAATCCGGCCAGTTCGTCGAGGAAAACTTCGTCGGTACGGCCCGAGTCCTCGACCCGTCGCAGGAACGCAACCACCTCCGGATGCGGGCGGATCACGTCCGCGACGTCGAGCAGCGCAAGACCCATCTCGGACGTGACGTTGTGCGGCGCGGACTGGGTGAGCGTGTCGGCCGCGTTCTGCTCACCCAGCCACTCCCGCAGGTGGTCATTGAGCCACCAGGTGGCGTCCATCCCCGCCATGATCACCTGGAGGCTGCGCGGATCGAACAGGATCCGCTTGTCGTCCTCGAAGGCCGCCAGCATGAAGTCGAACAATGCCGGGCCGGACAACGCCTGGATGTCGCGGGCCAAGGCGGCGAGGGAAGCCTGACTGTGCTCGATCAGCGCTGTGACGATCTTCGGGTCCGTGTCGATCGGGGCCGGCGCGCCGCCGGTCGCCCGAGCGCCGGGATTCTCCGCTGGCAAGGAAGGGACGAAGTCGCCACGATCCAGGACGGTCTGCAGCGCGTCCCTGAACAACGGATCGCCCTTCCCCACCACGTCGAGCAGTCCGGCGCGGGTCGTTGGCGAGGCCAGCCGCTGGGTGACATCGACGAACAGCCGGCCGCCGGCCTCGGACATGACTGCCGAGGTGGTCAGGTGCCAGAGGGACAGGCCCAGCGGCTTCATCGGGTCGGTCATCATCTGCTGGTGGCCGACGGAGAGGTAGACGTGGTTGTCCCGGTCGGCGGTCGCCGGGATCGGGAACAGCGTGGTGATCGGCCGGCTCTGGACGATCTCGAAGTCATCGCCGGTGCGGCACCACTCGATGTCTTGGGGATGGCCGAAGTGCGCCTCGATCTTGCGGCCCAGCTGCGTTAGCCGCACGACCTGCGCATCGGTCAGCGCTGGCTGCTGCTGCCGCTCGGGCTCGATCGCCCGTTGTTGCGTCCCGCCTGCTGGCCAGACGCGGATGGCCAGCGGTTTGGTGGCGACCGTCCTGGCGATGACTTCGCCGTCGCGCACCTGGTAGACGTCGGCGTTCACCAGCCCCGACACCAAGGCTTCGCCGAGGCCGAAGACAGCCTCTACGGTGGCGACCTTCCGGTTCGAGGTCACCGGGTCGGCGGTGAACAGGATGCCGGCGGCGTCCGGTGAGACCAACTGCTGGACGAGCACGGCCATCCCAAGCGTGCGATGGTCGAAGCCGTTGTGCAGCCGGTAGGTCACGGCTCGCTCGGTATAGAGCGAGGCCCAGCACCGGCTGATGTGCGCGAGGATCGCCGGCCGGCCCACCACGTTCAGGTACGAGTCCTGCTGACCCGCGAAGGATGCGGTCGGCAGGTCCTCCGCGGTCGCGCTGGATCGGACCGCGTAGGCAGCGTGCTCGCCGAGCCGGCCGAGCTGGCCGCTGATCGCCGCCGCCAGCTCGTCGGGGATCGGGATCCCCTCGATCACCCGGCGGATCTCCGCGCTCAGCGCGCGGATCGCGTCCCGGTCGGCCGGCTTCAGGCGCGACAGCCGATCGAGCATGCCATCGGTCGACGGTGCCGCGGCCATGATCCGTCCGAAGGCGTCCGTCGTCACGCAGAAACCGGCTGGAACCCGGATGCCGTCGATCCGCGAGAGCTCCCCCAGGTGCGCCGCCTTGCCGCCGACAACCGCGACCTGCGTCTGGTCGATCTCATCGAGACCCAACACGTAGCCCATTCCCGCTGCCCCATTTCGATCGATTGCGCTTGCGACGGCGATTATGGAGCATGAACCAGAGCCTCATGAGGGCCCTGAAACATGTATAAAATGAAGGTGGCGGGACGCACCTGACTCCGATGCACCTGGCATCGTCGAGGACTCCGAGCCGTTTCCCGTCGGCCGATCCGCCAGCCACCGCCGCTATTTAGCGACCTTGTGACAACTTCGCGATGCCTCACTCAGTGTTTGCTAACGCTTACGCATCGTGACCAAAAAAGTGTTTCCTAATATGCGGCTATTAGATATGGTCTAGCCGTTCTTAGCCAGAAAAGGCTAATCATTCGTTTTGGAGGGTTTGTATGAACGTTTCGACCAAGGGGCTGTTGGCCGTCATCGGTGGCACTGCGATCGCCGTTGCGACCATGTCGGCCACGGCGATCGCGGCACCCGCCCCAGATGGAGCGTCCGCGGCCACCCAGCACTCCGGGCACGGCGTGCTTTCCACCGTTCCGCAAAAGGCAAAGTCCGGCACTGCGGTACACCCGAACACGATCGGACCGGAGACGCTGTCCTACGGTGGCGGCATCGGCGGTATCGGTGTCACCAGCGGCCATTCCAAGGTTTACCTGGTGTTCTACGGCAGCCAGTGGGGCACCCAGACCGTCAGCGGTGGCATCAGCTCCTTCAGCGGTGACGCCAAGGGCGGCGCGCCGGTCGCGCAGAAGTTCTTCCAGGGCATCGGCACCGGCAGCGAGAGCTGGTCCAACGTGCTGCAGCAGTACTGTGACGGCGCGGTGTCCACCGGCGCGACCGTCTGCCCGTCCGGCTCGACGCACATCCCGGCTCAGACCGGCGGCGTGCTCTCCGGTGTCTGGTACGACAACTCGGTTGCCTCGCCGTCCGCGGCCAGCGGCCACCAGCTCGGCGTCGAAGCGGTCAACGCTGCCGCACACTTCGGTAACACCACCGCCGCGTCCAACCGTTACGCCTACTACGTGATCCTGTCCCCGCACAACACCAACCCTGACCACTACCAGGGCCAGTACTGCGCGTGGCACGACTACAACGGCGACACCACCCTGACCGGTGGCGCGGTGAGCTCCAACTACGGCTACATCGCCTTCTCCAACCAGCCCTACAACATGGACTCCGGCGCCGGCTGCGGCGTGGGCTTCATCAACTCCCCCGGAACCCTGGACGGCTGGACCATGACCCTGGGCCACGAATGGGCCGAGGAGATGACCGACCAGAACCCGGCCGGTGGCTGGACCAACAACACCGGTAGCTCCTACACCGGCCAGGAGAACGCTGACGAGTGCGCCTGGCTGAGCTCTGGCACCGGGCACGCTGGCAACGTCGCGTTCGGCACCGGCACCTTCGCCCTGCAGGGCAGCTGGTCCAACGCGACCAACGCGTGCCGACTGACCTGAGCTAGCTTGACCCGATAGCAAAAGGGCCGCCTGTCGATACTCGACAGGCGGCCCTTTTGTACGTAACTATCAGGCAAACAGCCCTTGCCCGAGGTAGTCGCCGTAGTCGGTGACACCCGGCAGCCCGATGAAGTAACCGCCACCGAACGGCTGGATGTAGTCGGTCATCGGCTCGTCCACCAGCCGCAACTGGTTGGCCTCGAACTGGTCCTGGATGTTCTGCTGGTAGCAGCAGAAGACCAGCCCGGTGTCGCTGTTGCCGTTGCGATCCATCCCGGCGTTCTCGTAGTTGTAGCCCCGGCGCAGGATGCGGCTGGCCTCGGACGTGGCAGTGCGCGGATTGGCAAGCCGGATATGGGCATTGAGCGGGATCTTCAGGCCGTCCGGATCTGCCGCGTAGTTGGGGATGTCGGTCTCGTTCACGCCGTCCAGCGGAGCTCCGGTGTCGCGATCGCGGCCGATCATACCGTTCTGCTCGGGGATGCCGACCCGGTCCCAGAATTCGACGAGCATCCGGATCAACCGCACCACCATGAACGTCCCACCCACCGCCCAGGCCGGCTGCCCGGAGTTCTTGTCGATCCAGACGAGGTTCTCGCTCTCCGGCGGGTTGGTGATGCCGTCCTTGTACGCGAACAGGTTGCGCGCCGCGCCGGTCGGCCGCGGGGCCGAGTGAAAGCCCATGATCTTCCACTCCAGCTGCATCATCCCGCGAGTGGCCCGGGTGAGGTCGCGCAGCGCATGGTGAACCGAGTCGTTGCCGTCCGAACAGATCTGCAGCAGCAGGTCACCGCCGGTCCAGTCCGGGTCCGGGGTGTCGTTGGGAAACACCCGCATGCTGGTCAGCCCGCGCGGCTTCTGCGCGGTCAGGCCGAACTTGTCGGTGAACAGGCCGGCGCCGAGCCCGACGGTCACGGTCAGCTCGTCCGGCGGGATCTGCGCACCGATGACGCCGCTGTCGGTGCCCGGCACCTCGGTCTCCTTCGGGGACGGCCGGCTGACCGACGGCGACAGCGATCCCTCGGTGAGCGACTGGATGTGGGAGGTCAGTACCTGGAACAGGGACTGCAGGTCGGCGGCATTGTTCGACAACACCCGGAACGAGGCGAAGCAGGCCGAGCGCTGCTGGAAGTCCGGCCGGTAGATGCCGGCCTGGTTCGCGCCGAGGAACGGGACGGCGATCGTCGAGGGATCCGGAACGTCGGCAGCGGCCGGCGCGGCCTCGGCAACGCCGAGCGTGCCGGCGGCGACTACCGCGGAGCTGAGGCCCGCACCCTGCAGGAATGTACGGCGATTGATGCTCATCGGGCCTCTTCGGTGCGGTTGGATCGATAGGTCGTGGGACGGGCGGCACGCAGCCGCGGAGCTGTCACGTCAGCCGCCCGAGGACGAACGGAACCTGATACAGCGCCTCGAGCGCCAAGCCGATCGCACCGTTGATGGGCTGCCGCTGGTGCTTGGTAAGCGCCCGGTAGTCGGGCCAGTTGCCTTGTACCTTCGAGGCGTTCAGCGCCGCGTCGAGAACATCGAGCCCTGCCTTGGACCTGTCGTAGGCGCTGTGCCCGAGGACGGGGGAGGGAATCAGCGGCTTCAACTCCTCCAGCACCACCCGGGTACCCAGCACATCGCCGGAGGTGAGCGCGTAGGCCATCCCCGAGCCGTAGTCGTCCTGGCCGGACAGGTGATCGCGCAGCGCGTCCTCCAGAATCTCGTGACAGCGGATCGGCATGTCGGTCGGCGTGATCGCGGTCTTGCTCAGGTTGGCCTTCAGCGTGTTGATATCGGCGGTCAACCGGTTCACGTGGACGAGCACCCGGGAGAGGTCCTCACCGTTGTAGAGGCCGTACTCGATGCGGTGCAGGCCGGTGAAGGCCGGGTCGGCCACGCCCAGCGGCAGGCCGCTTGCCAGGCCGTTGATCGCGGTGCCGGCCTCGCCGAAGCTTCCATAGGCCGCGCCGACCTGCTGCCAGGTGAACTGGGCGGCCAGCCATCGCTGCTGAGCATCGGCGCGGTGACCGCCGGCCACCGCCGTACGCAGCTGGGCGACCTGAGGCGTCAATGCTTTGAGCACCTTGGCGACGTAGATGTGGTACTGGATGACGACGTCGCCAAGCGGTGTCGATTTACCAGCCTTTGGGGAAACCTGAGGGGGGCTTGCTGAAGCGGTTTGCATTGGGGCCTCTCGCGGCGACGATCAAGACAAAGTACTCAAACCAGGGGTGGGCAGATCGCCGATAATAATGACAGACCCCCGCACTCCGGTCTAGATAGTCAGCTGGCTGGATCTTCTCCGGCTGGGATATCTAACGAATAGTCAGGGCCGGCGCAGCGAGGAATAGCGATGGATGGGCCGGCCGGTCGCGCCATATTCCAGCTCGAGCTCGAGCAGCCCGCGGCGTTCCAGCTCGGTCAGATACCGCTGCGCGGTCGGCCGGCTGATCCCGAGCTGCTCCGCGACGGTCGCCGCAGGCAACGGCTGTAACGAGGAATCGACGGTCGCAAGGACCTTGGCCATGGTCGGTGGCAGCCGAGGACCCGTCGGGCGTTGGGTGGGCGCGTGCCGCAGGCTGTACAGGGCATCAACCGTTGCCTGGTCCGCCTCCTCGATCTTCGTCGCGGCCAGCACCTCCAGCCGCCACCGTCGATAGGCCTGCAGCTGTTGCTGAAGCTGCTGCAGCCCGAAGGGTTTCACCAGGTAGTAGATCGCGCCCATCCCGATCGCCGAACGGACCGAGGCGAGGTCGCGGGCAGCGGTGATGAAGATGCAGTCCGGCGGGTGCTCGTCGGTAGCCGCGAGCGAGCGGTACATGTTCAGACCGTCCTCGTCGGGCAGGTAGACATCGAGGATCAGCAGGTCGGGCTTGTCCTCGGCGATCAGCCGGCGGGCCTCCTGCGCATTGTGTGCCTGACCGGTGCAGACGAAACCGTCGACCCGTTCCACGCTGGTGGCATGAATCCGCGCCACCCGGAAGTCATCGTCGACGACGAGCGTCTTGATCATCGGCAGCGTCATCGGCTGGTCCGCTCGCCGGTCACGAGCTCGGGCGGCGGGCCGGTCGGGCGGGATGCGGGCAGCACGACCTCGAAGTACCCGCCCGGCTGGTCGCCGACACTGATCGTCCCGCCGGCCCGATGCACGAGCCGCTGGACGAGCGCGAGCCCGATGCCGCGTCGCAGGATTTCCCTGGGCGGCTTGGTGGAAAAGCCATCGGTGAAGATGTGCGCCCGGTCCGCCTCCGCCACCCCTGGACCGTTGTCGGTCACGATGATGCGCACGTCGTGCTCGTCTTGCAGTTGCACGACCACTAGCCGGGGCTGCGGTTGCTCGGCGACCGCATCGATAGCGTTGTCAACGAGATTGCCTAGCACCGTCATGAGCATCTGCCCGTCGGATTCGGGTGCGTCCAGGTGGGCGTCCGGCGCGATCCGCAGTTCCACCCCGCGCTCGGCGGCCACCGCGAGTTTGGCGACGAGCAACGCTGCCAGCAGCGGCGGCGCCACCCGCGCGCGAATGTCCTCGGCCGAGTACCGCTGTTCGTGGGCGATGAGGTCGAGATATTGCCGGGCCTCCTCCGGCTCACCCAGATCCAGGAAGCCGGCAATGACGTGCAACCGGTTGGTGAATTCGTGTTCCTGAGCACGCAGCGCGTTGGCCAGGCCGGTGACAGCGTTCATCCGGCGCACCAGCGCTTCGAGTTCCGTCCGGTCCCGCAAGGTGACGATGCTTCCGACATCGCGGCCGCCCACCACCACCGGACGGCGATTGACCACCAGCAGCGCATCGGTCGTGATCACCGTCTGATCCGGGCCCGGTGACTCACCGCTCAGCACGTCGCGTAGCCGTTCGGAGGGGATCAGCGAGGCGAGTGGCTTGCCGATCGCCGCGCTCGTCAGGCCGAGCAATCGGCGAGCCTCGCTGTTGACGATGGTGACCCGGTTGCGCACGTCAACCCCGATGACACCCTCCCTGATCCCGTGCAACATCGCTTCGCGCTCCTGCAGCAGGGAGGCGATCTCCTTCAATTCCAAGCCAAAGGTGACCCGCTTGACCGCCCGCGCCATCAGCAGGGCCACTACCGCTCCGAAGGCCAGCGCGATCGCCGCGTAGGCGATGATCCCTTCGACCTCCTTGCGTAGCTGGCCGGCAACCTGGGTTTCGAGTATCCCGACCGACACCTGCCCGATGAC
This sequence comes from Actinomycetota bacterium, assembly GCA_030853385.1. GTDB lineage: Bacteria > Actinomycetota > Actinomycetes > Mycobacteriales > Nakamurellaceae > Nakamurella. The sequence goes on along the minus strand of JALYVF010000233.1, from coordinate 91,567 downwards.
GTTGCCCGCGGCGTCGAGTACCGGCGCCTTGCCATTGGCAGAGCGGCCCAGGCTGCCAGGGTCTATCCCGACATGCTGCTTGCCGTCGAGGACCGCCACCGGCTCCTCGAGTCGCTTCCCGATCAGTGCCGGGTTCGGGTGACTGAACCGGATACCGGCGCGGTCGCTGACCACCACGTAGGTGGCACCGCTGGCGCTGGCCAGTCGAAGCGCCAGCGCCGGCAGCACCCGAGTGGGATCCCCGGCTGTAACCGCGGCCTGCACCGCCGGCGTCGCGGCCACCACAGCGGCAACGGCCACCGCTCGCTCCTCGTACTGCCGATCCAGCGACTGCCTGGTCAGCCGGATGTCGAGCAGGCCACCGATCACGACCGTCGTCAGCAGGATGGCGAAGACGCCGATCAGGATCTGCGAGGACAACGTACGCAACTGCCGCATCACGGTGCCTCCCTCCAGTCTGTCGCCGACCGGCCATGAAAGCACGATCCGGGACCAATGAAAAGGCTGACCGCGCTTTATGCACACAAGCCTGCGAAACGCGCCCGTCACCCGCGATTCATCAAGCAATAACCAGTAAAGCGCGGTTGGCGCCGGAAGGCGCACAAGACTACCGAGCCAATGCGGCCTCAGGCATGGTTCTGCCTCACCAGTCGCAAAGGAGCTAGTCCTTCGATGAACGCATCCACTGCCCATCCCGCCATCGAACTGATCGGCGTGACCAAGATGTTCGCCACTCCGAACAGAGGGGTCTACACAGCCCTGCAAGATCTGGACCTGACCGTCGCACCCGGCGAGTTCTGTGCCGTGGTGGGCCCCACCGGCTGCGGGAAGTCCACCACCCTGACGCTGGTATCCGGGCTGGAACGGCCCACGTTCGGCAGCGCCCGGGTCGACGGCCGGCCGGTTGCCGGCCTCACCCCGGGCGTCGGTTTCATGTTCCAGAACGACGCGGTCTTCCCGTGGAAGAGCGTGCTGGACAACGTCGCGGCCGGACCTCGTTTCAGCGGCACCGCAAGGGCTCCGGCCAACACACTGGCCCGAGACTGGCTACGCCGGGTCGGCCTGGCAGGCTTCGAGGACCGCTACCCGCATCAGCTTTCCGGCGGCATGCGCAAGCGCGTCGCCTTGGCCCAGAGCCTGATCAACGCGCCCGAGGTGCTGCTGATGGATGAGCCGTTCTCCGCGCTGGACGTCCAGACCCGCTCCATCATGTCGGATGAGTTGCTCAACCTCTGGGAGCTCACCCGTCCGGCCGTGGTGTTCGTTACCCATGACCTGGAAGAGGCAATCGCCTTGGCCGACAAGGTGGTCGTGCTCACCGCCGGGCCGGGTCGGGTCAAGGCGACCTTCGCCGTCGACCTGCCCCGACCGCGTCGGGTGCAGGAAATTCGCTTCACCGACGAGTTCGTCCGGCTCTACTCCGAGATCTGGGAAGCGCTGCGCGCCGAGGTGCAGACGGCCTACGCCCGCACCACCGCACGTACGAGCGAGGTTGCCTGATGACCGCGTCGAGGACCACCATCAGCGACGGTGCGGCATCATCGCAGCGGGCCACGAGCGCGGTGCCGCGTGCGCCGAGCCCCTGGCGGCGGCGCCGTCTCATCTACGCCGCGAGGCTGGGCCTACTCGTCGTGCTCGTCGGGGGGTGGCAGATCGGCGTCAATCGCAAGTGGATCGACTCGTTCTTCTGGGGCTCGCCGGATGGCGCCTACCAGCAACTCAAGACCTGGATCCTGAACGGCACCTCGCAGGGCTCGCTGGCCAGCCAGATCCTGGTCACCCTGCAGGAGGCGCTGTACGGCTTCCTGATCGGCGTGCTGCTGGGCGTGGTGTTCGGGGTTGCCCTGGGCCGCAGCCAGTTCCTGTCTGACCTGCTCGCGCCGTTCATCAAGATCGCCAACTCGATACCGCGCATCGTGCTCGGGTCCTTCTTCACTCTCGCCTTCGGATACGGCATCAAGTCAAAGGTGATTCTCGCGGTGGTGCTGGTCTTCTTCGGGGTGTTCTTCAACGCCTTCCAGGGAACCCGTGAGGTGGACCGCAACCTGCTGTCGAATGCCCGGATCCTCGGTGCGTCCCGGTGGCAGACCACCCGGCATGTGGTGCTCCCATCCGCCTTCACCTGGATCATGGCCAGCCTGCACATCAGTTTCGGATTCGCCCTCATCGGCGCCCTGGTCGGCGAACTGCTCGGCGCCGACAAGGGGCTGGGGCTACTGATCAAGAACTCCCAGAACAACACCGACATCAACGGGGTGCTGGCCGGCATGGTGTTGGTGGCAATCATCGCCCTGATCGCCGAAACCCTGATCACCTTGTTGGAAAAGCGCGTTCTGCGCTGGCGCCCACCACAGCAGACTGCCGACCTCAGCGTCATCTGACTCATCAACGATCGTCCTTCTAGCGACAACCCAAGGAGAAGTCCATGCCCACAAAGCGACTATTGGCCGCGACCGCGGTCGCGGTGGCAGCGCTGAGCCTCAGCGCCTGCGCCAACAAGGCAACCACCGGCTCGACCGGCTCCACGGTCAAGGCGGCGGCCGGTTCGCCGTCGGTGACCATCATGGTGGGCGGCCTGAGCAAGCAGATCTATCTGCCGTACATGCTTGCCCAGTCCCTGGGCTACTACGCCAAGGCCGGCATCAACGTGAAGTTGGAGAACGAGCCGGCCGGCGGTGACGCCACCCAAAACATGCTTGCCGGCCAGGTCGACGGCGTCGGCGGCTTCTACGACCACAACATTGCCCTGCAGGGACAGGGCAAATCCTCCGAGTCGGTGATCTCGATGCTGCAGATTCCCGGCGAGGTCGAGATGTGCCGGACCGATCTCAAGGGAAAGATCAACTCCCCTGCTGATTGGAAGGGCCTGTCGCTGGGGATCACCGACACCGGTTCCTCCACCGACTTCCTCACTCAGTATCTCGCCACCAAGAACGGTGTCGACCCGGCAACCACGCACCGGCGCGGGGTGGGTGCTGGGACCACGTTCATCGCCGCGATGAAGCAGAAGGCAATCTCCTGCGGCATGACCACCGAGCCGACCGTGTCGCAGATCCTGGCCACCAAGATCGGCTTCATCCTGCTGGACATGCGAACGGCCAGCGGATCGCGCCAGGCGCTCGGCGGAACCTATCCGGCAACCTCGCTCTACATGACCACCGCCTACGTCGATGGCCACAAGGACGTCGTGCAGAAGCTGGTCAACGCCTACGTCTCGACCCTGAAGTGGATTCAGGGGCACACCGGGGCCGACATCGCTGACCAGATGCCGCCGGACTACTACGCCGGCGTTGGCAAGGACGCCTATGCCAAGGCTCTCGATAGCGAGAAGGGCATCTTCAACCCCAGCGGCATCATGCCGCCCGACGGGCCCAGCACCTGCCTTGCGGTGCTGGCCGCGTTCAACCCCAACGTCAAGGGCAAGTCGATCGATCTGACCAAGACGTACACCGACGAATTCGTCAAGGCAGCTCAACCGGTCTCCTGACCAGCCGCGACAGGGCCCGCGGGTTGCTCCTGCGGGCCCTGTCGCGATCGGCGCCACCCCGCGGCGACACTCGGCGTCGCCCGCTCGTTCCCAGCAGCCCTTGCGGCCGCATGCAATACTGCCTTTCGATGAGAGGAGCTTTCCTGACACCTAGGAAATCGGTGAGCGGGCAACTGAGTAATGGCTGAGACAATGCACGAGGTTGCCGACCAGCGACTTGGCGCGCGAGTTCCCCCGACAGTGCTGGCCGGGCTACCCTGGGCCGTATTCGCAATATTATCGGTCTATCACTACTGGCGCTTTTTGGAGCATCCTTTCAGCTCCATCCCCGGGGGTAGCGATGGAATACTCTATGCCTGGTATTTCGACTGGGTCGCACATTCTCTGACACATTTTCATAATCCGCTCTTTTCGCACGCCATGAATGCACCGGCCGGCTTCAACGTCATGTGGAATACCGCACTTCTGGGGCTGGCCCTCCTCTGCGTTCCGCTAACGCTTACCATCGGCCCGTTCGCCACGGTCGGGCTTTTGATGACCATCAGCCCGCTGGTGTCGGCCGGTGCCACCTTCGTGGTCGTCCGGGCCATCAGCCGGTCCTGGTGGGGCGGCCTGATCGCCGGGTTGATGTACGGCTTCGGCCCTTACTCGGCCGGGCACTTCGGGCACCTGAACCTGATCTTCGCGCCGTTTCCGCCAGTGTTGCTATGGCTATTGTGGCGGTTGATCGTGACCGCCCGGGATACCCCTGCGGTCGAGGTTCCGGCCAGCGACGACTCGGCAGACGCGGTTCCAGCTCACGAGATCCGAGCACACTTTGACCGGTCGATGGTACGCAAAAGCGTTCTGCTCGGGGTTGCTGCCGGCGTCCAGTTTCTCATTTCCGAAGAGCTACTGCTGCTCTCGCTCGTGGTCGCGGTCGGCGGCCTGCTCGCCGGCGCGATAACTCACCCCACACTGGTCGCCGAAACCGCACGACGGATCGCCGCTCCGCTCGGGCTTGCGTTTGCGGTGTTCGGGGTCATCGTGGTGCTGCCCCTGACCTATCAGCTCTTTGGGCCCGGCGCGCTGGTTTCTGGGGTCAGCCACAGTGAGTCCCAGGCAGACCTCATCAGCCTGGTTCGGCCAAGCTTGCTACAAGCCGGCGCCAGCCATGCCGATATCCATGCCAACCTTGCCACCAAGACCGCGAATGGCGCCGAAAATACCGCCTTCCTCGGCTGGCCGCTGATCGTGCTGTGCCTGATTCTCGTAGGGTGGTCGGCAGTGCGACGGGAGCGCTTTGCCGGCTGGTGGGCGCTGACCGCGCTGGGCACGGTCTCACTCACGCTCGGTTCTCCGATAATGCTGCGCGGTCGGATCTTCCATAGCGGGCCATGGGGGCTACTCAAGGCCATTCCGTTTATTGGTAGCGCTGCACCGGTACGGTTCTCCGGTCTTACCGCATTGCTGATTGGACTGCTGATCGCCTACTCGCTGGCACGAACTCGCGGGCCCGTGTTCATCCTGGTCCTCGTTAGCACAATTATCGCGATAACTCCCTGGCGCACTATCGCCCCCTTTCCGTCCAGCCCGCTAGTTGCCACTCCGCGTTTCTTCACGACGTCCGCCAACCAAGCAATCCCAGCTGGATCTGTCGTCATGCTCTTGCCCTCGCCAGCCTTTCCCAGGGTGGATGGATTGGTCTGGCAGATACGCAGCGGAATGCGCTTCGATGTGGTCGGTGGTTACAGCGTGTTCCGGCATGGCAAGAAATCAAGTTATTTCGCTAAAATGCCGGCCTTCGCCAACGTACTCATTCAAGCCAGCAACGGTGCTCAGATCAGCGAGGCCGGCGCGAGCCGGGTGCGAAGCTCGGTCGCGCCAAGCGGCGTCAAATTCATCGTGATAACCAGTTCCGCCACCAATAGAGCGAACCTGCTCCAAGCCGCCGAGCGCATAACGGGCTGCGCGCCTCAACCAGTCTCCGACGTCATCCTCTGCACGGTGCCTCACTGACCCGGTCAGCTTCAGGGGTTCGCCGTGTCGCGATAGAAGCCGCTGATATGGGCCACCACCCGCCGCGCCGCGGTGACCGGATCACGATCCTCGATGGCCTGCAGTACCGCACGGTGCTGGTTACGCAGCCGGCGCAGCAACCGCGGCCAGTCGGCGACCCGATCGCCGGCCCCGACCGCCACCACGTAGGACTGGATGGCGTCGCGCAGGGCGGTCATGACGGCAGCCACCACCTCGTTGCCGGCTGCCCGCGCCAGCGCGACGTGGAACTCGGCGTCCAGGCGGTAGAACGCCTCCGGCGAGATGCCGGGCCGGTTCATCGCCACCAGCAGCTCGGCGGCCTCGGCCAGTTCCGGCCCCGGACCACGCCGGGCGGCCTCGGAGACCGTCCAGGATTCCAGCACGATCCGGGTCCGGACCACGTCGGCCACCGGCAGGGTGTCCGAGGCCAGGTGCAGCCGCAGGGCCGACGAGATCGCGGTGGAGGTGTCCGCGGCGATCACCGCACCGGCGGCCGGGCCCGATCCGGTGCCGGTCCGGATCAGGCCCATCGCCTCGAGCACCCGCAGGCCCTCGCGCACCGAGGCCCGGCTCAGTTCCAGCCGGACGGCCAGCGTCCGCTCGGCGGGCAGCTTGTCACCGACCCGCAACCGGCCGGCCGACAGCTCGGCCTCGACGTGCTCGACCACCCGCTGGTAACCGCGCATTCGGGCCCTCTCGTCCGGTGTGGTCAGACCATCGCTGGCGTGGTCTGACCACGCACCCTACGGTGACTCAGGTGAGCCCGTCATGCGCGTAGCCCTGTTCGCGACCTGCCTGGTCGACGGCATGTTCCCCCAGGTCGGTCAGGCCACCGTCCAACTGTTGCGCCGGCTCGGCCACCAGGTCGTGTTCCCCGAGTCCCAGACCTGCTGCGGGCAAATGCACATCAACACCGGCTATGCCTCGATGGCGCTGCCGCTGGTGGCCAACCACGTCCGCACCTTCGCCGACGCCGAGGCCATCGTGGTGCCCAGCGGTTCCTGCACCGGCTCGATCCGGCACCAGCACGCCGCGGTGGCCCGGGCAGCAGGCGACGCCGGTCTGGCCGCCGACGCCGAGGCGATCGCATCCCGGACCTACGAGCTGTCGGAATTCCTGGTCGATGTCCTGGGCGTGACCGACGTCGGGGCCTACTTTCCGCACCGGGTCACCTACCACCCGACCTGCCATTCGCTGCGGCTGCTGCGGGTCGGCGACCGGCCATTGCAGCTGCTGGCCGCGGTCCGTGGCATCGAGCTGGTCGAGCTCCCCGGGGCAGATTCCTGTTGTGGCTTCGGGGGAACCTTCGCGCTGAAGAACCCGGACGTGTCCACCGCGATGCTGGCCGACAAGGTGGCCGCGGTGCTCAGCACCGATGCCGAGCTGTGTAGCGCCTCGGACGCGTCCTGCCTGATGCACATCGGCGGTGGCCTGGGCCGGTTGCGGACCGGTGTCCGCACGGTGCACCTGGCCGAGATCCTGGCCAGCACCGATCAGCCGGCGGTGGCCCGATGACCTTTCTCGGTATGCCCACCGCCTCGGCCGGTGTCGGCCACCTGCGTGGCGAGCAGTCCTTTCCGGACGCCGCCCGAACCGCTGTCGCGGACACTCAACTGCGCCGCAACCTGGGCAAGGCCACCGGCACCATCCGGGCCAAGCGCGCGGCCGTGGTGGCCGAGCTACCCGACTGGGCCGAACTGCGCGCGGCCGGCGCCGCGATCAAGGACGAGACGCTGGCCAACCTGGACGATTACCTGCTGCAGTTGGAGGAGCAGGTCACCGCTCGCGGCGGGACGGTGCACTGGGCCCGTGATGCCACCGAGGCAAACTCGATCGTGACCTCGCTGGTTCAGGCCGCCGGCGCCCGCGAGGTGGTCAAGGTCAAGTCGATGGCCACCCAGGAGATCGGGCTCAACGAGGCGCTGGCCGACGCCGGCATCACCGCCTACGAAACGGATCTGGCCGAGCTCATCGTGCAATTGGGCCACGACCAGCCCAGTCACATCCTGGTGCCGGCCATCCACCGCAACCGGTCGGAGATCCGCGAGATCTTCCTACGCGAGATGGCCGACGTCTCGCCGACCCTGTCCGACGAGCCGGCCGCGCTGGCCGAGGCCGCCCGCCGGCACCTGCGCCGCAAGTTCCTGACCGCGTCGGTGGCGATCTCGGGTGCGAACTTCGGCATTGCCGAGACCGGCACCCTGTCGGTGGTCGAGTCCGAGGGCAACGGCCGGATGTGCCTGACGCTGCCGCGCACCCTGATCACGGTGATGGGGATCGAGAAGCTGCTGCCGCGCTGGCGCGATCTCGAGGTGTTCCTGCAGTTGCTGCCCCGGTCGTCCACCGGCGAGCGGATGAACCCGTACACCTCGATGTGGACGGGCGCGACCGAAGGCCAGGAGTTTCACCTGGTATTGCTGGACAATGGCCGGACGGCGACGCTGGCCGACCCGGACGGCCGCAGTGCGCTGCGCTGCATCCGCTGCTCGGCCTGCCTGAACGTGTGCCCGGTCTACGAGCGCACCGGCGGGCACGCCTACGGCTCGGTCTACCCCGGCCCGATCGGTGCGGTGCTGTCACCGCAGCTGACCGGGGTGGCCGACAACCCGAGCCTGCCATTTGCCTCCAGCCTGTGCGGGGCCTGCTTCGACGCCTGCCCGGTGGCCATCGACATCCCGACCATGCTGGTTCACCTGCGATCGCGGGTGGTGGCCGACAAGGCGGCCGGCCATCGGCTGCCCACTCCGGAGGCGGCCGCGATGCAGACCGCGGCGTGGGCCATGAGCTCGTCCACCCGCTGGACCCGGGCACTGCGCTCGGCCCGGCTCGGCCGGCTGCTCGGCGGACGCTCCGGGCGGATCTCGACCCTGCCGCCACCGCTGTCGCGCTGGACCCGAGCCCGTGACCTGCCGTTGCCGCCGGCTCAGACCTTCCGCGACTGGTACCGCGACTCCGAGAACTCCGAAGACTTCAGGGACTCCGGAACCTCCGGGATCTCCGGGAACTCTGGGGACTCTGGGGGCGAGGCATGAGCGCGGCCCGTACCGAGATCCTGGCCCGGATCGGACGGGCGCTGGCAGACCGTCCGAAGCCCGCTCCGGCGGTTCGCGACTACCGGACAAGCGGGCCGGCCGACGTCGAGCTGTTCGTGGAACGGTTAATGGACTATCAGGCCACCGTGTTCCGCGCCGATGGCACGGACGTCGCCGATCGGGTAGTCGAGGCGATTGCTGGGCGTCGGCGGCTGATCGTCCCGGCCGGGTTGCCGCCCGACTGGCTGGCCAGGCTGCGCGAGGTGCCCTCCGTCGAGCTGATCCCGGACGAGCCGGCGCTGTCGGTGACCGAACTGGACGGCGTCGACGGGGTCCTCACCAGCTGTGCGGTGGCCGTGGCCGAGACCGGCACTATCGTGCTCGACGCCGGGCCGGGCCAGGGCCGGCGGGCGCTGACCCTGGTGCCGGACTATCACCTGGTGGTGGTCCGGACGTCCCAACTGGTCGGCCTGGTTCCCGAAGCGGTGGCCGCGCTGGACCCGATCCGGCCGCTGACCTGGATCAGCGGGCCGAGCGCCACCAGCGACATCGAGCTGAGCCGGGTCGAGGGCGTGCACGGCCCGCGCACCCTGCACGTGATCGTCCTGGACGAAGCCCGCTAGACGGGGGCCGGCCAGTTCAGCTGCGATGATGCGGTCATGGTCGTTCGCAGGGTGGTCCCGAATTTTGCCAGCAAGTCGCTAGCGGACGTCGCGACGTTTTACGGTCAGGTGCTCGGGCTGCAGACCGTGATGGACCACGGCTGGATCCGCACCCTTGCCGATCCGGCGCGTCCCGGTTCGCAGCTCAGCTTCCTGACCCATGACGCAACCGCGCCGGTCATCGCGGACGTGTCGATCGAGGTGGACGATGTCGATGCCTGCCACGCAGCGGCGGTGCAGGCCGCCGCTGCGATCGTGTATCCGCTCACCGACGAGCCGTGGGGCGTCCGGCGATTCTTCGTCCGCGACCCGGACGGCCGGGTGGTCAACATTCTGAGCCATCGCTAGTTTCCGTATGTTAGACACCATGACTACACCGGCGCCGAATCGTCGAGCCCCGCGCCCGCAGGCAGTGCTCGCCGTGCAGCGCAGCGAATGGCTCAGCCCGCACCTGATCCGAATCACCGCGGGCGGCGAGGGCTTCGCCGCGTTCCAGACGAACGACTACACCGACAAGTACGTCAAGATCGTCTTCGCCGACCCGGCGCTCGGCCTTGTCCCGCCTTATGATCTGGCCGCGCTCCGGGAGTCGCTGCCACCTGATCAGCGACCCGTCACGCGTACCTACACCGTCCGCCGCGTCGACGTGGCTCGGCACACGCTGGACATCGACTTCGTAGTGCACGGCTCGGAGGGCGTCGCCGGACCCTGGGCGGCCAACGCGCAACCGGGCGACCTGCTCACGCTGTCCGGCGCCGGTGGCGGCTACACCCCAGACCCGAGCGACGACTGGCACCTGTTCCTCGGGGACGAGTCAGCGCTGCCGGCCATCGGCTCCGCCCTCGAAGCACTGGCCGACGATGCGCGCGGGATCGCCTATCTGGAGGCACAGGAGGCTATCGACCTCACCGCGCCAGCCGGTGTCGAACTCGTCTGGCTAGACCGCGGCGAGCCTGGAACGGAGCCACAGCTGTTGGCCGACGCGCTGGCCAAGGGACGCTGGCTCGATGGTCGGGTGGGAGTTTTCGCCCACGGTGAAAGGGAATCCGTCAAAGCCATCCGGGCCGCGTTGAAGAACCGCGATCTCGGTGGCGGTCAGCTTTCACTCTCGGGATATTGGGCCTACGGCCGTACCGAAGACAGGTTCCAGGCCGAGAAACGCGAACCGATCGGGCAGCTCGGAGCCTGAGTCCAACGCACCAAGCTGCCATCGCCACTCCCCGCCCGCCGAGCCGGCCAACATCTCCGGCCTCTCCGCGGGCAAGTTCCTCGGTCGATAGCTGAGCGAGCCGGGGCCGTCGGCCACCCGTCCAGCTTGGCGGCGGCCATGCAAGGGCCGTGACCGAACTGTGAGGAAATCCAGCAGGAACAGATAGTAAGGCTATTTATGGTGTGCTTCGCGGCCTCCCGATTTCGGCGACCGTATTGCCCCATCTGCTGGAGGTTCCCATGATCGGACACAAGTCGGCGGTGGCAAGCGCCATAGCGGCGCTGGTCGCCGCTGCGCTCTTCAGCAGCCAGCTGGGGCCGGCCGATGCCGCGGCGGGCGTGCATCCGGCAACCGGGGTGGGTTCGTGCACGCTGAAGGGCTGGAATCCCGGCACTGATCCAGAGGATGCCAAAGATCTTCCTGAGGGTGACCGTCCGCAGTCGTACAAGCCTGATGACTACAACTGCACCGGTGCGACTTTCGCCAGCAACGGTACGGAGTTCGCGAAGTTCCCGCAGCCGCGCAACTTCCCAGCCAAGTCCACGACGACCGCCAAGGCAGCAGCGGTGGGCGGAGCCGCTCCCGCGATCAATCCGTTGGCGCCGTACTTCCCGCCGTTCACGCATTTCGTGATGCTGTACCGAGAGAATCACACGTTCGATGACTACCTGGGCGATTGCGCCACCACCGTCCAGGCCGGTTGCAACGGTGTCGTGGAGAGCACGAACCACATCAGTTCGGTGCCCAACCTGCATACCCTCGCCAAGACCTATGCCCTCAATGATGCGTACAGCACCGGCACCCAGCCGCCGAGCGGCCCGAACCACTGGTGGCTGTTCTCAGCCCAGTCGGCCTCGAGCTCGCAGCAGCAGTCCTACCCGGCTGCCGGGGGAACGATATTCGACCGGCAGTTAAAGGGTGTTACCGGCCCACTCGGTGAGGGCACCGACCCGTGCGCGACCCAGACCGGCGCGGCCACTGGCAGCAGCCCGTACAGCTTTGTCATGAACGGCGACTTCTACTGGATGCTCAACACCGGCAGCGGGGAGTGGCGAAACCCGGGCACCGGCAAGCCCGAAGTGCTGCCAGTGAACCGGGCCGGCACCAGCATTCCGGAGGAACTGACCTACAACAACTACACCTGCAAGGGCCAGAACGACGACGACCAGACCATCGGGACGGGCTTCGAGAACTTCGTGACCGCCAACGGCCTGCCGGCCTACTCCTACGTCGAACTGTTCAACGACCACCCCGGCACCTACCAGGACATCCCGAAGAACGACTCGGTCACCAAGCAGATCGTTGACTCGATCATGAACAACGCGACCTACAAGGACAACACCGTCATCATCGTCACCGAGGACGACACTCAGAACGGCAACAACGGCCCCGACCACGTCAGCAACACCTACCGGGTTCCGCTCGTCGTCATCGCCTCGCCGCTCTATCTGAAGCAGCACTACCTCACGCACGTCGCGTACACGACGAACAACGTGTTGGCTGCGATGGAACGGACGATGGAGAACGTCCACCCCGGCATCATCGACCCGAACAACAACCTGGGCCTGGGGACGTACCCGATGACGACGGCTGATCAAGCGGCCCTCGGAGACCCGCTGGAAGACTTCTGGATCCAGGGCGCCACCCCGCTGACGGCCACCGCCGCCGCTACCCCGACAACCGGCAACGCACCGCTGAATGTGTCCTTCACCGGCTCGGCCACCGGCGGCAAAGCACCATACGGCTACAGCTGGAACTTCGGCGACGGATCGGCAGCCAGCACCGCCCAGAACCCGAGCCATACCTACAGCTCCGCCTGTACCTGCACGGCAACGCTGACGGTCACCGACAGCTCGTCGCCGGTCAAGACCGCGACCTCGACCGTCACCGTCACCGTCAGCGCGGTCGGCAATCCCCTCACCGCAACCGTGACCGCCAACCCGACCTCCGGCCAGACTCCGTTGAACGTGGCCTTCACCGGCACCGGCACTGGCGGCAGTCCGCCCTACAGCTACAGCTGGAACTTCGGCGACGGGTCGGCCGCCAGCACCGCCCAGAACCCGAGCCACACCTATAGCGCGACGTGTACCTGCACCGCGACCCTGACCGTCACCGACAGTTCCTCGCCGGTCAAAACCGCGAGCTCCAGCGTCACGATCACCGCATCGCCCATTGCCGGAACCCCACCAGGCGCGCCGACCGGTCTGGCCGCGAGCGCCGGCAATGCTCAAGCGTCGCTGTCCTGGACCGCTCCAGCGAGCAACGGTGGTGTCGCCATCACCTCCTACCGGGTCTACCGTGGCACCTCCCCGGGCACCGAGACCTTGCTGACCTCCGGAGGCTGCAGTGGCCTCGGGGTCGTGGTCTCGTGCACCGACACCGGACTTACCAACGGGCAGGCCTACTACTACAAGGTGAGCGCTGTGAACTCCCTCGGCGAGGGCGCGCAGAGCAATGAGGCCAGCGCGACTCCGAGCGCGAGCTGTGTTACCCAGCAACTATTGGGTAATCCCGGTTTCGAGACCGGGACTGCGGCACCCTGGTCGGCGACCACCGGCGTGGTCAGCAACAACACGACGGAGCCGGCGCGAACCGGATCATGGAAGGCTTGGCTGGACGGCTACGGAACGACCCGCACCGACACGCTGTCGCAGTCGATCACCGTGCCGACCGGTTGCGCGAACTACAAGTTCAACTTCTACATGCACATCGACACCGCCGAGACCAGCACAACGACGAAGTACGACACGCTCCAACTCCAGGCGCTGAACAGCTCGGGGACCGTGCTCGGGAACCTCTACACCTACTCCAACCTCAATGCCAACACCGGCTACAGCCTGCACACGTTCAACCTGGGCAGCTACGCCGGGCAGGCCATCACCCTCAAATTCACCGGAACGGAAGACTCCACCAAACAAACATCGTTCGTCATCGACGACACCTCGTTCAACGTCAGCTAACCGCGGCCGGTAGATCGCTGTCCGTCACGCCCTCACCGGTGACTCGAGGGTGAGCAGCTAGTCAACCTGTGCCATCGCCAGTCCCCCGCCAGCCGAGCCGGCCAACATCTCCGGCCACGCCAGGTCAGACCGCCGGTCGCGGTCCGAGCAAGTCCCAATGATTGCCGGCAACATCGACGAAGACGACGACCTGCCCGTACGGCTCGTGCCGCGGCTCGGTGAGGAACTGAACGCCCATGCCGCGCATCCGGTCATAGCTGGCCTCGAAGTCGTCAACCCGCAGAAAGAGCCCGACCCGGCCCGCGAACTGATCCCCGACCGCACCCGCCTGCCGGTCACCGTCCGCCTGAGCGAGCAGCAGCGCGCTGGTCGCGCCGGGCGGCCGAACGACCACCCACCGCTTGGCCCGTCCGTCGTTGGTCAGGGACGGCGAGTCTTCGACGAGCTCGAAGCCGAGGACGTCCACGAAGAACCGGATGGCACTGTCGTAATCGTCGACGATCAGCGCGAACTGCTCAAGATGCATGCTGGCTAGCCAATCACGACTACCGGAGGACCCTGAGGAGGCGCGCTAGCGTCGCTTCCGCCACACCAGTACAACGCAGAGAAGGACACCGACCATGACCGAATCCCGCCCACCATTTCCCCCGTTCGATCTCGACGGCGCCCTCGCCAAGGTCCAGGCCGCGGAGGATGCGTGGAACACCCGAGACCCGCGGCGGGTCAGTCTTGCCTACACCGAGGATTCGGCCTGGCGGAACCGCGAGGTCTTCCTCACCGGCCGGCCGGCGATCGTCGAGTTCCTTACCGCCAAATGGGAACGCGAACTCGACTACGTCCTGCGCAAGAGCCTGTGGGGATTCCGGGAGAACCGGATCGCCGTTCGTTTCCAGTACGAGTGGCACGACGCCGGTGGTCAGTGGTTCCGCAGCTACGGCAACGAGCTGTGGGAGTTCGACGAGCGTGGACTGATGCGCCGACGCGAGGCCAGCATCAACGACACTGCCATCGCCGAGACCGATCGCCGCTGGTTCGGGCTTCGGCCGGCTGATCAGCGCGGCGCTGGCCACGACATCCCACTGCAGTGATAGCGCAGCGGCCACGATTACCCTTGCGGTTGCTGGACGAACACCGACGGTAGGTCGACGTGGCGAGACCGGACGTACTCGCCCAACCCCTTGGCCTGCGGGTCCGGACGCGTCGAGTCGGCGACGCCGTTGCCGAGCAACCCGACGATGACGAAGTTCAGCGCCAGCAGGTTGGGCAACTCATACCGCCGCACCGCGAGCGTCGCCGCCTCCGGAAGCAGGGCCGTGAAAGCCTCGATGCTCAGGTAACTGCGCAGCCAGTCGTATTCCTCGACCGAGCGGGCCCACAGCCCGACGTTGGCGTTGCCGCCCTTGTCTCCGGAGCGGGCACCGCAGATCAGACCAAGCGGTGCCCGGACGGTATCCCCATCGGCAAACTGCTGTCCAGGAGTGACTTGCTGTCCAGGAGCAGTTGTGGCAATAACAGAACCGGGTTCAGCCGACGAAGCCGGCGCGGTGTGCTCGATGATGCGCACGGTTCCGTCGGGAAGGACAAGCCGCTGGGTGATGACCTGTGCCGGTACGAGCGCCGGCCAGTACACCCCGAAGTCACTGGCATCACCAGGTGACGTGGTCGTGTGGAAGCCGGCGTAGCTGGCCAACGCCAACTCCATGGTCGCGTTGGAGAATCGGCGGCCGACTCGGTCACGGTCGTGATCTTTCACGGTGATCCGCAGGTGTGCGTTCGCCTGCTCGTTGCTGGGAGCGTCGACCTGGTCAAAGCGCAGCAGCCGTACGTCCACTTCCTCGAACTGATCCTTGCCGCCCAGCACGTCGAATAGTTGTGCCTCGGCCGCGGCGGCCTTGCCCTCGATGTCGAGTCCGGTCAGCACCAGCGTCATCGTGTTGCGGTACCCGCCGAGGTAGTCGATCGCGACCTTCAGCAGGCCGCTCGGTGCGGAGCCTGCGGTGCCGCTGATCCGTACCCGGTCGGTGCCTTCCTGATGCAGTTCGACCGTGTCGAAATGGGCAATCACATCCGGGTTCGCGTAGGCAGGCTCGGCGATTTCGTACAACAGCTGTGCGGTGACGGTGCCAACGGACACCAGACCTCCGGTGTCTGGATGCTTGGTGATCACACTGCTGCCGTCGGCCGCCACCTCGGCAATCGGAAAGCCTGGGTAGCGGCGGTCGAGGATCTCTGCCGGCCAGGGATAGTTGCCGCCGGTCGCTTGGGGTCCGCACTCGATCACATGTCCGGCCGCGACCGCGCCGGCGAGCGCGTCGTAGTCGGTCCGCGACCAGCCGTGCCACCATGCCGCGGGGCCGACCACCAGCGACGCGTCGGTGACCCGAGGGCAGACGACGATGTCGGCGCCTTCGCCCAGGGCGGCGGCGATTCCCCAGCCCCCGAGGTAGGCATTCGCGGTCACCGGCTCGACCCCCGCATCGCGCAGCGACCGGCCGGTGTCCAGGTGGGTCAGGTCGTGGCCGGCATCGAGCAGCGTGCCGAGGCGGTCGGTGATGTCGTCGCCGTCGAGATAGGCAACCTTGGGCGCCAGGCCGAGTCCGGTGGCGAGTTCGGCGATCTTCTCGGCCAGACCAGCGGGGTTCAGACCGCCGGCATTCGCGACGATCCGAATCCCCCGGTCCAAGGCTGTGCCAAGCACCTGTTCCAGCTGCACGAGGAACGTGCGCGCGTAACCGGCCGAGGGGTCCTTACGCCGGGCCTTCCACAGAATCAGCATCGTCAGTTCGGCCAGGTAGTCGCCGGTGACCACATCCAGCGGCCCGCCCTCGACGATCTCGCGCATCGCTGAGATGCGGTCGCCGTAGAAGCCGGACGCGTTGCCGATTCGCACTGCTCGCTCGCTCATACGTTTTCCCTCCATCGACCTAACTTAGCTAGCCATCGTTTCGAGGTCAGGTGAGAGCTATGCCATCGTGAGGGCATGCGGAGCAACCTGTTCGGTACCCATGGTGAGACCGAGGGCAGCCACCGGATGTCCTTACAGAACCCTCGACTGAGCAGAGTCGTGCTGGACGGTGACGAGGTACTCGCGCGTCAGGGTTCAATGGTGGCCTATCAGGGTGCGATCGAGTTCGAGTTCGAGAGCACTGGCGGGGTGAAAAAGCTCCTCAAGAAGGCGCTCCCCGGCGAGAAAGTGCCGCTGATGCGCTGTCGCGGACGGGGCGACCTGTTCCTCGCACACAACCCCTACGAGCTGCACCTGATCGACCTTGACGGTGACTCCCTGACGGTCAACGGCGCCAACGTGCTGGCGTACGAACCGGGACTGAGCTGGGACATCGGCAAGATCGAGGGCGCGTCGATGCTGTCGGGCGAGGTTGTCACCATGGTCTTCACTGGCACCGGGCGGCTGGTGCTGGCGGCGTGCGGGACACCGGTCGTGCTCGATGCGTCGCAGGTGCCGACCTACGCCGATGTCCAGTCCGCCATTGCATGGTCGTCCTCACTGAAGACCCGCCTGGTTCGTACCGCCGGCGCGGGCGCATTGATCGGCCGTGGTTCCGGGGAGGCATTCCAGCTCGCGTTCGAGGGGCAGGGCTTCGTCGTCGTTCAAGCCTCGGACGGCCCGGTCGTGCCGAAGCACAACCACGATGTGGTCAGCGAGTGGCTCAGCTAGCCAGCCCATCGAAAACGTCCACTATTTGTTGCCGGTTCAGACCGTGCGCGAGACCCAGGGAGAGGACCACTCTGGCCTTGGGCGCCGACATCGATGCGTGGATAGCGCCTGCGTTCTGCCATGACCGTCCGCCGCCGACAAAGCCGTAGTCGGGTTGGGCACCACCTTCGAAGCAACGCGAACAGAGGACCACGACGCCGCCGCGACTCAGGTAGGCGGTAGCGACCTCGAGCTGAGCTGGACTTGTGTGTCCCTTGCCGGGCGCGCAGATCACCAAGCCTGGGCCACAGCCTGAACGGGTCAGGTACTCCAGCGTGTCCGTGCCGCAGCCCAGCGACAGGTAGGCGATTTCGACGGCTGCATAAGCCCGTGCTCCGAACCCCGGCCCGCTGATCACCGCCCGCAGCAGCTGGTAGCCGGCAGAGGTTCGCCGTCCAACTGGTCCTGCGCCCGGGCTACGAAACGCACCGAGCGAACCGCTGTGCCACTTGACCACCGAACCTGCCGAATGCAACTCCCCGCCCATGGCGACGTGCACGTCTCCCGGCCGCTCCGCGAGCACCCCGATCCACCGAATCGCATCGCGGAGGTTCGCCGGACCATCGGGGTCGGGGTCAGTGGAGGTCCGCATCGCGCCGGTTACGACGAAGGGCTTGGACCACGGCCCCATCAGAGCCCAGATCAGCGACGACTCCTCCATGGTGTCGGTGCCTTGTACGACAACGACTCCGGCATTGCCGGGATCGCGCATCATCTCGGCCACCCGCAAACCTATTTCTACTACGTTGTCCAGGGTCAGGTGGCTGGCCGGAAGCTGGCCCCAGTCCGAACCAGAAACCTGCACCGATTCGCCATAGTCGAGCTGCCGCAACAACTCGACGCTCCCCAGGTTCGGTATCGCACCGGAGCCGGCATTAGTCATCGAAATCGTGCCGCCAGTGAATAGCATTTCGATGGTTGGCATATTAGTCCCCGCTCTCGCGTAGCCAGCCATTGATCCTACCCAGGATGGCGGGGTTGCCGAGATAGAATTCTGGTTCGTGCAGACCGAGCGGGACTACCAGGTGATCGGCATGCTGAAAGCTGCCAGCAATCTCCGTCACATTGGCAGGAGGCGTTCGGGCATCCAATTCACCGCTCACGAACAGCACCGGCAGCGGTGTGGACACCAAGCCCCTGGCATCTTCTCCGATGTCATCGATACCGAGCGCCTGGCTGACGTAGGGTAGCGGAAAGTCAACCGAGTCGCCGAGAAGGCTAAGCCGGCCCTCGTCCTCGAATGTGTCGAGCCTGGTTTTCGAGATTCCCGAAGCCGAGTCAACGACTAGCTGGACACTATCGAACGCGCCAGATTTCCACTTGCTCACGCTGGCGCCCACAGTCGTCAAGAAGTCCGATGGCGACTTTATCAGCGAGTTCGCGAGCCTGGTCATTATCGATCGCGAGCCTAGGCCGCGAGAAATTCCACGCTGAACCTCAAAGCTACCGAGAGACACGAACCCTGCACCGGGGACGTCGATTTTTCGGGCGCCGCCACCTATGAGCTCGGCTAGCCGTTCACGAACGACATTCTCATCAACTGGCGTGACGGACAGCGTCTGTAAACAACGCACCAGATATTCGTCGGTCAGCCTGGGCAATTTTACGGTCTGGTGTGGTGCCTCGACGTTCAGGAGCGCCGCGGCTTCGAGGTCGCTTCGCGTCCGCATGACGCTGAGGCCAAGCTGGGTGCCATAGCTGATCCCGAACAACGAGACGCTGTCGTAGCCGAGGGAGTCAATGAGGAACGAAACATCCGCAGCGCTGTGCGTGATGTTGAAGGTATTGGGATCTATGCCTATGTCATGCCAACTCTCCGCACACAGCGCGCTCAGCTCCTGGGCTCTCGCGAGCGCGGTCTCGCGAGTAATCTGCGCGGCCGAAGCAAACTGCCAATTACAGACGTGCGGTAGCGCGGGCTGGCTGCGTCCCGTGCCGCGCTGATCGAAGGTGATCACGTCGGCCCACCCTCGAAGCTCCTCGATCACGGTGGCTACCGGGCCGTGTCGAGCAGCCTCAAGTCCGGACTCACCAGGACCACCGGCAAGAAAGATCACCGTCCTGGCCGCCTTGGCGGCTCTCGCGCGGTATCGCACCAGCGGCAGTGCAAACGGCTCGTGCTCACCCGGTCGATCCCACGATGCCGGGACGGTTAGGCAGCCGTGGTCGATGCCGTTCGCTGAGGTCGGCGCCGCAAACCACTCCACCCCCAGCACCCGGTGGGTCACCGGCGGGCTCCGAGTAACGCCTCATTGGTCGGAGTCGTCTTCAGACCGTGGCCGGTAACCAGCACCACCGAATCCTCGGGCACCTCAAGGCCTTCCTGAACCGCCGCGATGAATCCGGCGGCTCCGAGCGCCCCGGTCGGCTCTACGTAGATTCCCTGGGACCAGAGTTCTTGTGCGGCGTGCGAGATCTGCGATTCGCTCACTCCACGTACGGACCCGCCGGAGACCCGGACTATTTCGAGGACGGCCGCCCGACGGGGCGGATCGGCAATGTTGGCTCCCTCCGCTACCGAAAGCTGCGTCGAGGGCGCCGGCTGTCCCAGATAGTCCGCCAGCAGCGGTGCGCAGACCGCCGGCTGGACGGCGTGCACCGCCGTCCTGGTGCCCGCGATCGACATTGCGATTCCGGTCGCGGTGACCACGCTGCCACCGCTCGTGGGTAGGAACACCTGGGGCGGCGGACTCGACAGCTGCTCGAGGACCTCGAGGTACCAGGTCATAACTCCTTCGGGGAACAGCGGGCTCCAATTGTGATTCGCGTAGTAGGAGCTGGTTGAACAGGCCTGCTCGGCCGCGGTCCCGGCCGCACCGCGGTCACCCGCTACCGCGATGACCTGAGCGCCCATCGCCTTGGCTTGCACCAGCTTTCCCGCGGACGCATTCGCTGGTACGAAGACCCGGCATGGCAGGCCCGCCCTGGCCGCATACATGGCTATCGAACTGGCGGCGTTACCGGATGAATCGATCACGATCTCACGCGCGGAGACGTCAAGCGCATGCGCAACGAGCAGAATCGTGCCGCGGTCCTTGAACGATCCGGACGGGCACATCGAGTCGAGCTTGATGAGGACGCTCCGGCCGCCCAGACGCGCACGCACCAAGGGTGTCATGCCTTCGCCGAAGGCGAGACCGAGCGAGGACACGTCAATCGGAAGACAGTGTCCGTAGCGAAGCGTCGATCCCGCGGACTCGGCGGGCCGCCGATCCCGAGGAGTCTGAACCACCACCTCCAACAAGCCGCCGCACGCGTCACACTTATGAATCGCGCGCTTCGCTGAAAACGTCGCGCCGCACACGGTGCAGTGGAACGACCACAGCACAGGCCCACACCTCCGATGTTCTATTTGCGCGGGTCGAATGCCCGCTGAAGACCGTTACCGAGCAGGTTGATCGAGATGGCCACCACGACAATGAGGACACCTGGCGGAAAGAGCAGAAACGGAGCGGAGGAAATAAACTCACTCGCGTTCGAGAGCATATTTCCCCAACTCGGCGTCGGAACTCGAGCCCCGAATCCCAGGTAGGACAGGCTTGCCTCGAAGATGATCAGCGTCGGCACTGCCAGCGTCGCCCAGATCAGTACGACGGGCATTACGTTGGGCAGGATGTGGCGCCGCAGTAGCCGGGGCGTACCTATCCCGGCCAGCCTGGCACTGGCGACGTAGTCAAGCTCTCGAACGACGAGCACCTCCGCTCGAACCAGCCGGGCAAGACTGGTCCACGAGACGGCCCCGATGATGAGTGGCAGCAGGAGCCACCCCTCGTTGCGATAGAACGAGGATTCCGCGATGGTCGGGCTGTTGTTGACCAGCGCGGAAATCAAGATGAGGATAAATAGCGTTGGGATCGAAATCACCGCATCCACGAAGCGCATGAAGATTCGGTCGAGTATTCCGCCGTAGTAGCCGGAGATCAGACCCACGCTCACTCCGATCGCCAGCGCGATCAGCACTGCGGAGAAACCCACCACCATGGATATTCGGCCACCGTACGCGAGGCGGGTCAGTTCGTCGCGTCCCAGGTCATCGGACCCCAACAGGAACGTGTGCTGGTGTAGCGACACGTTGCCTGCAGAGTCCAGGACGGCCGATTTCACCGTAGAACCAGGGGCCGCAAACGAGTTGGATAGGTCTTGTTGCTCGTAGGACACATGCGTTATGTAGCGTGAGATGAGCGGGGCGCCGAAGCTGAACACCACGATAATTGCTAGTACTACGAATGCGATGACGCAGGACGTCTGAGCCATGAGACGCCGCAGGATTCGCCGCATACCGGTCGGAGCTGAGCTCAGATCGCCGGTGACACCGAGTGATCCGACACCGTCTGGTGAGCCTGTCCCAGCGCTGATTATTTCGGCCATGGTCATCTCAGCCTTATCCGTGGATCAATAACCGCGCCGGCAACGTCGGCGAGCAGGTTGCCAAGAATTACCAGCGCGCTCACAAACACCACCGCTCCCAGTACGGTCGGATAGTCCCTGTTTACCGCGGAATCGTAGGCCAATCGTCCGATACCCGACCGATTGAATACCGTCTCGCTGATCAACGCGCCGCTGAACAGGGTTGGCAGGCTGAGACCCGCCAGCTGCACCAGCGGCACCAGCGCGTTCCGCCATGCGTGGCGCAGGACCACCACCCGCTCGGACGCACCTTTTGCCCGCGCCGCAAGGACAAAGTCTCGAGGGAGTATGTCAATCAGCTGTCCGCGGGCGTACCGCATCCACTCCGCAGCGAGCGGGATGGCCATGGTTACCGCGGGAAGCACCAGATAGCGCAGGTGTTCCATCAGCCCCCCGCCGAACACCGGCCCGTCGCCACCGGCCGGGAACCAGCGCAATCGCGTTGCGAACAGCACGATCGAGGCGAGCCCGGCCCAGAACACCGGCACCGAGTGTCCAATCACCGACAGGATGACTATGAACCGGTCGCTGGCGCGGTCTTCGCGCACCGCCCCCACTATGCCCACGGGTACCGCCACGATCAGCGTGATCAGGTAGGCCGCCGCCGCAAGCTGCAGAGTCGACGGGAGTCGCGACAGTATTTCGTGCAGGACCGGTTGGTGGGTGCGGAATGAGTTTCCGAAATCGCCCCGGCTAAGGTGCCCGATCCACGAGAGATACCGGATCCAGATCGGCCGGTTGAGTCCGAACTGCGCACGCAACCTGCTTGCCTCGGCCGGTGACGCACCGACCCCGGTGGGGTCTGCGTGGATCGGGCTTCCCGGCACGATGTTGACGAGGACGAAGACGATAATCGTGACGCCGACAAGTACCGGGACTGCCCACCCGATCCGGTTGAGAACGTACCGGAGCATCAGGTCCCTCGCCTCGCGACCGGATCCGAATACGGCCTGATTCTCAACTGATCCACCACCAGGCGCCGTTCCAGCGGTTCACATCCAGCGCGATCCCATTCGGCACGACGTTGTGGACACGCGCGCTGACCGCACGCACGTTGCCGTTGAACCAGAGCGTGGGCATTGGCTGGTCCGCGATGATCTGCTGTTCGGCCTTGCCGTAGATCGCGTTGCGTGCGGGGACGTCCGGCGTGCTCACTCCCTGTGCCAGCAGCGCGTCCACGCTGGGGTTGTCGTAGTGGCTGTAGTTGAGCGCGCCGCTGCCTGAGTAGTACTGGCTCAGGTCGTCAGGATCGAGCGAGTGCAGCAGTCCGATGATCGCAACGTCATAGTTCTTGGAGGTTTGGTAGCGCGCCTCGAACGCCGACGCGTCCTCGGTGTTGATATCGACCTGCACGCCGAGCAGCTTCCATTGCTGCTGGATGATTGCCGCCGCCCGCTCCCGGGTCGGGTTGCCTTGGATCGTCCACAACTCGAGACGTACCGGCTTGCCGTCCTTCACGAGCTGGTTGCCGGACTTGGTGTAGCCGGCCTGCTGAAGCAGCTTCACGGCAGCTGGCAGGTTTTGCTGCCCGCCCAAGCTTGGATCGGCACCGAAGGCGAACGACTTCGGCGCGATGAGGCTGGGGGTCACCACAGTGCCGGCGTCGGTCGGCGAGATCCCACCGCCGGCGCCCTTGGCGATCGCAGGTATGTCGAGCGCGTCCATCAGCGCCTGGCGCAGGAGGGTATCCGAGGTAGCCCGTCCGGAGCTCAGGTTGAAGAGGAGATTGGTGGAGAACAGCGTGTTGTAGTTGAAGGTTTGCAGTCCGGCGCTCTTCGCGGCTTTCACGTCGGAGCTAGATATCTGCGCGACGTCGAGCTGCCCACTCTCCAGCAGCTGCAGCGACGAGGTGAAGTTCGAAGTGCTCTGGAATACGTAGTTCTGCAGGGCGGGTACGCCACAGAAGTACCGCGAGTTCTGGCTCAGCACGACCGCGCTGCCGCCCTTGATCGAGCTGAACTTGAAGGGTCCGGTGCCGAACGTGTAAGCCGGATCGCCCTTGGCAAAGGCGCTCGTCTCGAGGCTCTTCGCCGGAAAGTGAGACAGCACCTTCATGGACGCGATGCCGTACATGTTGCTGAACATGAAGGACGCAACCGGCTGACGAAGCTTGAACACGACGACGTTGTCACTGGCGGCCGTCACCGAGCTGATCCTCGCTACGACGCTCGAGGTGAACGGAGAACCGACGTCGGCGTTTCGGAGCAACGTGTACTCATACGCCACGTCGGCCGCGGTGAACTTACTGCCATCGGCCCACAGGACTCCTGGCCGGAGCTTGAAGGTGTACGTCAGACCATCGGCGGAGATGCCGCCGTTTGCCTGCGTCGGGACCGCGCTTGCCAGATCGGGATAGAGATTCCCGTCGTCTGGGTTGATGTCCACCAGCTTGTCGTAGATCAGCGCGGTGGTGAATTCCCAGGCTTCCGCGCCACCCGACAAGGGGCTGTAGCTCTCCAGATCGGTCGGATGTCCCTCCACGAGCGTCCCGCCCTTATGGCCGATCGCCTGCATGGACGAGGCTTTTCCGCCGCCCGGAAACCCGGCGCACAGTGCGGTGAGATGGGCGTCAGACGATGCCGTCGACGACTGGCTCGCCGAGTGGCCGCCCGAGGTGCAACCGGCGACCGTCAGAGCGACGAAACCGACCGCCGCAACTCGTTGACCCAACGTCCGGCCGGCCGAGCCGCGCCTGCGGTTGTGAAGCATTGCAGCCTCCTACAAGAGGTGATGAGCCTGTGGTGGACACCGCGCCGTTGCGGATCTGGTGCCAGAGCGTATAGCCGGTTAGTCGAAACGTCAAGATACAAGAAATATTGTAAAACTGAGGTGTTTGAAGACATCAGACACTCGCGAGATAGCCGCTCACACTGCGCAAGACTTCGTCGAGGCAGCCGAATATCTCGGCCAGCTCAGCTCTCGATGCGGTCAGCGGTGGCGCGAGGACGATGAAGGTGCCGCCCCGATCGTCTGCCCGGGTGAGCATTCCTGTTCGCCTCATTTCGGCGGGCAGCAGGCGCCGCAGAAGGTGCTCTCGTTGAGCCTGGCCGAGCGCTCGGTCACGCGTTCGGTCGCGGTTCCGATCAACGCACAGTTCGACGGCATAGAGATACCCCAAGCCGCGCCAGTGGGCGATCTGTGGATAGCGACCATAGAGTTCTTGCAAGCTGTTAGCGAAGTACGGCTCGTTGGCCTTGACCGTCGACAGGACGCCTTCGCTTTCCAGCGCCAAGATATTCGCCGCAGCGACTGCAGTTGATACCGGATGGCCGCCCCACGTTGATCCGTGAGAGAAGACATGGGGATGGACAGGATCGGCCATCTCGTCTACGAGAAGGTCTTTCACCGCCATGCCACCGAGTGGCGCGTAGCCCGAAGTCACGCCTTTCGCGAAGGTGATTATGTCGGGCACAACGTTGTATTTCGCGGTGCCGAACCACTCACCGATCCGGCCGAAACCGCAGATCACCTCGTCTGCGATCAGCAGCAACCCGTAGCGATCGCAGATCTCTCGAAGCCGTTGCCAGTACCCGGCCGGCGGAACGAGAACACCGCCCGCGTTCTGCACCGGCTCGGCAAGAATCGCGGCTATTGTTTCTGGCCCTTCCGCCTCGATCAGGGATACGAGTGACTCAAGATTGTTATCCAGATCAGTACCAAGATGCTTCGTGTTGGGAATGCGCAGCACGCCGGGCAGCGTCACCCCGAAGGGCGCCTGGTAAGCCTCCACGCCACTCAACGCAAGGGCGCCCAGGGTGACGCCGTGGTAGGCGAGATCTCTGGCGATTATCTTCGTCCGCTGAACGTCTCCGCGCCGGAAATGAAGCTGCCGGGCGAACTTCACCGCTGCCTCATTGGCCTCAGAACCCGAATTGACAAAGAAGATGCGATTGAGATCGCCCGGCGTGCGCTCTGCAATGAGATCGGCAGCCCTCATTGCGGCGGGGTGACACGCAGACCAGTTCGTCCAGTAGGCCAGCGTCTGCAGCTGCTCGACGGCCGCCGCGCAGATATCGGAGCGGCCGTGGCCCAGCTGCACGCAGAACAGGCTTGACAGGCCGTCGAGGTACCGTCGACCCAGGCTGTCGTACACGTAGCTGCCCTCACCGCGGACGATAATAGGCGGGTCGGACTCGTACCACGCCGCACTATTCGTGAAGTGCGGGATAACGGAACCAGCCCTGGCGTCTTGGCGAATATTACCGGCCAATAGGCTCGCCCTCCTGCTCCTTGATAACGGCGCCATTCTTCATGACGAACTGGACGCGCCGAAGATTCTCTATCTCATCGGTCGGTCGCCCATGCACGGCGATGACGTCGGCATTCATGCCCGGCGCGAACGCGCCAATCTCTGACTCGCGGCCAATCGCTCGCGCGCCCCCTCGCGTCGCGAACTCCAGCGCCAGCTCGGTCGGAAGGCCGCCGGACTTGACCATGCTGATGACTTCCTCCGCGCTCTTGCCGAATTCGCGGCCCGGCATACCGATGGAATCGGATCCGACGGCAATCGGGATCCCAGCCTGCCACGCCAGCGGGAATGAGGCCTCCATCGCGGCAAGGCATTGAGGTTGCTTCTCTCGCCGCCACGGCGGCAGCATTTCAGGCGTCTTGAGGGTTTCTCGAAAGATGTCGCTCAGGCCGAAGGTGGGCACCAACATCGTTCCCCGTGCCAACATCTCATCGACGCACTCCTGATCCAGGAAGTAGCCGTGCTCCACGGTGTCAACGCCGGCACGCACGGCGTTGAGAATTCCTGCCTTACCCTGCGCATGCGCCGCGACTCTCCGATTGGCTCGATGCGCCTCCTCAACCATGACCGTTATCTCGTGGACCGTGAAATGCTCGTCGAGCATGTGGTCATACATCGTCCCGACGCCACCGGTGGTGCAGATCTTGATGAAGTCCGCACGCTCGCGCACCAGTCGTCTGATCACCTTTCGGCACTCGGTCTCACCGTCGACGACCATGCGGTCGTTGATCACTTTCATCAGCTCATACGGGAGCGCGTGCCAGTCGGTATGTCCGCCGGTTTGCGAGATTGCCGGACCTGCCGCGACCACGGTCGGGCCGAGGGTCGTCCCCTCGGCGATCGTGTCGCGCAATGCGATGGACACGTTCGATCCGCAATCACGGACGGTCGTAAATCCGGAGAACAGCAGTCGGCGCGCATCCTGGGCAGCGCGCAACGCCTCAAGGGCGTGGTTTGGGAAGACTCGACCGTACTGACGCTCGCCGGTGAGATGGACATGAACGTCGATCATCCCCGGCATCAAGGTGACGTCTCCCAGCCGACGGACGGCCGCTCCTGGCGTCGGCCCGACATCGTCCGAACTGCCAGCAGCCAGGATGGTGTCCCCCTGCACGACCACCACGCCCGACCGCACCAACGGCCCCGACCCGGTGAAGAGCCAATCAGCCTCCAGCCGAGTAAGACCAACGGTTTCGGTACTACCCAAGGCTTCCGTCATGGAGCCATCGTAGGATCTAATTTGACATCTTGTCAAGCCTTGCGTTGCTTTGTATAGCAGATATGTTTGTCGGCACCCGAGTGGCAGCTTGACACCTGAAGGCCCGAGATGGACGATCTGTCTAACACTTAGCCCTTGAATGACTACGACGCAATTATTGATGACTACGATGACGAGGGACGATGAAAGAGTCAGATCCATCGCTCGCAATATTCGAGGCGATCAAGCCTATCGCTCAGGGCATCTCTGAGACCTTTGGTTCCCTGTGCGAGGTAATTATCCATGATTACAGTCAGCCAGATCATTCGGTGATCTATGTTGCCGGCGATGTAACTTCGCGACGCATTGGACAGTCGGCAAGCACAATTGGTCTGCGACTCATCGCTCAAGGAGACGCGGCGACTGACGAATACAACTACGTCACCCGTAGCGAGAACGGTCGTATCCTGAAATCGACAACGATCCTACTTCGGTCGGCTGGCCACGTCGTCGGTGCATTCTGCGTGAACTTTGACGTGACAGACCTGCGTCATGTTTCGAAAACAATATCAGAGCTAGTCGGCCCGGACGGTACTTCCGCCAAGCCTGCCGACGTAGAATTTTCCGTCGATGTTCGTGAGTTGATCAATCAGGTACTGGACGAGCATGAAAGCCGTTCCGCGGTGCCCATTGAACGCCTCAGCCGTGAGGAGCGTTACGACATCGTGCGTGCACTTCAAGACCGCGGCGTCTTTGCCCTTCGACGTTCGGTGTCGGACGTGGCGACCCGGCTCGGCGTAACCCGGGCCACTGTCTACAACTACCTTCAAGAACTTCGGGCAGAGGAGACGAGCGCCGCGGAGGAGAAGGCGAACCCTGACCACCGTCCGAGCTGATCCGACTGGCTAGATTCGTGCTACCTAGGCGAGGCAATCGCCGCGACAGCCTCAATTTCGACCTCGATGCCCGGACTGAGGCCGGCAACCTGAAACGTCGACCGTGCCGGCAGATTGTCAGCATCAAAATACTCACGATAGACCGAATTGAACACGTCCACATTCGCCAGATCCACCAGGAAGCACGTCGTCTTGACTACCGTGTCGAGATCGGCGCCAGCATGGCGAAGAACCACGCCTAGGTTCTCGAACACTCGACGTACCTGGGCTTCGAATCCCCCAGATTCGGGCTCACAGGTATCGCTATCGAGAGCGATCTGGCCGGATACGAATACGAGATCGCCAACTCGGCAGGCCTGCGAATAGGGCTTACCCGTGCTTACCACCGGCGCATCAGTAATCCTGGAAATCTCTACCACTACTCTTACTCCTTGTCAGTTCACTAGCTTGATGGGGGTGGACGCGCCATTTGCTGCCAAACAGGCATGAACGGGTGCTATGAGCAGGACGTCACCAACGTGTAGCTGGCGGATCGCTGCTGAGTTGAGCGTCACGACGCCGTGTTCCTGACTTAGCGAGGTGATGCGGGCAGCCTCGAAATCCAGCAGTTGCCAGCCATCCTCGCCCACCTGCAGGACGCCGCCGTAGACGGG
Source organism: Actinomycetota bacterium (assembly GCA_030853385.1). GTDB lineage: Bacteria > Actinomycetota > Actinomycetes > Mycobacteriales > Nakamurellaceae > Nakamurella. Next base: position 63,079 of record JALYVF010000233.1, on the reverse strand, counting down.
CTCGCCGGATCTATCTGTCAGGTATTCCTTCGAGAGATGGACCGCGCCGCCGTGAATCACTACTTCGCCGCGATCCGGATACACCCCGACAATCGGGCACTCGACGGCTAGCGCTAGGCGGTCCGCGGTGCACGAGCCCAGCGTGAGCTGTTGCAGGTCGTAGAAGACGAAGTTTCCTGGCCGAATCTCATCAACGTTCTCAAGAACGGGGACGAGGCTGCAGCCAGGCGTGTCACCCACTGAAATAGGCGGGCTGATCCCACATTCCGAAGCGATCCATTCGCGAGCCTGGACCATCTGCAGAACCGATTCGTTCCAGATCGTCACTACCTGGTCGGTACTTGCGGCTGAGTAGCTGTGGCCGGCGTGCGTGAGGATTCCCCGAAGCTCGAGTCCAGCACTGTGCACACTCGTCGCCAAGCTGACAATGCGCTGGCGATCGCCGGCCGGCACTCCGGTGCGCCGATAGCCAGTGTCCAGATCGAGCCAACTGGACGCCCGAACGCCTGCTGATGCCACCGCATTGACGGCCTCAACCGAGTCGAGAATCAGATTGAGGCTGATCGCCTCGCCAAGCGCCTTGAGACGCGCAATTGCCCGAACGTCGACCGGAAAGGCGATAGTTATGTCGGACCAGCCCGCCGCCGCGAAATACTCCGCCATCGTCACGCTGGAAACGGTGATCTTGTCCACGCCCATGGTGCGGAAGATGCGACCGACTGATCGCGAATTATGTGTTTTGAAGTGCGGGCGGAACGACACCTCGGAAGCTTCAGCCTTACGTTTCATATAGTCGATGTTGCGCGCGACCCGTGCCTGATGTGCAATCAAACGAGGCCCAGCAGGCCCCGCTGGACCCGCATAGCGATATCTAAGATGAGATTGTGTCCGCACACAGTTGATCCTATGGACGCTTTGACTCTACGTCAAGTCACTGGACAGTTCGTTCACCCATCGAGCCCGCGCACCCGCCAGCAGGGCGTCCGTCAGCGCGTGCGCCACCACGCCGTCTCTGCCAGCGAGGGTGGTGGCATGCCGCAGTGAGTTGTAGATCGCCTTCGCCGTTGTAGACACGGCGGCCTTCAAGAGCGGCGTCAGATCACCATCACTGATGAATTCAGCCTTAGAGCCAACCCGTCCGGAGCCTGCCAAGGCCGGCGGCACCTCGTGATTGGCCGTGGAGAAACAGAGCGCAAAGTCGCCCGAGCTGTTGTTCGCCGTACCGCCGGCCACGCCGATTCCGAGCGCGGCCCGCTGCGCGAGGCGCCTGCAGGAATGCGGTAACAATGGAGCATCCGTCGCGAGGATCGCAATAATTGAGCCGCCGCTGACGGCCGGCGACGGTGGCGGGACGCTCGACGGATCGATGAGCCGACCCACCGGCACGCCATCGATACGGAGTTGATCTCGGTCCCCGAAATTCGCCTGCACCAGCGACCCGACGGTATATGTCTGCCCATTGATCTGGATGAGTTCTGACGCGGATCCAATGCCCGCCTTGAATCCGAACGCAGTCATACCGGTGCCACCACCGACGCAGCCTTGACGAATGGGACCGGACGTCGCATTGTCGATCGCCTCGCGCACGTGCTGCGCGGTGACATGCTGGCCCTCGATATCGTTCAGCACGCCGTCCCACGTTTCACCCACCACCGGCAGTGACCACGGCCCCATGCTCTCGCTCACCTCGGTGAGCGCGATACCGATGAGGGCGTCGCGGACGGTACCGAGCGAGTAGGTGTTCGTCAGCGCAATCGGGCCGCCCAGCTGGCCACTCTCCGCGATCCACTGAAGACCAGACATGTCACCGTTGCCATTGAGCCGGTGGTACCCGGCGAAAACCGTCGACTGCCACACCTGGTCGGCCCGCGGAAGTATGACCGACACGCCTGTCCGAACTGGACCGACTCCGCGCTGATGCGCGCCATCGCCCGAAATCAACGTACAGTGGCCGACCGCGACGCCCGGCACATCGGTAATGTCGTTATGAAGCAACGGGTTTCTCCACCTCTGGAGCGGCTGCCACCTGAAGATGTGTCGACAGCCAGCACGCGAGTTCCTGCAGGACGTGCCTTCGCTGGCTCGGTCGTCCGGTGTTCCTGAACCCGTGTGACGCCCCTGGATACCGGACGTACCGTACGACCTTTCCGGCATCGGACAGCATCCGGTGGACGATCTCAGTCTGGGCGATGGGGCTGCGCATGTCCTGTAAGCCATGAAGTAGCAGCAGCGGCGCACGGACCGCATCGAGGTGACGACTGGGCGAGCCGTCCGCGTACAGCTCCGTACGCTCCGCCGGCAGCCCACCTAGTTCGCCGGCCGCGAAGGTGGGCCCGGCGTCGGAAGTTCCGTACCAGGACAGGAAGTCTGACGCGGGAGCGCCGCACACCCCGGCCGCGAAGAGCTCCGGATATCTCTGCAGAAGCGTGAGTACTTGATAGCCGCCGTAGCTCCAACCGGACACCGCCACCTGGCCCCGGTGACCTAGTTGCCCGCGAACCGAATGGAGAACGGTCATGATGTCGCCCGAGTCGGCGGTGCCCCATTGACCGGTCAGCGTTGCGGCTGCGAATTCCCTGCTGTAGCTGCCAGACCCTCGCGGGTTGCAGTACAACACGAGAAAGCCGCTGCGGGCCAGGAGCTGATGCTCCGCCAGGAAGAACTCCCCGTAGAAGTTGTGCGGCCCGCCGTGGATGTCCAGGACTAGCGGCGCCGAGGACAGCGAGGTACCCGGCTCGTGGAGCAGCCAGGCGTCGATCTGCTCCCCATCAGACGGGATCGAGTAGCGGTCAACGACAAGTTCTCCGTATTTCTCGAAGAAATCTTCGTTCGCCGATACGAGAACGCGTTCGCTGCTGAGTGGCAAGGAGACCGCGGACAGGCCGCCCATCGTGCTGACTTCGCTCATCTCTTGCACGACGACAGCTAACCGCGAGCTGTACGCGAGCCCGCCTCGGACACCGTGGCTCGAGTGCAGCCGCTGCCAGTTCCCCGAGCGAAGATCGAAGGAGTAGAGGCCGCTCGAACCGTCCGCGACCCCGGCGAGCAGGAGCGAATGATCGTCAAGGTAGCTGAGCGGGCTGGGGCTGACATGAAAGCCATAGACCCAGATTTGCCATGGCAGATCGTGCGAAACGCTCCGCAGCTCGTTGGTGCGCCAGTTCCACACGTGCACGTCGGTCTGCTGCGTCCACGGTCCTTCGCTGCCTACAAAGACGATGCTGTCTTCGCCGTAGAAGGTGATCGCTTCGACGGTTCCCTGCCAGGGCTCAAGGATCGAGATCACGCCGCCGGTTGCCTGATCCAGGATTGCGACCGTGCCCCAGGGAAAGCCCGCGGCCGAGCCCACGCGCACGGCCAGCCGCTCCCCGTCCGGTGACCAGGTCGGCAAACTGGCGCCGTGGGCCAGTTCGGACGTCCATTCGAGCTCGTTCTCGTCAAGATTCAGCACGCTTACCTGTCTGCGTGACTGGCCGACGAAACCGTAGGTATCTTCCTTGTAGAAGCGCCCTGTGACCACTTCCGCGGTGCGGTGCTCCTCGCCGATCGCCGGCCTCAGCGTCAGGGCCAACCGCCTGCGAGTCGGCGACCAGGTCGGGCCGGCATCACAGTCGACTTCGACGCTCGTGGGCCAGCCAGGAGTAGCCAGCTCACCCGCCGCCGAGAGGCCGGCGACCAGCACGCTCTTCGTTCGCGCGTCGAACACAGCGATCTCAGATCCATCGTGGTTGAGGGCGAAGTATCTGACGTCGTGCTCCGCGGTGGACAGCGTCCTTTCCGGGCCGCCCGACACGTCGAGCGCATGCAGCGACCCGCGCGTTCGGTCCATCGCGGTGTCGACCACCGAGCGCACGAATACCAGGACGGACGAGTCCGGCCGCAGGAACGCCGGGAGTCGGCAGGTCGTCAATCCGAAGGCGAGCCCGTCCATCAACTCGGTACTGGCAGAGGTCTGCATTCCTCGCCCCTAGCTGTTGCGCAGATACGTGAGAGCCGCGAGCAGGCATCGGTCCTCGCCCGCCAGGTACGCGGCCGAGCTGTCGGCTGCGGCCACCTGCGGGACGATCGCTTCCCGAATGTCCCACGGGTCAGATGTCTGCCACCACAGAGAGGACACTTCGATATCGGCGAGGCCGCTGGGCAACGGATATGCAATCGCGTCGCCATAGTGGTTGGGCTTGGCCCCGGTTGGCTCGCCGACGAACGTCGCCGCGGTCTGAGACTCCAGGGCAACCGCGCAGATCATCGCCGCCGAGAACGTGTGACGTCCGATAAGGACCCCCAGCCGGCCGGGTGAGTTCACGCGGCTGGAACCCTGAATTCCCTCGATCAGCGGTCGATTCAAGGTCAAGTTACCCCCGCCGTTGCTCCGCAGGTCGAGGATGAGTCGATCCGCGCGGGTCTGTTCGACATGATCGAGGCACAGCCCGAATTGCTCTTCGAGAATTGAGTCCGGCTCGTCACGTGCGCTGTTGTACGCGGCATAGACCGTACCCGGACTACCTTCAAGATCCCGGAAACTGAAATTGGCGGTTGGCGGGCCATAGACCGGCCACCAGGACACTTCGCTTCGTGTCTGCCACTGACAGACCTCATCGACCGTCACGAGGTCGGAGGTGACGCGCTCGCGAATGCTGTTTTTTTCGGCGGTCTCGAACGTGATTAATGGATCATCAGTTGGCGACACGACCCCGACGCCGGCGAGCACGTCCGGCAATACCGCCAGACCAGGAACGACCGCGCGAACACGCCAGGCATTGTCGGCGCTCGCCAGGCTTGCCAGCTGCGTGACAATCGCCGCTGCACCCCATTGCTCTATCTCGATGACCCGGCAGCCGAGCAGATGTCGCCACGCCGGGTTCGTCGACGTGACGAACAGGCCGTCCTCCAACCACCGCAGCGTGAACGGAAACCTTCTCAAGCCGGGAAAGCAGACTCCGGCTTTCATGAGGCCTTTGAGACGAGTGTGACCGTCGCCCACCATGGCCGACATTCGAATGAGCTCGACCAGCCGTTCTTCGGGTGTCGAGGGCAGCCGGTAGTTCAGGAGTTTGGCGCGCTCCCTGATTGCGTCGACATGTGTACTACGCGGTGAGCCTGGGTGCTCCTCCGCTATGGTGAAAGCAACGGCCTCATAGTCGGCGCGCCAGGCCGAATCACTGAGGTCACCGAAATTGAAAACCCCGGATTCTGTACCGATTCGCGGCGGCTCACTACCGCCGGTCATCTGCTGGGCAGTCATTACTTCTCCTCGCTCATGATTACGGACGCCTGCCGAGGCATGCCAAGCGGAAAATGGCACCACGCTTCTGACGTAGTCGCATCGCCGACCTTCGGCGGTATCGCTGTGGCGCAGCGCGTCGGGTCGGGCGTATCGCTGCGAACCCAACACCTGGTATGAAAAACACAACCCGCCGGCGGGTTGGTCGGTGAGGGGATATCCCCTTCGAGAACCACCAGGTCGCGCCGGTACGGATGGGTGGTCGGTGCCGCCGAGAGCAGCGCCTCGGTGTATGGATGCTGCGCGCCGATCGCGATGCTGCTGCTGGTCCCGAGTTCCATCGTCCTACCGAGATACATGACCATCGTCCGGTCCGTCACGTGGCGGACGACGGACAGATCATGACTGATCACGATGAAGGTGAGGCCGAACTCCGACCTCAGATCATGGAAAAGATTCAGGATCTGGCCTTGGATGGAGAGGTCGAGCGCAGAAACCGGCTCGTCGCACAGTATTACCTTGGGCTTGAGTACCAGCGCTCGGGCGATAGCGATGCGCTGCCGTTGTCCGCCGGAGAACTCGTGCGGATAGCGTGCGGCAGCTCGGGCGCCCAGGCCAACCGACTCTAGAACCTCAGCAACCAGTCGCTTCCGGACTTCTCTTCGCTTCCACTCGTTCTGGGTTGTCGCGTTCGCTCGCAATACTTCCTCGAGCGCATCCGTGACCGTCATTCTGGGATTGAGCGAGGCGTACGGATCTTGAAATACGTACTGTACGTCGCGGCGAAGCTGCCTGCCCTCCTGGTCTCGCTTCGTCAGCCGAGATACGTCGACACCGTGTATCTGAACCTCGCCGGCGGACGCCTGCTCGATCCCGCAGATGATGCGAGCCAAGGTGGACTTGCCGCAGCCAGACTCGCCCACAATTCCGAAGATCTCCCCCGCCATCACGTCGAACGACACATCCTGCAGGGCATGGATGGAATTCCCCGGCTTTCGGGAGTCGAACCCGCGCGCTGCGAACACCTTCGAGAGATTCCGAACGCTGACCATGGCGGCCGGAATCTCGCGGTCGGCTGAAACAGGAAAGGCCCGACTCCGTACCTGCATCTGGGCGTGCACCGTCCGGCCTTCGTCGTTTGTCGGCTTTCGGAGGTGATCTTCGGGTTCTCTGGGATACCAGCATGCGACTGGGCCGTCTATTCCGATGACGGGCTCGACAGTCCTGCATGTGTCCGCCACATCTGTGCACCGTGGCGCGAAGCTACAGCCGGGAAGTCGAGTAACCCGTGGTACGGGTGGGACGCCAGGTATCGAGGTGAGGCGCTCACCGATACCGTGACTTTCCGGCATTGCCGCCACGAGGGCCTGCGTATAAGGATGCGACGGGCTGCGGAGAATGTCCGCGGTCGGTCCCGACTCCACGATTCGGCCGCCATACATTACCGCGATACGGTCGGTCATCGTAGAAATTACGCCGATATTGTGCGAGATCAGCAGCATTGCGAGGCCGCTCTCGGCCCGTTTCTGACGGAGCAGTTCGAGAATTTGAGCCTGCACCGTGACGTCGAGTGCGGTGGTGGGCTCATCGAGAATCAACAGCTCTGGATTGCAGGCAAGCGCCGATGCGATCATGACGCGTTGGCGCATGCCGCCCGACAGATTGTGCGGATACTGCCTGGCGCGGGCCTCGGGATCCGAGATTTGTACCGAGTGAAGTAGTTGAGGTGCGGCCGCGCGCGATTCCGCTCGTTTCATACCGCGGTGAATGCGGAGTGATTCGGTGACCTGATTTCCCACCCGCAGGACCGGATTGAGACTCGACATGGGTTCTTGGAACACGAATCCGACCCGACCGCCTCGTAATTTCTGTATCTCGCCACTCGACGCCGCCGTCAGATCTGTCTTGTCGAATCGCATTGTGTCGGCATCGATGCTGGCGTGCTGCGAGTTCAGCAAGCGCAGAATCGACAGGGCCGTGACACTCTTTCCGGAGCCTGACTCGCCAATGAGTCCCAAGGATTCGCCTCTGGCCACGCTGAAACTGACCCCGTCGACCACCTGAAGGAGGCCGTCGGGCACCTGGATGCTGACGTGGAGGTTCCTGACCTCCAGCAGCGCCGTCGGGTCGTGCGCAAGCCCCGGGGTTGGCGGGTCAGAGTTCTCGAGCATGCGTCCTCCCTAGCAAGCCAGCTTAGACATTATGTATTGCGCGGTGACCTTCTGTCTAGTGTCTCCCCGGACGGCGGACACATCCGTAACCCGCGGAGCTGTTGACAGTCACAGCTGGCTAGGTGACCATTGTGCTACTCAACTAGTGCAATGGAGCTGGCATCGTGATCGAGTTCCATCTGAACAGCCGGTCCGGAGTACCGCCGTACCAGCAGATCGTGCAGCAGACGCGCCGCGCGCTCCGACTCGGACTGCTCGTCGCGGGTGACCAATTGCCGACGGTGAAGGATGTCGTTGCAGCCTTGGCGATCAACCCGAATACGGTGCTCAAGGCCTATCGGGAACTCGAACATGCCGGACTCGTCGCTGCTCGCCCGGGCGTCGGAACCTTTGTCACCGGCACCCTGGGCGGCGATTCGCCCAGCGTGCACGCGCCGCTGAGACGGGAGCTGCGGCGCTGGCTCGACAAGGCGCGGCTCGCCGGCCTGGACGATGAGAACATCGAGGATCTTTTTCAGGACACCTTTCGACTCATGAGCAGTGCAGGCGTGGCATGACCGCCATCCTCGAGGCGGACGGCCTGGGCAAGCGCTACCGAAAGCGCTGGGCGTTGCGCGATTGCACTGTCGAGGTTCCCCAGCGGCGGGTCGTCGGCCTGGTCGGGCCGAACGGAGCAGGCAAGACCACGCTGCTGCATCTCGCGGTCGGCCTTCTCGAACCCAGCGCCGGCCAGATCGATGTCCTGGGCGCGCGGCCGGCGGAAAATCCCACCCAGCTAAGCCGGGTCGGGTTCGTGGCCCAGCAGAATCCGCTCTACGCATCGCTGACGGTCGCCGACCATCTGCGGCTGGGTGGGTGGCTCAATCCCCGGTGGGATGCGGCACTCGCCGACCGCCGCATCGAGGAGTTGGGGCTTGATCCCGGCCAGCGCGCCGGGAAGCTGTCGGGCGGTCAACATGCGCAGCTCGCACTGACCCTGGCGATCGCCAAGCGACCTGAGCTGCTGGTGCTCGACGAACCGGTCGCGAGCCTGGACCCGCTGGCCCGCCACGAATTCCTGCAGCGGCTGATGGAGGCCGTGGCTGAGGACGACCTCACCGTGATCCTCTCCTCGCATCTGGTGGCCGATCTGGAGCGGGTCTGCGACTACCTCATTCTGCTGACCGACTCGCGGGTGCAACTGGCCGGCGATGTCGAGGAGTTGCTGTCCTGCCACTATCGATTCACTGGGCCGCGCCGCGATCCGAGCACCTTGCCGGCGGATCAGTTGGTTATCGAGGCCAGCCACACCGACCGGCAGAGCACCCTGTTCGTCCGTTGCGATGGTCCGATCCATGACCCGGCGTGGACCGTCGAGCCGGTAGGTCTGGAAGATCTGGTGCTGGCCTACCTGCGACGCGCCGCCTCCGCCAGCCGCGCGTCGAGCTCGCACCTTGGCGCCGTCCGATGATCCGGCTCAGCCTGCGCCAGTTCCGCATCCAGGCCGGGGTGGCCCTCGGGTTGCTGCTGATCGTCGCCGTCCTGCTGATCTCGACCAGACCGCACCTCGCGCACCTCTATGACCTGTACGCCAAAGCGCAAACTGCCTGTGCCGCATCGGACAACTGCCGCCAGGTCAACGTCAACCTCGGTAGGGTCGATCAGCTGCTGGAGCTGATCGGCACCGCCCTGGTAGCGCTACCTGCCCTCATCGGCGCCTTCTGGGGCGCGCCGCTGATCAGCCGGGAACTCGAGACCGGCACCCACCGGCTGGCCTGGACGCAGAGCGTCAGCCGCACCCACTGGCTCAGGGCCAAGCTCGCCGTCGTCGGCCTGGCCAGCGTGGCGACCACCGGCCTGCTGAGCCTGCTGGTCACCTGGTGGTCAAGCCCGATCGACCGAGCGCATCTGAACCGGTTCGGCGCCGGAGTGTTCGGCGAACGCAACATCGCACCGCTCGGCTACGCCGCATTCGGTTTCGTGCTCGGCGTCACGGCCGGCGTGCTCATCCGGCGCACGCTGCCCGCCATGGCGACCACCTTGGGCGTGTTCCTCGGCGTCCGGCTCGCCTTCAGCTACCTGGTGCGCCCACACCTGATGTCGCCACGACATCTCACCACGTCCCTCGCCGAGGTGACCCAGGGCTTCGGCAGCACCAACGGCGGGCCGCCCACCCTGTTCGCCGGACCGCCGAACCTTCCCAACGCGTGGGTCTATTCGACCCGCATCCTCGACGCCGACGGTCACGGCCTCACCTCACAGGCTGCCCTGAGCGCCTGCCCGAATCTTGCCCTGCCACTACCCGAGACGGTGCCCGGCTCGGGTCACGCCGTCCCGACCCAGGCACCGGCAGATGCCCGGCAGGCCTTTCAAACCTGCGTCACGAAACTCAGCTCGACCTACCACGGCCTGGTGACCTACCAGCCCGCGAACCGATACTGGATCTTCCAGAGCTACGAGACAGCGATCTTCCTCGCAGCGGCCGCCGTGCTCGGCTGGCTCTGCTTCTACCTGATTCGCCGCCGGGCCACCTGAGCACGCCGGGAAGTCTGAGCGTTCATAGCCAGCTAGATCGGCGCGTCTTCACGGTGGGGGTGGACGGCTGGATCGAGTCGATCTCCAGCGTGTCAGCCGGTTGGGCTCAGGCTTCTCGCGGCGCGGTCGGTGATGGTGGTGCCCGCCGTGCCCGCGAGAACGGCGCTGGCCTGGGTCAATGCTCCGATAGCCGACGGGTAACCGGTGGCGCTGGTGAAGCGCGCGCACGCCTGGGCCTTGGGCAGCATCGAGCCCGCCGGTAGGTTCAGCCCGGCAATCTCGTCGACGTCCAGGGTGCGCAGTAGTTCTGCGCGGGCAGTGCCGAAGTGGCGTTGCACCGCGGATACGTCCGTGAGCAGCAGTAGCCGTTGCGCGCCCATCGAGCCGGCGATGCTCGCCGCCGTGAGGTCTTTGTCGACCACCGCCTGTACGCCGGTGTAGGTGCCGTTGGTTTCCTGCACAACGGGTACGCCACCGCCGCCACCACAGATGACCAGCACGCCAGCGCCGATCAGTCGGCTGATGACGGACTCCTCGACGATGCGCACCGGGCTGGGTGAGGCCACCACCCGTCGCCAGACCGGTCCGTCCGGCGCCACCGTCCAGCCATGCCGTACCGCAAGTTCGGCGGCGACATCGTGGGGATAGACCGCTCCGACGAACTTGGTGGGGTGGGCAAAGGCTGGGTCGTCAGCGGCGACGACCGTTTGGGTGATGAGCGCGGCTACTGGCCGCAGGACACCGGCATTGCGTAACTCCTGAGCCAGCCAGTACCCGATCATGCCTTGGGTCTGCGCGCCGAGCGCGTCCAACGGATAGGGCTCCGACAGTGAGGTGTCGGCCTCGCTCTCCAAGGCCAGCAGGCCGACCTGCGGGCCGTTGCCATGGCAGATGAGCAGGTCGTGCTCGGCGGCCAAGGGAACGAGCGCGGCCGCGGCGGCCTGGATGTGGCGGCGCTGGATCGAAGCGTCGGGTTTGTCGTGTCGCTCGAGAAGTGCGTTGCCGCCCAGGGCGATCATGATGCGCATCAAGCACCTAGGGCGGTGACCAGGACGGCCTTGATGGTGTGCAGGCGATTCTCGGCCTGGTCGAACACGATCGATGCCGGGGATTCGAAGACGGATTCGCTGACCTCCGCTCCGGTGAGTCCGAATTGGTCCAGCACGCGCCGGCCGAGGTCGGTGTCGGCATTGTGAATCGAGGGCAGGCAGTGCATGAACTTGGTGTCGGATCGCCCGGTTGCGCCCATCAGGTCATCGGTGACCCGATACGGCAGCAGTTCGGTGACCCTGGTTGCCCATTCGCTATCGGCTTCGCCCATGCTGACCCACACGTCGGTGTAGAGGTACTCGGCATTGCGCACGCCCTGCCGCACATCGTCGGTCACCAGCAGACGCGCACCGCTGCCGGCGGCGAGCGAGCGAGCCGTGGCGATGACATCATCAGGTGGCCACAGTGCGCGGGGTGCGGCGATGCGGACATCCATTCCGAGCAGTGCGCCGGTGATCAACAGCGACCTGGCGACATTGTTGCGGCCGTCCCCGACGAAGCAGTAGGAGATGCTCTCCAAGGTTCCGTGGTGGTGTTCGGTCATGGTGAGGATGTCGGCGAGCATCTGGGTGGGGTGCCACTCGGTGGTGAGGCCGTTCCACACCGGCACCCCGGCGTGGTCGGCGAGTTGCTCGACGGTGGCTTGGGCGAAGCCGCGGAATTCGATGCCGTCGAACATCCGGCCCAGCACCCTGGCGGTGTCGGGGATGGACTCCTCCTTGCCGATGTGCGAGCCGTCCGGACCGAGGTAGGTGACGTGGGCGCCCTGGTCGTGCGCCGCGACCTCGAACGCGCAGCGGGTCCGGGTGGATGCTTTCTCGAAGATCAGCGCGATGTTCTTCCCGCCCAGGCGGGGAACTTCACTTCCGGTCGCTTTGGCGGCCTTGAGCGCGGCGGCTGATTCCAGGTAGCCGAGGAACTGCTCTTTGCTGAGGTCGAGTTCCTTCAGCAGGGACCCGGGGTGACGTGTGGCCACGGCTGTCATGTCAGATCCCGTCTCGTTGGATCGGGCAGGTCATGCAGCGGGCGCCGCCGCGACCACGGCCGAGTTCGCTGCCGGGGATGCTCAGCACTTCGATGCCGTTCGCGGCGAGCATGCCGTTGGTGACCGTGTTGCGTTCGTAGCCGACAACGACCCCAGGGGCGATGGTGAGGAAGTTGTTGGCGTCGTCCCACTGCTCCCGTTCGGCGGCTCGGGCGTCCTCATCGGCGCGGAGAACTCGGACCTTGTCCAAGCCGAGGGCATCGGCGATCGTGGTGAACAGGTCATCGCGCCGTTCGACGTGCAGGCCGCCGGTGTCTTCCCCGCTGATCTCCTCGGGATCGGTCGCGGTCACCACCCACGGCTGCAGTGCCTCGAGATCCAGGTACGGGTAGCGGACGAACGTGTCGACATCGATCATCGTCAGCAGGGTGTCCAGGTGCATGAACGCATGCGACTTGGGCAGCTGCACCGCGATCACGGTGCTGGCCTGGCCACTGCGGAACAATTCGCGCGTCAGGATCTCTACCCCCATCGGCGTGCTGCGCTCCCCCATGCCGATCAGGACAACGCCGCGGCCAAGGACATGGATATCACCGCCCTCCAGGGTGGCTGGCTGGTGGTTGAGGTCGTCATCGCCGTAGTAGACCGGGAAGGTGGCGTCGGCGAACAGCGGGTGGAAGCGGTAGACCGCGCGGCTGTGCAGCGACTCGCGTTGACGGGCCGCCTTGGCCATCGGATTGATGGTCACCCCGCCATAGACCCAGGCGGAGTTATCCCGCTGAAAGAGGGTGTTCGGCAATGGTGGCAGGACGAAGTCGTTCAGCTCCAGGCTCTGCCAACGCAGGCTGTGGACCTGTAGTGGCGAGAGATCGGCTCGGGTGACGCCACCGATCAGCAGCTCAGCCAAGACCGGGGCGGGCACGTCATCGGCCAATGCTCGCAGCGGACCAGCCAGCGTAGGTCCGACCAGTTCCGGGGTGCAGATGCGGTCCAGCACGAACGCGCGCGCCTCCGGAAGGGCCAGGGTGTCGGCCAGCAGGTCGCCGAACAGGTGGACCTGGACACCGTGCTCGCGCAGGGTGCTTGCGAACACGTCGTGTTCTTCGCGGGCCTTGGCCGCCCACAGCACGTCGTCGAAGAGCAGTTCGTCGCAGTTACTGGGGGTGAGCCGGCTCAGTTCCAGGCCCGGTCGGTGGATGATCGCCTGGCGCAGTTGGCCGACTTCGGAGTGAACGCCCAGCGTGCGGTTCATGCGGACACCTCCAGCAACAGGTCACTCTCGGATGCCTCGATCGGTTCGGCCACCTCGCCCAACCGTTCGCGGCGGGCCTTGAGGAAGGCATAGATCGGGATGCCGACCAGCACCAGCAGCATGGCCTGATAGACAGCCTGGTAGCCGGCGGTGAAAGTGACCCAGAGCGAGAACAGCACGCTCGCTCCGGCGATGGAGAGATCGCGCGCCAGCGCCCAGCCCACAACCTTGCGGCGACGGGATACCAGGTAGGCCAGCTGAGCGCAGGCGGAGAAGAAGTACGGGATGGCCACCGTCACGACGGACAGGTCGACGAGGTAGGTGAAGACTTTCAGCCCGGTGTTGCCGCTATAGGCGAACGCCATCAGCGCTGAGGCGACGACGGTCGAGACGAGGATGCCGAACCACGGCGTCCCGTCGCGGAAGGTCTTGGCGAATTGCGGGATGAACAGGCCGTCCTTCGCTGCGGCCCAGGGCATTTCGGCCGTGACCAGGGTCCAACCGTTCAGCGCGCCGATGCCTGACACCACAGCGGTACCGGCGACAACCTTGCCGACCCAGGTCGCGTGGCCGAACATCGTCTGAAAGGCGTCGACGAACGGCGCACCGTTGCCTACCAGCGAACCGCGGGTCACCAGACCCATGACCACCGCGGTGACCGCGATGTAGAGCAGCGCGCTCGCTGCGGTACCCAACACCGACGCCCGTCCCACATTGCGACGCGGGTCTTTGACCCGGCCAGCGGCGATCGAGGCGCATTCGACACCGATGAAGGAGAACAGCGCGACTCCGGCAGCGATCCCGATCGCGCTGTAGAGGCTACCGCCGCTGGCGTTGAACGGCCCGAAGTTGGCCGCCTTGACGAAGAACCAGCCGACGACCCCCACGACGAGCAGCGGCAGGAACTTCAACACGACGGACACGTTCTGAAACCACGCCATCTGCCGAACCCCGATCAGGTTGACCACGGCCGGAATCCACAGGCCCAGTAAGGCGATACCCAGGTTCGTCCAAGCCGAGGGATGGGCTATCGCGAAGAGCGATTCGACGTAGAGCACCCACGAGGACACGATCGCCGCGTTGCCTGCCCACGCGGTGATCCAGTAACACCACGCGGTCAGATAGCCGGCAAAATCCCCGAACTCGTGCCGCGAGTAGGCGTACAGGCCACCGTCGCTGGAGGGCACTCGCTTGGTCAGTTGCCCGAACATCACCCCGAGCAGCACCGCGCCGATCGAGATCACCCCCAGGACAAGGATGGAACTCGTACCGGCGCCGGCCAGCACCGCCGGCATCGTGAAGATGCCGGTGCCGACGATCGAACCCATCACCAGAGCGGTCGAAGATCCAAGACCGAGCGTTCTCTCTCGTCCAGAAGCCGGTGGGGCGCCGGTGGCTTGGTGAGAAGCCGGGCGAGGAGGGGCGATCGTCATGGAAACCACCTATGACCTTCTATTTGAGGTGCACGCCCCGCATCGCACGAGGGCGTTCACCTCAACCATCCAGGTCCGGCCGAATGCTTCGTAGTGCCATACGTCCTGAGAAGCCGGGACCAGGCACCGGCTGCCGGCGGGACTAAGGTCCCTCGCTTGGCGGATCTACAAACCCACGGGCTGCTCCTGCAGGATGCTGAGTCCGGAAACCGGACGGCGCTACCGGTAGCTGTGATCAGGAAGCCAGCACCCGAGGACCGCTACGACCTGGTGCTGGTGCCCGTACGGGCCGAGCAACTCACGAGCACGCTGCCCGTCTTGACGGCGATGACCGACGGCTCAGACGTGTTGTTCTTCGGCAACATAGCCAATCGCGCAACCGAGCTCGTCGACGCACTCGGCACCCGTGCCTTGTTCGGCTTCCCGGCCGCCGGCGGTACCCGCGAGGGCTCGGTGATCACCTACGTGCTGATCGATCAACAGAAGACGATGCTCGGCGAACCAGCAGGCGCCACGACTGCACGGGTCCGGCACCTGCAAGGCGTCCTCAACGGCGCCGGCTTTCCCACGACAGTCAGCGCCAACATCGAAGATTGGCTTTACGGGCACGCGGCATTCGTGGTGCCGATCGCGTTCGCTCTCTACCGCGTCGACACCGACGCAGCCCGACTGGCCGCCGACCCAGCCACCATACGGCTGATGGTGCGCGCCACCCGCCAAGCGTTCACCGCTTTGAGCTCCGCCGGCAACGCTGAGATCCCGACGAACCTGCGGATCCTCTACCACCTGCCCACGGTGTTGGTCACGGCCTACTGGCGTCGCGTGCTCGCCGGCCCTCGGGGAGAGCTGTGGTTCGCCGCCCACAGTCGAGCCGCCCCTGAGGAAATGCGCGCCCTTGCCCAGGAACTACATGACGCCATACGCCGGACCCGTCATGCCACACCCGACCTCGACCGGCTACTGGCCTGAGGGACTTCCGACTCTGGTCGCCGCGGCCTGACCCTTGCAAGCTTGGTTGATGATCGGTGTCTGCGTGTCGCCAACGTCTCCGTCGCGCCAACCGGCTGCCCAGCGCGGCGGGGCCCGATGAGCCGGCCGCCGGCGTCGGCGCTGTCCGGCGACCGGACGATCAGAGCGAATGGACTCAGCAAGCGCTATGGGCAGACCTTGGCGGTGGACGACTTGAGCTTCGAGGTCGAGCCCGGTCGGGTCACCGGCTTCATCGGTCCCAACGGGGCAGGAAAGACCACCACGATGCGGCTACTGCTCGGCCTGGATGCCCCGACCGGCGGGACGGCCACGATCGGCGGTCTTCGCTACCGAGATCTGCCCGCGCCGATGCGCGAAGTGGGGGCGTTGATCGACGCGAACGCGATCCATCCGAGTCGTACCGCCTACCACCATCCGTTGGAGCCTGGTCCAGAGCAACGGGATTCCTGCTCGTCGGGTGGGCGAGGTGCTCGGCATCGTGGGGCTGGAGTCGGTTGCGCACCGGCGAGCGGGAAGCTTTCCCTGGGCATGAAACAACGCCTGGGGATCGCGGCCGCGCTGCTCGGTGACCCGCCGGTGTTGATGTTCGACGAACCGGTCAACGGGTTGGATCCCGAAGGCATCGTGTGGATCCGCCAGTTGATGCGCGCACTTGCCGCCGAAGGCCGTACGGTCTTCGTCTCCAGTCACTTGATGAGCGAGATGGCGGTAACCGCCGACCACGTCATCGTGGTCGGCCACGGCCACCTACTGCGTGACGAGGCCGTCAGCGACTTCATCGAGGGCGATGCCCACCACCACGTCCTGGTTCGCTGCCTGCAACTCGACGACCTGACCGTCGCCCTCACCCGGGCAGGCGCCGTCGTGACGCCCGGCATCGAGAACAGCATCGACGTTACCGGCATGGACAGCAGCGGCATCGGCGAACTGGCTGCCAGCCACGGGTTCATCCTGCACGAACTCGCCACCCAACAAGCCTCCCTGGAAGACGCATTCATGGACCTCACTCACGACAGCGTCGAATTCCGGACCACACCGGCCGAATCAGCGGCATGAGCACCACCGCAGGCACTCTGACCCTGGCGCCAGCGCGGCCGAACTTTCGAGCGGCTACCCTCACCGACGCCATTCGATCGGAATGGACGAAGACCCGCAGCGTTCCCTCCACCGCATGGACTCTGCTCTGCGCGGTCGGCCTCGGCGTCGGACTCGGCGCACTGATCAGCGCACTCACCGCCCGCCAGTACGCCAAGGGCAATCTCGGTTCCCGGGTGACCTGGGACCCCACGTCCATCAGCACCGCCGGCCTGTCCATCGCCCAACTCGCCATCGGCGTCCTCGGCATCATGATCATCACCTCCGAGTACTCCACCCGGGCCATAATGGCCGATCTGACCGCAGTTCCCCGCCGAGGCCGCTACCTCGCGGCCAAGGCGGTGGTCATCCTGACAGTCACCTTCGTGGTCAGTGCCGTCACGGCGTTCGCCGCGTTCTTCCTCGGCCAAGCCTTGATATCCGGCAACGCGCCGACGGCCAGTCTCGGACAACCGGACGTGCTGCGCGCCCTTGTCGGCTGCGCACTCTACGGAATGCTGATCGGCCTGTTCGGTCTCGCGCTCGGCACGATCCCGCGCAGCGCCGCCGCCGCTATCGCCGTCCTGGTGGCCGTGCTCTTCGTGCTGCCCGCGATCGCTGCCGCATTACCCACGAACGTCGAACGTCCGGTTGAGGAGTGGTGGCCGACCCAGGCTGGGCAACAGGTCACCAGCGTCGTCCGCGCTGCCCACACCCTCGCGCCCTGGACCGGACTCGGAGTCCTGGCATTGTTTGTCGCGCTAACGCTGGCGGCCGCCGCCGCCCTTATCCGGCGCGACGCCTGATCCCACCACCTTCGGCAAACAACTCACCCGACAACCACTGGTGCGCGGATGCGAAGGTCTTTCGGCCCTGTTCTCGCATCGCGCATCGGCCGAACATCGGAGATATCCAAGCTGACCAAGGAGATTCGCGATGCTTGATCAGCTATTGAACGCCGCCACAACGAAGGAAAACGACATGACGGCTCGTCTATCACGGATCGGGCCGGCATGGCTGGCAGGACCAGCCGAACCCCTGGGCGCTGAAGGTCGTCCCGTTCCGGACCTGAGGAGGGCTGGCCCATGACCGGTCGAAGGCTCGTGCTCGGCATCAGCGGGCACCAGACCGCACACCTGCTCGACTGGACGGCGAGCGTGGCCGAGCCCGGCGACCAGGTACGGATCGTGCACGCCTACCGACCTATTCCGTACGCGGCGACGGACTGGCAGCTGCCCATCGACACCGAGGCGATGGTGCTGGATTTGACGGTGCGGCATGTGCGCGACGCTGCCAATCGGCTACGCCGGCTCCGCCCAGACATCCAGGTGCGCGATGAGCTGACCGGCGACCGGGCCGAGGTGATGCTGCTGGACGCCGCCGCAGCTGCCGACCTGGTGCTGGTGGGCAGCCCGCACTGCGACCGCAGCCGGGCGGTGCTGGACCAGGTGCTGGGCAGTATCGCCTGCCCGCTGCTGGTACTCGGCGCGGCTGCGACACACCGCAGCGGTTCGGTCACGGCGGTGCTACGCGGCGATGCGGGCGACGATGCGGTACTCGAGGTGGCCTTCACCGAAGCCGACCGGCGGCGCGGCACGCTCCTCGCGGTGAAACAGTGGTGGCCGCCGCTGGACGGCAGCCGGCTGTCTGTCGAGACCGCCGAGCAGCAGGCGCTCGATACCCAGTTGGAGCAGTGGCAGCGGCGCCGTCCCGGGGTTGCGGTGATCGCTGAGTTGCTGCTCGGCGACTCGGCCGCCCGGCTCAGGGACCGCGCCACCGATGCCGAGCTGCTCGTGCTGAACCGGCCGGGCACTGCCACGATCGCCGACACACTGCTGGCGGAACTGATTCTTACCCGCGACCAGCCCACCCTGGTCGTGCCGAGACAGCTCGTCCGCAGCACCTCGATCGGGGCAGCACCGCCGTCCGAGCGTGTGCCGGTCGCGACATGACGCTGGTGGACGATCGACCCCGCATCGTCGTCGCCATCAACGACACCAGCGGGGCCCGAGCCGCGCTGAGCTGGGCCGCGACCGAGGCCGTGATCCGGGGAACAGGTCTGATCCTGGTGCATGTGCCGGACAGGGTCGCCGCCGAGCCGTACGGCGGCCGAGACGTTTCGGCCCGGCCGGTCAGCGACGAGGCGGGCTCGGTGCTGCTGCGAGAGCTAGCCTTAGGCACCCAGCTTCGGCATCCACGGCTGGCCATCGAGACGATGCTCGGACGCGGCGATGTCATCGCGACACTGGTCGAGCTGAGCGGCCAGGCCGACCTGGTCGTACTCGGCACCACCGGCGCCGGTGGCAACCTGGCCTCACTGCTCGGTTCGGTCAGCCAACGGGTCGCGGTGCACGCGCACTGTCCGGTAGCCATCGTCGGCCCCGGCGTCCGGCCTCTGTTCCCAGCCGATCGAGAATCGGCCGTTGTCGTCGGGCTGTCGCCGACCCCGGCCGGCCTCGCCGCGATCCGGTTCGCCTTCGCCGAGGCCGACCGGCGGGGTGTCCGGCTCACTGCGGTGCGGGCCGGTGAGCCGCGGGCCGCGGCGAGTGACGACGCCGAACTCGACGCCGGACGCGAGCGGTATCCCCGAGTGGCGCTGGACGTGATCGCAACCTTGGCGGACCCTGTCACAGCCTTGTTACGCGAGGCAGCCGGCGCCGGCCTGCTCGTGCTGGGCGCGCATCACAGCGAGGATCGGTGGAGCACCCGGCTCGGCCCGGTGCCGCAGAGCCTGGTGCGCCACACCAGTTGTCCGGTCGTCCTGATCGGATCGATGCCTTACGAAGACGGGACTTTCGGCTCTGACGCGGCGACCGCCAATGCGGTGTGATAGAGCGGTAGCCAACCCAGGAGGCCAGCAACCATGACCACATCGCCATCGCCGTTACCTGTCGTCGTCGGCATCGACGGCACGACCCGCAGTATCGAGGCCACCCGCTGGGCCGCGCACGAGGCGGCCCGGCGCGGGACCGGTCTGCGGCTCATGCACGCCGGCTACCCCATCTACCTGCACCCGCTGCCGGATCAGCGCGGAGTGGCCGATGGGGCGATGGCCGAGGCCTACGCAGCGGCCACCGAGGCCGAGCCGGCGCTGAACATCGAGACG
Source organism: Actinomycetota bacterium (assembly GCA_030853385.1). Lineage (GTDB taxonomy): Bacteria > Actinomycetota > Actinomycetes > Mycobacteriales > Nakamurellaceae > Nakamurella. The sequence goes on along the minus strand of JALYVF010000233.1, from coordinate 43,283 downwards.
GTCGAGGCAATCGACCGACCGGCCCACTACCTGCTCGAACACAGCGACCGGGCAGCGATGATCGTGCTCGGTACGCACGCGGGCAACAGCATCGCAGGTGCGCTGTTCGGCTCGATCGCGCAGACCGTGGCCGCGCACGCGATGTGCCCGGTGGTCGTCATCGGCGAACCCCAGCCGGCCGAGTATGCGGCCACCGGACCGGTCGTGGTCGGAGTGTCGAACCATCCCGGTGGCATCGAGGCGCTGCACTTCGCCTTTGCGGCTGCCGCCGAGACCGGCGCCGACCTGATCGCGGTCCGGTCATGGGGCGATGTCGACTGGGGCAATGGTCGGCTCGGCTACAACACCCAGCTGTTCGCCGAGTGGCGCCGGCTGGAAGGAGAATTGCTCGACACCTGCCTGGCCGGCGTCGAATCCCAGTTCCCCAAGGTCACCGTGCACCGCAGGCTGGAGGGCGAACGGGCCGATCATGCCCTGCAGCGGGTGGCCCGCGGCGCCCGGCTACTGGTCGTCGGGACGCATCGCCGGGACGACCACTGGTTCTCCCGTCTCGGACCGGCGCCGTCGTGGCTGATGCACCGCAGCCCGTGCCCGCTGGCGATCGTCGGCCAACCACACTCGCTGCCAGCCGAAACCGCTGATCCGCTTGGCGGCTCGTCCGTTCGCGAGCCGGCGCACGCCAGCTGAGCATGCCGGCCTCAACGGAGGCCGGGCTGCCTCGCGTACCCGACCCGGGGCTGGAAATTCTTGATCGCTCGACGATCCGTGGGCCGCGAATCAGCTCCGCAGGTCGCGCAGTAGGCGGTCGGGGCCTGGAGCGGCCGGGGCGAGCCGCACCTTCGCGTCGACCACCAGCACCCGCTCGCCCTCGCAGATCACCGGGTTGAGGTCGAGTTCGGCGATCTCAGGTAGCTCCTCGGCCAGGAGCGCGACCCGGGTCAGCAAGTCAGCGACGGCCGGTCGGGAAACCGGGGGTCGGCCGCGGTAGCCGTCCAGCAGCGGAGCCGTGCGTAGCCCGGCGATCATGTCCTGCGCCTCGGCGGCCGTCACCGGGGCCAGCCGGAGCTGACGGTCGGCGATCATGTCCGCCATCACCCCGCCGGCGCCGAGCATCACGACTGGTCCGAACTGCGGATCCTGGATCGCTCCGACGATGAGCTCGGTTCCGGTCGCCGCCATCGGTTGGACGAGTACACCGCCGCCGAGCGGGCCGGCAGCGCGAACCTCGTCAAAGGCAGCGCGCAGTTCCAGCTCGGAGGTGATGCCGAGCCGAACGCCGCCGACGTCGCTCTTGTGCACCAGGCCGGCCGCGACCTTGATGGCGACCGGGTAGCCGAACTCGGACGCGGCGCGTGCGGCCGCGTCGGCATCGGCGACCACCCGTTGAGGGCTCATCGGGATGCCGTAGCCGCTCAGCAGTTCGGCGGTGTCACCCGCACCGAGCCAGCCGGCGCCGCGGGTCAGGCGATCAGAGACGAGCGAACGGGCCAGGTCCCGCTCGGCGTGCGCGGGTCGGGTCAGCTCCTCGCGGGTCCTCGCCCTGATCCGGGCGTAGCGAGCCACCGTCGCGAGCGCGCTCACCGCCGGCTCGGGAAACGTGAACACCGGTACCGCCCCGGCCGCGCCGGGGATCGAGATAGAGCGCGGCGGCGCCCCGACCTGCGTCGCCACCACCGGTTTGGCTGACCCGCGTGCGGCCTGCGCCACGGCGTCCATTGCGGCGGCGGAGTCGGCGACGAGAGTCTCGGTGAAGATCGCCAGCACCATGTCAACCTCAGGCGCGTCCAGCAGGATCTCGACTGCTCGGGCCAGGTCCGCCGGCTGTACGCCTGCGCCGAGATCGATCGGGTTCTCACGGGATGCCGCATGGGGCAGGGCGTCCTGGAGGCGCTGTTTCGTGGCGGTAGCGAGCTCCACGACGGTCAACGAAGCACGCTCGGCCGCGTCGGCGGCGAGGATGCCGGGACCACCGGAATTGCCGACGATGGCCAGCCGGGCGCCGGCCGGCAACGGCTGGTCGCAGAGCACCCGGGTCGCGTCGAGCATGTCTTGCATGCTGTCGACCCGGATGACGCCCGCCTCGGTGAACAGGGCGTCCACGACCGAGTCCGATGACGCCGCTGCCGCGGTGTGCGAGAGGCCGGCGCGCTGACCGGCGCGTGAGCGGCCGGCTTTGATGGCGATGATGGGCTTGGCCGCCGAGACGCGGCGCGCGATGCGGGCGAACTTGCGCGGATTGCCGAACGACTCGAGATACAGCGCGATCACCGCGACCTGCGGGTCCTGCTCCCAGGCCAGGAGCAGGTCGTTGCTGCTCACATCGGCCTTGTTGCCGACCGACACGAACTGAGCCACATGCAGACCGCAGTCTTGGGCCGCCGCGAGCACCGCGATGCCCAGCGCGCCGGACTGAGACACCAATCCCAGGTTGCCGGCCACCATCGGCATCGGTCCAAAGGTGGCGTTGAGCCGCACCCGGGCGTCGGTGTTGACCAGTCCGAGGCAGTTCGGTCCGATCATTCGCATGCCGTGCCGGCGAACCGCTCGCAGCACCTCGCCCTGCAAGGCCACGCCGGTCGGACCGGTCTCACCGAACCCGGCGGTGAGCACCATGATTCCGCGGACCCCACGTTCACCGCACGCCTCGACCACCTGCAGGACTCCGGCTGCCGGCACGGCGACGACCGCGAGGTCGGGCGCCACCGGCAGGTCACCCGGCGCCGGGTAGCAGCGCACGTCCAGCACCGTGTCGTGGTTGGGATTGACCGCGTACAGCTCGCCGGTGAAACCGCCCTGCTGGATGTTGCGCAGCACCTCGTGCCCGACCGTGTTCGGGCGGCTGCCGGCGCCGATGACGGCGATCGATCGCGGGGCCAGGAGGGGACGAAGGCTGGCCTCGACTGCCCCGCGATCCCGCTCGTCCACCGCGGTCGCGGCACTGACATCGGGCGTCAAGCCGACCGAGACCTGCTGTACCTCCCCGTCCTGGGTGGTCGTGATCGGCAGGCCCAGCGCTCGGATGACGTTGATCATTGTGGCGTTCTGGGTCAGGACGTCGGCGCGGAGGGTGGTGATTGCACGGTGCCGCGCGCTCGCCGCGAGATGCTCGATCAGCAGCGTGCCAATACCCAGGTGCTGGCTGGCGTCCTCGATGAGCAGCGCGAACTCGGCACTGTCCGGGCCGATCCGCTCGAAGGACGCGACGCCCACCACCAAGCCCGCGACGATCGCCCCGATGGCCAGATGGTCGGGCCCCGGTGGCCGGAGCAGCTGCTCGATGTAGGCGTCGGCCGAGTAGCGGCTGGCGGAGAAGAACCGCAAGTAGATGGAGCGGTCCGATGCGCGCCGGTCCAGCTCGAGCAGCGCCGCCCGATCCTCCGGACCGAGCGAGCGGATGTGGACCGAGCGGCCGTCCACCCGCAGGGCGTCCGCCCCATCAAGGGATGTTGTCATAGTTGCTGGCCCTTCCATCCCTACATTGCAGTGGATTCGCACCGATCGGGCCAGGGTCAAACGTCCCGAAGGCGTCGTCGGAGTTCACGCCCCCGCGGACGGCGTCTCAGCCCGCCTCGGCTAGGAGGGCATGGGTGGCAGGGCCTCGCCTCGGGCGCGGGCCGCTGCGCCCCGGGCCTCACCGCTGCGCCGGGCTCGCTGACCGTAGGCGACGTTCCAGGCGATGAGAACCCCGAGGACGGCATAGCGCATCACCTTGGAGATGCCTAGAGCGGTGCCGGTAGCGCTCGACTCCACGAGGACGATCCGAGCAGCGGCCTCGGCCAGGAAGGCCACCCCCCACACCGCCGTGGTCACCGTGAACGCGTGGCGGAAGTCCGGGTACCGCCACCGGTCGGCGAAGTCACGACCCTTGGGAGTATCCGGCCCTATGAACTGCACTGCGAAGCGGTACATCAGCGGCCGCGCGGTCCACAGCGAGCCCAGGCAGACCGCTCCGAACACCACGGTCGGCACCGAACCCTCCAGCAGAACGAGCCGGGCATTGCCGCTGGCCAACCCGAGACCGGCACCCACGGCGATGCCGAGCAGGACCAGGACCCCGACAACGTCCGCACGACGATTGCGGGCCATCCCGAACACGACCCCAGCGGCCGGGAGGATGCCGCTGAGAACGAGTGCGCCCACCGCACTCAGACCGATCGATCGCAGCACGGAATAGGTCACCAACGGTCCCGCGATATCGACGACGGCGATCTTGGCCAGCGGCAAGAACCGTCCTCGGTCCGCGGCGGGCGCTGGCTCGACCGGCTCCGCCGCTGCGTTCGGCGAGGAGCCGGGTGGCGGCTCTTCACTCATGGGTTTCTCCTATGGATGAACCTGCCGTCGGCTTTCTTCTTGTCGTAGTGGGCATTGCCGAGGCTGGTACCAGTCTGCTCTGAGTGACGGCAATGCGGTGCAGGGCGACGTTGAGTTGCCGCAGGCCGCGCAGGGTGAGTCGGCGGCGTAGCAGATAGTGCGGGATGGGAGTACACCAAAGGCGTGCTGCGGAAACCATCGACGCCAGTCATGCATCGCTATCTCAGCCCGATCGAGCGACCCGCGTACCGCGGGACAGCTGTCGATGCTGGCCAGCCTGCCGTCCGTCGCTGTCACCACGCTGGTCGCCTTCGACGTCATTCACCCGAGTCTGCGAGTGGCGCTTCTCTTCGGCGCCGGCCTGGTGATCCTCGTGCGCCTCGGCTGGCGATTCGCCTCCTCTCTATTCGACCGGGAACGACTCATCACCAACAGCAAATAGGACGGCCTCTATCCGACGTTCTCGGATCTAGAGATCGCCGAGCAGGTTGCGCAAGGTCTGGGTGTAGGCGCCCAGCGCCGTTCGTCCCTTGCTGGTCAGGCTCACCATGGTCTGCGGTGCGCTGCCATTCGTGGTCTTCTCACTGCGCAGGTAGCCAGCTTCTTCGAGCTTGCGCAGGTGGATGAGCAGGTTGCCGGGCGTCAGCCCGATCATGTCCTGCAGCCGGGTGAAAGACAGTGCGTCGCCGTCGGGCAGCGCCGCGAGGGTCGCGACGATTCTCAGCCGGGTAGGGACGTGGATCAGCGGGTCGAGGGTTTCCTCCGACGTGGACATCGTCATGCGCGCTGGCGCCAGGCGATCTCGATGGCATGCTCAAGGAGCACGACGAACAAACCCAGGCCGACGACCAGCCACGCACCGGCCGGCCCAGCGGCCAAGGCCACTGCCCCGATCGCGGCAGCCGCGAGTCCGCTGATGCACGCGCGCCGGCCGCCCCGCACCGCCATGACCGCCGCCCAGATCAGCCCGACGACGATCAGCGGCGCGGTCGCCGGGTAGAGCCCGTAGACGACTCGATTGCTGACTTTGGCGCCGATCAGCACGCCCATCACCACGAACACCGCAACCCAGACCGCGCCCATGACGGCGATGTCAGCCGGACGCAGCCGGGATCGGCCAGCGACACCGGCCGACGCGCGTCTGGCCACCGCGATCGTCACGAGGAGATTGGCGATCCCGAACGCGACCGCGCCGGGGATCGCGGCAGCGGTCGGGTGCAGATACGGATGCTGTCCGCGCACCGAGAACCAGACCGAGCCGTAGACGCCCAGCGCCGCGACCGCCCTGATCGTTGCCAACCAGGGTGGGTTCGGCTCGAACTGCCGCCGCGCCTGCTGGGTGGTTTGATTCAGCAGGCTGGCGGCCTGGCGAGGCTCGAACATGCCGCCGCTGTCGGCGCTGGTTGTCTGGGCTGTGTGGTTCACGGCGCTCCTCCTCCATCGACTTTGTGTCGTAAAGTAGACGCTACTTTACGACACAAAGTCAAGGGGTGGCCCATGGCAGGATTGCGGGCTTCCGCAGGAGCTTCATGCCACGTGATGATCGGGAGAGGTGTCGGCTGGAGCTGAGAGGGGTCCGTCACCGCTCGTCCCTCGCGGTTCTCCTCGAATCCGTGGCCCCTCATTTGACGTCAGTACGCGGGCTCGAGGGCGTCGAGCAGGCGTTGATCTACGGCTCTTGGGCCCGCCGCTACCAGGGCGAGGCGGGTCCACTCCCCCAAGACGTCGATCTGATGGTGATAGGAGACGCCGACGTTGCCGAGGTCCGTTCGCAGGCCGACGCTGCCTCCCGCCGGCTCGGCCGCGACGTCAACGTCACCGTCCTGACACCCGCCGAATGGGAACACGGCGCGACCGGATTTCTCACCCATCTCAAGACCCAGCCGCTGGTCAGCCTGGACCTGCTCCGATGAGACCACGTGTGAGTCAGTCGTGACCGCACCCAAATCGGTCGCCGCATTGCTCACGGCGAGGCGCCTCGAACGGGTTCCAGCCGACCGACCCAGCGCCCAGCTCCGTCTGGCTCGAGCCGAGGAAAAACTCGACGCGGCCCGCAAGATCGCTGCCATCGACACCGAGATCGCCTACATCACTGCCTACGACGCCATGCGCATCGCCGTCACCGCCCACATGCTCTCCCCCGGCTACCGAGTCCGCGCCGTCGCCGCAGCACACGAGGCAGTCGGCATCTACACCGAAGCCATGATCAACAGCCCCAGCGCAGGCGAGTATCGGCGGATCCGGCGACGCCGCAACAAGTCCGAATACGACGACATCACCATCGGAACAGCAGACCTCACCCACGCCGACGCGGTTATCCAAGCCGTCCGCGGCGCGCTCTGAGCCAGCCGGTACACCGGCTCGATAACGTCACGACCCACCGGACTCGATGGCGACACCTCGAATCTGTCAGACGGCTCGCCTAGCCTGTCGCTGTGGAACCTCCGGCGTCGTCCTCGACCTCGTCTCGCGACGACGGACGGCGCCGTGATCTTTTCCGCTACCTGACCGCTGACGAGTCGGGCGTCGAGCCCGACCTGATCACGTTCGCCAACGGCCTGAACTCCGGTTACCTCGATGCGGCCCTCTCGGTAGCCGATCGGAACTACACCGGCGAGTAGCCAAGCTCAGCGTCCCGAACGAGCCCGAAAAGTTCGAGAAGAAGTCGCAAGCCGTACCCGGTGGCGCCCGCCGCGTTGACCTCATACGGGTTGTCGGCCCACGCCGGTCCCTCGATGTCGAGATGTGCCCACGATGTTCCGACCGGGACGAATTCGCGCAGGAACATCGCCGCCGTCGACGCGCGAGCCGTGGGCTCGTAAGGGAAGTTCTTCACGTCCGCGACCCGGGACCGGATGTCCGACATGAGGTAGTCGGGCATCGGTAGCTGCCAGACCGGCTCGGACGAACGTTCGGCAGCGCGGGTAACGAGCTTCGGCGCGGCACCCACGCCCGGGGTACGGCTACCTCCGTGACGTCCAGGCCGAGGTGCTTGGCATGTGGCACGAACGCCGCGCCGACTCTGACCTCGTCATCAAGGTGAACACCCGTGCCGGCAAGACCATCAACGGCCTCGTCATCCTGCAGAGCTACCTCAATGACGGCGAGGGTCCGGCGCTCTACGTCGCGCCCGATAGCTACCTCGTCGACCACAGTTGATTGGAGGTCCGCTCGTGTCCGACGAGCCCGTAATCAAATTCGTGGTTGGAAACCGAGCGACCGGCATGGCGGGCTACACCTGGCGTATCAACACACACGGCACGTCCTTCTACCTGCGGCCAACCATGCGTGCCCTGACGCAGCTGAAAATAAGTCTGCACGGTCCCGATCCGCGCCCCGGCCTCGTCCCTAGCTTCGAAGTGAAGATCGACCAATCGGCCGAAGCAGGTGCAGCGAAAGTCGGCGGCGTTGCGATTTCGGCCGATGGCGGAAGCCGATGGAAGTTCCCTGGCCGGCCAACCGACGAACCACGTGCGCAGCACGTCCTGACGGTTCGGTCGACCTGGGATCTATTTCAGTACAAGGAGCAATCCGGCCCAGTTCCCAAAGAACCAAGAGCTTCAGAGGAAGCCTGGTTGATCCCGATGCCCGACCCGCTCTACGCGGCCGACGTCGATCTCTACATTTCGACTGAGCAACCGTACTGGCGAGATGAGCAACGGGCCCGCGCCGATGCCGCCTGCCTTGGACCCATCCGCAACGTGGCCGGTCAATACTTGACCGGCGTATCGGTGCGGCGGCCGACGATGCGCTTTCCAACTCCAAGTGCTGCGTTCGGACCTGAGGCGAAACGGGCCGACGACGCCGTCCGCGGCATCGGCACCGCCATCGGCCCGGACGGAGTGCTCTGGATCGTCGAACAGATGCTGTCGCGATCGGCACTCTCGCGACGAGCTGCCGGCTGAGGGTTGTCCAGCCAGCGACAGGTTAAGCCCGGATGCACCGTGCAGCTTGATGAATGCGTGTGGTTGGTTTTGGTTCGGTGGGGGGTGGTCTGGGCGTGGTGGGGTGGCCGGTCTGCTCGGCGTTTCCACTGGGGTTCCTTGGTTGGGCCTGTCGGCGGTGGGCGGGTGTCAGGCCCGTGTCGGTGGCCCGATCGCTGCGGTGAATAGTGTTTGCCATTGATCGGCCCAGGGCCAGGCGGTGGGTAGGCGCAGGGTCGATCGTCGAGCGGATCGGATGACGCGGGCAGCGACCGCGATCAGCTGCCGTCGGACGGTGCCGGTGGTGGCCTTGGAGTGAAATGCCGAGGCGAGGGCGCCGGTGGCGCGGGTGAGGTTGAAGGCCATCGAGGCCAGCACAAGCCAAGCCGAGTTCGCGGCGAAGTGCCCGGACGGAAGATGGGCCAGCGGCCCGTTCTTCAGATCGGCGTGGACCTGTTCGATGATCGCGTGCCGGCGGTGATCGCGTTCTGCCTCGAGCATCGACAACGGTGAGTCAGTGAACACGGCGTGGTGGCGCCAGATCCGGAAGAGCTCGCCTTGGGCGTTCACGTGAACGTGTTTCGGGTTCTGATCCCGGACCCGCCGCACGATCAGCCGGGCCGTGACCCGCCGAGCTTTGGGTTTGGAGGCGAATGCGGTGAACTCGATCTCGGCGACCTGCGCATCACTGACCCACTGCCCGAGTTGTTCGTCGAACACCGCGCGCGGGTAGTGGATCGTGGCCCACGCGTCCTCATCGATTGCGGCGATGGCGGCGGTGATGGCCTTGTCTTTGCGGGCGGTGATCGAGAAGTGGACGCCGTGGCGGCGGGCCACAGCGATGACGTCGGCGCCGTAGTAGGCCGAGTCCGCCCGCAACACCATCAGCCCGTCGACACCGCAGGATCGGCTGGTCTTGATCGCGTCGGCGACGAGCCGCGCGGCACCGCGGGCGGAGTTCGCCGCTCCTTTGCGCAGCCGGGTCGCCACGATCACCGGCGCTGAAGCTCCGCTTGAGATTGTGGCGAGCAACGCGTTCAATCCCTTGACACCGGAGTAGCCATAACCGGCACCCTGCTTGGCATAGCCGAACGTCGAACGGACCGTGTCATCGACATCGAGATAGGTCACCGCCGCACCCGCTGTGATGATCGGTGCGCGAGCGGCGAGCCCGGCGGTGAACCGGGCAGCGACCGCGTCGAGCTGACGCACATGCCCGAACGCGAACGCCCGCAGGAACGTCCCCAGCGTCGAGGGCGCTCGCACCCCATCGAACAGCCGACCCATCGCGCCGTGCCGCAGCAGATCCATGTCAGCGATCGAGTCAGCACCGGCGACCATACCCGCGACCAGCGCCGACACCTTCGCCCCAGCCGCGACCCCGGCACCGCCGGGCACGCTCAGATGGTGTCCGGCCAGCTGCGCGAGACCGGCCCGCCGAGCCAGCGCGACCACCGGCACCAGCCCGCCGAACGACACGAGGCCCAGGTCATCGAACACCGCCGACCGAACAGGGTCGACATGAGATAACTTCACCTACGAGATGCCCTTCGTGACAGGTCGAATCTTTCCCTAGAGAAGATCGATTCTCCTGCCACGCAAGGGCATTCTCGCTCTACGACCCGCCGATCAACCCATCACCACGGTGCATCCGGGTTAAGGCAGGGGTCCCACCGGAGGCCAACCCTGACGTGGTCCTGCCCTCGGACGAGGTCAATGATAGGGAAGTACACGCCGCCCCAGGCAATCGTCGCAGCCCGCGCCGCGGCGCAGACGTCCTCCACGGTTGGGTTTGCTGTCAGGATCGCGAGCCGGGACGGCCGCACCATCACTGATCCATGCAGAGAAGCATGCCTGGCAGTCTCTCAGCCCGGAACGAGCAACATCAGCAGGCGAGCCAGCGTAGGTAACAATCGGTGATGACAGCCGACTGATCTACATCCTCCCTGGGGCCCAATCCCGGTCGCTGGCTTCTGCAGCATCCCCTCATGCAGCCCGGGCGGTGCCCGAGATCAGCGCCCAGAACACTGTCGCGGTTCGCGCCGGGACAAGCCGCGCGGACATGAAGGGCATAATATTTGCCTATGCAATACGGCGATCCATGGACTGAGGACCAAGCGCGCCTCATCAATGAGATCGTCAAAGTCTGGCTGACCGACAACGTCTGGCCGTCCTACGGATTCCTTGCCGATACTCTGCTCGACGCAAACCTTGTTGCGATCGAGGTCCTGAACTCGTTCCCCAACCTGGGTATACGGACCCCGACGACCTTCTCCTACTCAGATGTCATCTACGACCACAACTTTCCTGAGCCGCCAGAAGACAGCAAAGTTGCAATCACAGTCGGTGCGGCCAATCGGCACGCCTTAGGGCAGCAGTTCGCCCAAGGTTTCATCGCCGTACTCCGTGTCGCAGCAGCGCGACGACGGTACGCGAAGCCCGACCCAACCAAGCCAGTCGATGTCACCTTGACCAGTCAGGAAGTCGCGGCCGAGCTAGCACCAATCTGGCTTCCAGAGCAATTGCGGCCAGTTGGGATGCTCCTTGAAAAGGACTGGCCACATGGCATGCGGGGCGTGTTCCCTCAACCTGACGGCTCCTGGCAAGTGCAACTCAGCCGCGACATCACGCAATATCTGGGAATCACAACGGTCGAAGAGTATCTAGATGCCATCAGACGGCAGGTCGATGCCAGTGCCGCCACTCAGTCTGCGTGGTACGGGACCTCATCAATCCAGGAGTCAGACGTGGCCGAAGCCAATGACATCTTCATCGTCCACGGCCACGATGGCGAAGCTAAGCACCACGTGGCACGAATCGTGCAGCAGCTCACCGATCACGTTCCAATCATCCTGGATGAGAAGGCAAGCCGAGGTTTGACGGTCATCGAAAAGTTTGAAGAGCACGGCGGCAACGCCGCCTTCGCGATCGTCCTGCTAACGCCAGACGATGTCGGAGGGCAGAAGAATGGTGAGACGCGACCACGTGCCCGGCAGAATGTGATCTTCGAGCTCGGATATTTCATCGGCCACCTCGGCCGCGGCCGCGTGGTCGCAATGACGAAGGGCGACGTCGAGATCCCCTCAGATTTCTCCGGTATTGTATACATCTCGCTCGACCAAGACGACTGGCCGCAACGGCTCGCCAAGGAGATGCGCGAGGTCGATGCGTTGGACGTCGACATGAATCGACTGTAGGCGTCGCCCGACGCTACAGCCGTGCTGTATAAAGCCCGTCACCTGGTGGACTGTTCGTTCGGCGACATCGCCGACCGGCCCTTGTTTTGACCTAGCCCGGATATTTCATGGCGTAGTTGGGGATCGCAGATCTGAGGCGGCAGCCTCTGTGATCGGAGATTGTGCCGGTAGGGCGTGACGTTTTGGCCGAGGTCGCTCGGTGCGCCGGTTCCACTGGCCGGTCGGTCTCCTGATCGCGGTTGCGGTGGTGCGGGGTTCAGCCGGGCTTGGGGAGGAGCCGGAGCCGGCTGATTGCCTCGGTGAGGAGTTCGGCCCAGGGCGCGTGTTGTGAGACCTTCGGGTGCGTCCGTGGTCGGCGATCCGGGTGGCGATGGAGTAATAGTCGCAGGCGCAGCCGCTTGGGCTCCCAACGGCGGGCCGGGTGTTCGGTGAAGGCGAGCATCTGCAGCCAGGCGGTGAGCTCGACCGCGAGGGCGACGATGGCGAGCCAGATCCGGTTCTGGTCGAAGTCGTGCAGTGGGAGGTTGCGCAGACCGGTGTCTTTCGAGATGCGGATGCGGTCCTCGCACCTGGCCCGGCGGCGGTGGCGCAGTTCGAGGTCGGCGAGCTGGCCGCGGCTGGTGTTGGTGGCGAAGGCGGTCACCCGGTTGCCGTCGTGGTCGGTGATCCTCAGTTGCGCGCCGGGGTGCGGTCGTTCTTTACGCACGATCACGCGCATCCCGGCCGGCCAGGAGCCCAGCTTCAGCAGGCCGCCGCCCGCGCCGAGTCGATCGCCTTCAACGCCCGGTCGGGGTCGGCGGCGAGGGTGTCGACCAGCCGCGACACGGTCGGGTCTGAGGCCACTCGGCCGAACACCGCGGGTTCGGCGCGCAGCACCGCCACGTCGGCCAGGCAGTCACCGCCCACGGCCAACGCCAAAGCGAGATCGGTGACGATCTTGCCCGGATCATGACGGGCCAGCGGCTTGCGCCACCGGCCCAGCGCCTGGGACAAGCTCCGGTCCAGGCCCGCGGCGCGGACCGTCTCGACCAACCCGACGGCACCGGCCTGGGACACGATCCTGGTCGCTGCCGTGTCAGTCTGGACACGCGGATACAACCCGATATTCTTCACCCCGAAGGTGCTCCTTGTTGGACGACGATCTTGCCTCAGAACCTCGATCATCGTTGGCATGGAGCACTTTTCAGTTCATCAACGCGCCGCCCTCATGAAAGCCCCGGGCTAGTAGCACCGGCGCCACCGCCAAAAAAGCCGATGCCGACGTCGCCGAAGGCGAGCGAGAGGTTGCCGCCCTGGAACGTGGCGCTGATACATCCGCCGGCGCACACGTTGACTGAAGCCGTCCAAGATCCTTAGTACACCTCATGGCCCTGTGGCAATCAGCAACAGCATTAACGACGCGCCAGACCCGCACGATCTAGGTCTGCCTACCGTGTCGACGTCAACGCGACTTCTGTGAAACCTGGCTATAAACGCTGTCTGGCATCGTACGATCTGCTAGCAATCTGGACGGCGGCCGGAGGATCAGGATGAGGACCAATGCAGGGCAACAGCGAAGCATGGCGCGACAGGTCACGGTAATTGCTGTCATGACTTTCGCGCTCGGTGGCTGCTCCCATAAGAGCCACCGAGCGACCGCTGTCGGAGCTACGTCCTCGCCGCTGACCTCGCAGCGGGCGAGCACGTTGTCCTCCGAACTCACCGCCGGCAGTGATGCGGCGCTGCGGGACGCTGTTGCGATTCCTTCGGGCGAAGCGCTCGACCCGAATGCGGCGAGGCAGATCGCTGCGCTTGCACCGATCACTTTCGATCCGGCCAGCTTCCACCAGGTCGATGGACAGAACGCCATGGTCGACGGAACGGTGAGTCATCCTGCGAAAGGGCAATCCAGCAAATGGACTTTCCAGCTGACGTACGCCGGCGGAAGTTGGCGCCTCGTGGACGGGCATCCGCAGTCATGAACCTCGGGACGTTCAGGCACAGACGACGGCTGGCCATCCTCACGGTGTTCGCACTCGCAAGCGCGGTCGTGCTGCCGCTGCGCGAATCTACTCCTGCTATCGCTGCGAGCTGCTCATCCGCGTCCACGCCGGCAACGAACGACCAGTCGTTGAGCCGCCGTCCCGTAATCTTTGTCCACGGCTGGACGTCGAATGGGTCTGCGCTAACGGGAGCTGCGAAGGAGCTGCGCACTCGAACTGGCGATTCGTTCACCCCGTACTTCTTTGACTACGCAGCACACTCAACAACATGGGCAGCGACGGACGTGGTAGAAGGCTGCCTAGCCCAGTACATCCAGCAGGTGTCGGCCGCGTACTACAACGTGCACGGTGACGGCAAGGTCTTGCTCGTCGCCCACTCGATGGGTGGTCTAGCGACGCTGTACGCATCGGCCGCGCCGAACGTCTCCGCCGACATCGGCGGCTTGATCACCTTCGATACGCCCTACCTAGGTTCGCCGTTCGGAGGAACCGGCACTGCGGCCGTCTTTCAGCGAAGCATGGAAGTACTACACAGCATCCAATTGCCAGCGGCCGGCTCGGACGCCCAACAGTGTCTGGTGCCGCATCAGAACGGTGCCGACCTAGCTGCGCCCTGTGAAGCGACCTTGCCCCCATACCTATCGAATTCGATCCCCTTGACCGAAATAGATGGGCAGGTCACGGTCCGTCGCACCTTCGCGGGCATCCACCTTTACGACATCAACCTGGATTCAGATGGCATCGTGCCCACCGAATCCAGCCACGGCTATATCGAAATCCAGAAGAAGGCACAGTGGCCCAAGGGGGAGCCGATCGAGATGCCGACGGCAACGTGCGTTATAAACAGTGACAATCTGACAACCGCCGCCGAGGCCGCCAAATGGAGCACGAGCTCGCTGGTCGGCTTGGCAGCCGGAGCCGGCCAAATTGCAGCCGACAACAACGCATTGGACGGCCTGCTCTCGGGGAACATGACCTGGGGGCTGAAGCTGTACCTCGGCGCAGCCACCTTGGCCGCCCCCTGCTCCCACATTCACATCTACAGCCAGGCGACGGCATTGGATGCCGCGGCCAACTCGATCACCGAGTACAACGCGCGACTCGCCGCTCACGACGCACTCACCTACCAGAACCTGCTCTCTACCCCGGTACCGCCGCTCTGCCAGTTCCACGCCGGCACCCTCACGAACGGCACTCTCGTCGGACACCACGAGTCGCAAGGGGAACCGCCGACGTTGGCCAAGCCCGACAAAGTGGCGTTCGGTGACCTCGACGGTAACGGTGTCGGCGGCGCGGCGGGCGTTGTCCAGTGCAACGCCGGCGGGGTCTCGTGGCCCGACAACATCGTGTTCTGGGTGCGTGGATCGAATGGGCAGCCGAAGGTGCTCGGGTCCTACTTCATGGGCGACGCTGTCGGTGACGCCCGCGGCTCGACGCAGAAGGTCACCTATCTGCCGGACGGCTCCGTACAGGTCGACACCCTGGACTCCCGAATGTTCGATTTCGCCTGCTGCCCGAGCGGACACGCGACAGTCGTACTCAAATGGAACGGCCACAAAGTGATCGCCACGCACATCGATCACCTGCCGGGGCCGAACGACATCACCTTCGCGGGCATCGGACCGATCAAGCTTGGTATGAGCGCCGCACAGCTGGACAGCATGGGCTACGCCGCGTCGGCCGGATCGGACGGTTGCGTCAACTATGCCGCCCCAGACGGTCAGCTCTACGTCGTGTTCGACCCCAAGAGCGGGAGGGTCGTCAAGATCAGTCCCAACCCGGATAGTAACCAGTTCAGGACGGCTGACGGGCTCGGGACTGGCGCCTTGATGAGCGAGGTGCGCAAGGTGTACGCCGGCAAGACCATCGAAGACCACGAAGATCGCAGCTTCGGCCAAGGTTCCAGCGGCCTCCTCGTCGGCGACGGCAGCGGCGGTTGGATCAGCTTCCTCGATGAAGGCGACGGCTTCATCATCGGCGGCATCGCCGTCAGCGACCATCAGCACTACGGAGCGTTAGAGGCCGGCTGTTAGCGACTCAAGCACGAATCGCCTCTGCGCGAACCCCACAATGGTGAGCGGGCAAAACATCAGGCTGCACTAACCTAGATATGACTTACCTGATCCGAAATGCCAGCTGCAATTGCCACATTGAGCGCTAGTCGGACGGATCCGCTCGACGTGAATCGGGACCCGAGTAGTAAACTGGTTCACCGCTCGCCACCACCAAACCCATAAGATAGTAACCCGCGTCGGGTGGCTGAGGCTTCTGAGCTTCAGCCTGTCCGAGCACGGCGATCGCCTGCTGGCGAGATGTCGTCAGCGCATCGACACGCTGGCGGCTGATCGAGGCGTGTCAAGACTCTGGACAGATCCTCGGTTGTTGATCTGCCTGGGCGATGCTTGTTACCTAGATGAAATCTGGGCTCGCGTCAAACTAGCTGCTAACTCTGTCCCGCGTCGGCTCGCTCGCCGTCGTAGGCCCTCACGATTACCCGGGCATGTTTCTGTAGTTGGCCAAATACGGCGCTGTCATCGTCAGTAAGGGCAGACCGCTGCCAACGATTTAGAGCCGACATCGCAGTGAGCGCCAACTCTCCATGCAAAGTGAGTCTCTGGTCTGCCTGCAGCTCTGCGGCGAGCGCCACATTACCGACCGCTATCAACTGATCTCGCTCAGTGACTGAGACATTATGTTTTTGTTCACCGCAAGCTATTACAACGGCCAACAGGTCATCCGGACCCTCAAAGGTCACACTTGCGTTTCGTTCTTGTTGCTGTAACTTCATGTTACTCTGCCTCCTTCGCAGACGTTTGACTGTCTTGTTAACCGGTCGGCTGCAAGGCGGGGCAACAATGTTAGCATCTCTAGCCCGACCTAACAGTCAAGGAGAGTGGCACGTTGCCCTACGAAACATCCGTCTCGGATGCACTGACCTCCCTTCGTGACCTGCGAACCGCAGTCGAGGGCTTGCGAGGCTCTGCGTCCATCTCTCAGGTGCAACGCGAAGCCCTCTCCACCGCGCTTACCAACGCGAGAAGGAAGGTCGGAGCCGCAGAGCCGGCCTACGTCGAGGCTCGCAGGAGCCTCCGTAATCCGCACGACCACACCGCGCGACGCGCCTGCAGCAGGATGCTGACCGTCGACACGACCTTGTGGACGATCGAATCGCAGACGCTGCAGGACTGGGTCAAGAGCGGGACGTTGGAGACTTACCGGCGCAACGCAGGCAAGGCCTTCAAGTCCAAGTCCCTGCCAAGCTTGCCTTTGGCCGCGGCGAGTTCTCCGCTTACGGACTTGTTGAACCAGATCAACGTCCCTGGACCCGTAGAACGTGTGAGGAACGTAGATCGCTTCACCAGGCGCCAACTCAGAGTCATTGACTCTTTGATTATTATACTCGCGAATACGCAAAATCCGATTGCCGCACCTATTTTTGAAGCGTCGTTCACTCTCAGTACAGGAGTGTCGATGCATCGTGGCTAGCAACTTGCCGGAGCAGCTCAGTTGATAATCGTCGTCGTAGCGGCACCTATCATCACGGCCGCCGGAGTCGCGGTGGCGATCGTCGTTGCCTTGCGCAACCGAAAAGGAAAGATTGCGCTGGAGGCTGCGCAGTCCATCACTCTTGAATACCTGCCGACGCCAAGGGCCGTTCGCATCTTGAACGATTCGAATGAGACCATTACCGTGCGCAACATCGCAGTAGGTCAACGGCTCCTTCTTCTGGAGCCGGCGGTTTTGAAAGGCAGGGCGGAGTCGGCCGACGTTCCGCTTCCTCCTGGGGCAAGCGACGACGAAGGTGATCGGGCGGTCGTGACCTGGGTGGATTTGCGCCTGTGGCTTTGGCAGCGCCGCTGCGGGGAAGCTCCCGTGCTGCTGTCCAAAAAATAGGCGTCGGACAAATTGGGCCTTTGTTCGACCGAAGGCGAGTTGGCTTCTTGCCAAGTGGATCTGACCCTGCGCGTGCTGGGGGTGGCTCGCGCGCCTCGCCAAGTCTGCGGCGCGCTCGTGCAATGCTGCACTGATGCGAGTTCGCAAGCTCCACCCCCTCCGGAACAAGCTTGGTTCTCGCGAGCAGACTAGAGCTTTCCGAGTCAAAAACTCGGCATTTGCGCGAGGCGGGGCGTCACGTGTCGCAATTCCATCCCAGCGAGGCCAAGCGGTTGCTCGGCATTCCCTCTATGGACCGGGATCATTTCCGGCAGATCTACCTCTTGATCTACGAGCAGTCTGGTCGCAAGGCTCCTTCAGCGAAGTGGGCCTGCCTAAGCTTCGAGGACATCGCGTCTGCGGCTGAGGTCCTCCGTCTGATGCGTGAGGCCGGCCACGCCGTCGGTGGTCGGCTCCATCTGCACCAGATTCGACGAGCTTGCATCCACCTCCATGATCTCGGCTTAGACAATCCCCTGCTGCAGGCGAGCCTGACGTGGCACGGCGACCGGCTCGAGGCCGATCTGGGTCGCATCATCTTGGACGCGCGGAGCGGCCAGACGATTGCAAGAGTCTTTGATCGCTTAAGGCCGCTCGAGCACAACGTCGAAGACGACCCCGAACTCCTCGCCAGAATCCAGTCAGCTCGAGAAGAAGCACGACGACGGCTCGACGATTTCCTACACGACCAACTCGGGCCAGAGGCTACGCACGGCGAGTGGACAGAACCCAGGCCTGGACATTAACTGCCGGGAACGGATCGAACAGAAAATGATGGAACTTGCGACGAAGAACCCTAGAGTTCGACACGTCACGCAGATTGCAAGCTGGGCGTGCGGACTCACGCCGGCTACGTCGACCGATCCGGCCAAGGGCGCCTGTCACGTTCTTGATCTTCGCGGATGCACCTGCTCGGCAGACGATGGCTCTCTGCTCCGTGTCTATCTGAATTGCCGAGTGGAGCTATCTCGGTAGCGATGCTCGGTCTGCTCGGTCGGCGACGCAGGAGGGCCATTCGATTGCCTCCGGGCATTCATCGTTCACCCCTGTCTGGCTAGAAGCGCGAGCTACTATCCGCGGCTGTGGGCTGGGTCCGCTTGGCTCCGGCCGGGATCCGGATAGCGCCTTTGCCGGGCAGTCGGATGGCTGATAGCTGCCCGCGTCGTATCCAGATCCGTACGGTGCCGGCGGTGACTCCGTACTGGGCGGCAACCTCATCGACTGTCATCAGCGGCTGATCGGCGCCGATGCTCTTGAGCACGCTGGCGTCGATCAGCCAGTGACTGTTCGCGGCACCGCCGGCCTGGCTGGCCGGCAGCGCGCCGCTTCTGATCCAGCGTCGGATGGTGGCTCGATCTACCCGTAGACGATCGGCGACCTCGAGAAGAGTGAGGCGGGGCGAGCCAGCACCGGGAGCTGCGGCAGCCGCCGGTAGCGGAAGCGCTACACCTCGGCCTTCCAATCGCTGGCCGCGTTCCTGCCAATCCTGCACCGATGCCTTCGACACCCCGAGGGCATCGGCTACCTCCGCCGGGCGCCAGCCTTGGGCAATGAGCACTGCCGTCAGCCGCTGATGAGCCAGCCATTGATGTCGTCGCTGCTGAGTAGTCGTGGCCGATTCGTACAACAGGTTTAAGCGGTGGTACAACATCCGCAAGTACAACACGTCAATGGTGGCGGCTGGCCGGGAGTTGGCAGCGGCATGCAGCCGGCGATGCACCACCGTGGCGGATTGATAGCTATTCCAGTCACTTGCAGGCAATCCAGGTACGAGGAATTCAGCGAGAGCAGTCAACTGCTCGCGGACTAATTCCGGTATCGCTATTCTCGCTCGCCAGTCACAGTACGGGGTATCTGAATAGCCGCCCATGGATATGAACCCCTCTCATAAGGAAATGGAAGGGTGTACCATATGCTATTTCTAGGAATTCGTCGAGATGACCTTTTCCGCAAACACGAATCGTCAACGATCGGGGCGTCGCCGATGATCTCGGCGACGTTCCTGGTTGGGTAATGGCCTCCGGACACTCCGGTGCGATTCATCATGCTGACTGCACCGGATCAGCATCGAATAATAATCGCGTCTACGAGCTGCCCTTCGTAGTGGACGGAATTGAACCCTAGAGAAGTCGAATTCTTCCACCACGCAAAGGCGTTCTCGCTCTACGGCAGCTCCGACCCCAGCTACGACGGTGCATCCAGGCCTAGGTAGTAGGCGATCAATATTACCGGCTCTAGGCGATCACTGGCTATCGGTTATTCCGCACCTGCGCTCCGCTCAGCTAACTACTTCGACAGATTTAGCCAAGTACGAGTATCGGAATGATCCACCGACGTGCCTGGTGGGCACCATGTCGGCTGCTATTCGCACTCTGGCGTGCGGGTGCAGCGTGTTGACGACGTCGGGCTCGATCGCGCTTCCATCTACCTGGTAACGCTCACCGTCCACGCTGTCTACGACCCAGCCTGTTAGATCACTCACCGTGCGCATCTCACCTTCTATGGTGACGTTCTCGGCATCCAGATTTCGGGCCTCCACAAGCCGCGCGACTTCGGCAGCCACTAGGTGATCCACAGACACCTTGACCGTCGCGCGCTGTGGGATGGCCCAGCCAACCTCGGTGTCAAAGTTTCCGGTTGAGAGAGCCATCGCGAAAGTCCGCAATGCGGCAGCGCTCCGCGGTCCGAGCGCTTCAACCCTCGTCAGGAACGGTGATGTGTCGGGATCGGGGCCGAGGTCCGTTGCATCGCCTAGGAGACCGACGAGCTCGGTCACGACCTGGTCTGCCAGCGGCGTCGCTTCTCCAAACATTGAGCCTTGGCCACCCGGGCTAACTTCGGCTTCTGGTGGCGCTTCCGGACTCAGATTTAGCACAAGCGAACCCGGAGCGGGTGACGCCACTAGTCGAAGTCTCGTTCGATGTTGGATGGTCGACGCAATCTGCCCGCGTAAGGACGTGTTACCCGCTTCAAGCGACGCGCCTACGGCAGTCACGAGACGCTGGAACCCGGTGATGACTGATGCAACATCTGACGCCGAGGCCGCATGACCAACGACGCCGTCACCTGTGAGGCGTATCAAGCCATGCGATGCCTGGGTGCGGACGATGAGCTGATCACCTATGAAGTTCTCAACACTGATACGTGTCGCGTCCTCGATACCTACCGTCCAGTCGACGTCGGGCGTCGATCCGGAGGCCGCAACAGCTGCAAGGAGCTCGTCGGAATTACGGGGCAGTGGCGTGGAATCCATCGATCGTCACCTCCACGAAGCCTCGCGTTGGCAGCCCGTCGTCTGGGTGGATCGAACCCTTCGCGCCGTGTCGCTGGCGTTGCCAAAGATCATCCCAGTATCCCCGCCACATCAAGGGGACCTGCGCGTCGATGTTCAGGTCCACTCCTGGACGATAGATCCAGGCTACGACGTAACTGTCGACCCGGAGCCCGAACCGTTTGAGCTTCTCTCCGCCCACAAACAGATCGAACGCAGCAGCTTCGACCGGCGTGCTGGGCCTCGTGCGCGCATCAACGAAGTAGACGCAGTCGATATCGTCAGGCTCCGTCTTGTTGGTGAAGAAGCTGCCGCTGAACCATACCGAACCTACGTGAACCAGACGAGAAATGGTCTGGTTCGCCACGGCCAAGTGCGCCCAGATCTCCTCACGGCGAGCTCCCTGACCGGTGACGAACGCATCTTCAACGTCACCGAGAGTCGCATGCCAACGGCCGAGCGGCAGGACTCCGTCCGAGGTCAGTGCGGGAAGAGCCACGTTTGCCCCCTCGCGCCTGGTCGGTGCGGGCGAATCGACTGGTGATGTTGATCCAGAAACTACCGGTCAAACACTCCATGTGGCCTTCAGACCGACAGCAACACTCGGACTCTTCATGGGCACGGGGCCGCAGTGGAGGCGTGGAGTACCTGCGAGGACACCGCGCCGTCAGCAACCGGCTAGCTGGCGATGGCATAGTACCGGCCTACTGGCACTCTCTTCGAATGACCTCGATCTTCGACCAGCTTGTAGATCCCGCGGAACCACGCAACCACCCGGGCGTGGGGTATGAGCTAGTGTACCGGTTCACTGACCGCGATGGCCTGCTCACCCACATGCTGCCATCGAAGAAGCTACGGATGAACTCTTGGTCACGGATGAATGATCCTAGGGAAACAAAAGCATGGGACCTCACCGGTCACTGGAACACCGCAGGCACGCTGACTAAAGCGCAGGTCCACACGCGCGTCGATCAGCTTGTCCGTCGCAGCGCTCGTCTCCTTTCGACGCCCCGCGACCGGATCCGCAAAATGAAGACTCCGGGCGGCAAGGTGGTTCTCTTCGAACGACGCTCTTGCCTCAAACCTCGAGGCTATCGATGACCCGACGAACGTCGAGGAGTGAGCCGGACACCGACGACGACCTCACCGCACATAGTCGAACATTGCTGGAGCTGGGGGGCTCCGTCGGCCTCGTCCCTCAGCCTCCTCCTCGAATCACTGAGCCTATGACGTCAGAAGACCCGCCCCAAAGAACGGGGCGGGTCTTTTGACGTTGTGGAGCTGAGGGGATTCGAACCCCTGGCCCCCTCGATGCGAACGAGGTGCGCTACCGGACTGCGCCACAGCCCCAAACAGTGCGAAAGATTACCAGCCAGCCGACCGGCGCCGTCACACTGCCCGGCGCTCAGCCAACCGGCGCCGTCACACTGCCCGGCGCATCGGCCGCTCGTCGAACTCTTCTTCGACGTAGAGACCGGTCAAGTCGATGGTGTCGGCCATGCCGCGCAGTTCCAGATCCTCGTCGTCGATCCGCACCACGGTGTCGGTCTCGGCCTGATAGGTCGAGCGCTCGGTCGCGTCGTAACCGTGCCCCTGCCGCAGACCGGACCGCTGCAGCCGCGATTCCCGCCGCTCGCGGTCGCGCAGGGCCTGGTTGCGCAGGAACAGCAGGTAGCCGCTCAAGGATGCCAGGAACAGGATCCCGATCGTCCACGCCAGCATCCCGCCGGAGGCAAACCCCCAGAGCATCCCGAGCAACGTCCCGGCGATCAGCAGGGTGAGCGAGCGCCGCCGTCGCGTCATCATCTGGCGGCGAGCTTCGGACAGGTCGGCTTTCGCGACCCGATCTGGATACATGACGGCCTCCATGGCGGCGGGCACCGGACGGCGCGCGGCAGCACTCGAAGCACCACCGGGTACGAACACTTGGGCGTGGGTTGCCACCGGGGGCGCGTGCCCGCCGAGGTCTTCCTGGGGCGCGGGGCGAGCCAGCGAACCCAGCGATCGCCGGGTCGACAGGGCGCGCATCGCAGACCCGAACCGCGCGGCGGACCGCTGACCCGCTCGATCGTCCTTGCGCTTGACCAGCATGGGTATGACGACGATCAACCAGAGGACGGTCAGCACCATCACCGTCATCATCGGCGAAATCATCAGCATCTCCCGTCACACCTGTCACAGCTTTCACGTCAAGGTAAAGGCCGGGCAGAACGGATTGGTGCAGGCGCGCCGGGTATCAACATCAACTACGGCTTGAGGTTCAGCCGGGCGGTACCGGCAGCGTGGCCAGCCGGGACAGCACCGGCGCGTCCAGCACCTCTTCGGAGGTGATCGCGAACGTCAGATGATCGCGCCACGCGCCGTCGATATCGAGGAATCGCTCGTGATAGCCCTCGCGACGCAGCCCGAGCTTTTCGACCACCCGGATGCTGGCGTGGTTCTCGGGGCGGATGTTCACCTCGACCCGGTGCAACCGCACGCCGGTCAGGCAGTGGTCGATCACCAGCGCCAGCGCGGTCGGTGCGATCCCACGCCCGGCCACCCGCGAATCGACCCAGTATCCGATGCTGCAGGAGCGCAGAGCGCCCCGGATCACATTGGAGGCGCTCATCTGACCCACCAGCTGGTCGCCATAGACGACGATGAACGGCAGCATCGAGCCGATTCGCGCCGCCGCCCGCATCCGACCCAGCGTCCGCCTGAATTCCTGCGGGGTATTGCGCACCGACCAGTTCTGGCTCGAACTCGGCTCCCACTGGGACAGCCAGCTCGCATTCGCCAGCCGGACCCGGCTCCACGGACGGGCATCAGCCCGGTTGGGCGGGCGCACGGTCACCGGCCCAGCGCTCAGCACGGCTGGCCAACCGGGATGGAGATCGTTCATTTCAGCGCTGGGCAAGCATCAAGGGCTGGACGGTCACCCGCGAACCCGGCACCACCTCAGTGACCTCTTCCTCGATGATCACCAGGCAGTTGGAGGCGGCCAGCGCGGCAACCAGATGCGAGCCCTTCCCACCCACCAGCGACACCGAGTACCTACCGTCCGGCTCGCGGTGCAACAGACCGCGCCGGAACTCCCGCCGACCGTCCGGGCTTTCCATCCGCTCGAGGGCGATTGCCTGGATGTTCTGCCGGTGCACGTTGCGCTTGCCCAGCAACTTGCGGATAGCCGGCCGGACGAACACCTCGAAGGACACCAGCGCCGAGACCGGATTGCCGGGCAGGCAGAAGATCGGGGTCTTCTCCCGGCCGAGGGTGCCGAAGCCCTGCGGCGAGCCAGGCTGCATCGCGACGTTGAGGAACTCCACCGAGCCCAGCTGGCCGAGCGCTTCCTTGACGATGTCGAAGGCCCCCATGCTGACACCGCCGGTGGTGATGATCACGTCCGAGCGCAGCAGCTGCGAATCCAGCGTGTCCAGCAGCTGGGCATGGTCATCCGGCACGATCCCAACCCGGTAGGCATCGGCACCGGCGTCCCGCGCGGCGGCGGCGAGCATGTAGGAATTGGAGTCCGATACCTCGCCGAAGCCAGCCTGCTTGCCGACATCGACCAGCTCCGAGCCGGTAGAGATGACCACCACTCGCGGCCGTGGTTGCACGACCACCCGGTCATGCCCGACCGCGGCCAGCAACGCCAGCTGCTGCGGGCCGAGGGTGGCTCCCGGGCCGAGCGCGAGTGCTCCCGCGGCCAGGTCCTCGCCAGCACGCCGGACGCAGTCGCCGGTGCGCGGGGCTCGCCGGATGGCTACCCGCGCCACTCCGCCGTCGGTCTCCTCCAGGGCGATCACCGCGTCCGCACCGGGCGGAATCGGGGCTCCGGTCATGATCCGCATGCACAGACCCGGTCCCATTCCGGATACCGATCGGCTACCCGCCAGCACGTCGCCGACGACCGGCAACACCACCGGCTTGTCCAGCGTTGCCTGCCGCAGATCCACCGCCCGGACGGCGTAGCCATCCATCGCCGCGCTGTCGAATCCGGGCAGCGGGGCGTCGGCGATGACCTGCTCGGCCAGCAGCAGCCCCTGCGCGTCCAACAGCGCCAGCTCGATCGGAGCGACCGAGCCGATCGTGTCCAGCACCCGGCTCAGCTGCTCGGCGACCGTACGCAGCCGGCGCGGTGGCGCGGGCTGCCCGCTCACCTCGGGAACGACCTCGGTCGGCGAGTCGCTGTTGTCGGTCACTACTTCTGTGCCCCTCCTCGAAACGGCTGGCCGCTAATTGTGACCAGCCGGCAGGTCCGCGACGAACCCGGTCAACCAGTCGCTGAAATCCTTGCCCAACTCGGGATGCTCACACGCCAGCCGGACGACCGCGCGCAGGTAATCCTGCCGGTCACCGGTGTCATAGCGGCGTCCCGAGAAGACGACACCGTGTATCGGCACCCCATCTTGCCCCAGGGTGCGCATCGCGTCGGTCAGTTCGAGCTCGCCACGCTTGCCGAGTTCGGTTCGCCGCAGCGCGTCGAAGATCCCGGGCGGCAACACGTAGCGGCCGATCACCGCCAGGTTGGACAACGCCTCCTCGGGCTTCGGCTTCTCGATCAGGGTCTCGATAGCGATCACGCCGTCGACCACCTCGCCGGCCGGCTTGATGCTGCCGTACAGCGAGATCGCCGCGCCCGATACCTCGATCAACCCGACCACGATGCCGCCGGTGTCAGCCTGCATCTCGAGCATCCGAGCCAGCAGCACATCCCGCTCGTCGATGATGTCGTCGCCTAACAGGACCGCGAACGATTCGTTGCCGACGAAGGCCTCGGCGTAGGACACCGCGTCGCCGAGACCGCGCGGTGCCTGCTGGCGGACGTAGTGCATCCGAGCCAGTTCGTTGGAGTGCCGGACCCTGGCCAGCCGTTGCAGATCGCCCTTGTCCTGCAATGCGGCTTCCAGGTCCGGGGCGGCGTCGAAGTGATCTTCGATGGCAGACTTGCCCCGTCCGGTGACAACGAGGACGTCGGCCAGTCCTTCCCGGGCCGCTTCGGCCACGATGTATTCCAGCGCCGGGACGTCCACTACCGGCAGCAACTCCTTGGGTATCGCCTTGGTCGCCGGGACGAATCGGGTACCCAGTCCGGCCGCCGGGATCACCGCCTTGCGGGCGCGTTTGCCGGTCGTAGGCCGGTCCGGCGTCGAGCGTGCGCTCGATGCGGGAGTGTCGGCAGGCTGCGGGCGTGTCATAACGCGAGACTAGTCAAGTGACTGACAAGGCCGCCGTCCGCGCGAGGATCAAGAGCGCTCGCGCGGCGTTGACGACCGCCGAGCGGGACCAGGCACGCGACGCCATCCGGACGCTGGTGCTGTCGCATTGTGCGGCCACCCGGATCCCGCCGGGCAGTCGGATCGCCGCCTATCAGCCGTTGGCCACCGAACCCGGGTCCGCGGAGTTGCTGGCCAACCTGACCGAAGCCGGCTATCAGGTCATCGTCCCGCTCACCCGGCCCGACCGGGATCTCGACTGGTTGCTCTGGAAGTCGCCAGCAGCATCAGAGCCGGATCGGTCGGCGGATCCCGCGGACCGGCTCGGGCTGGCCGCCATCGCCGGCGCGGCGCTGGTGCTGGTGCCGGCCTTCGCGGTGGACCGACACGGGCACCGACTCGGGCGCGGCGGCGGTTCGTATGACCGGGCGCTGTCCAGAGTGCCGACAAGCACCCCGATCGCGGCACTGCTCTATCGCGACGAGCTGCTCGATGCCGTCCCGAACGACGTCTGGGATCGACCGGTATCGGCGGTGGTGACGCCCGCAGGTTGGGTCGAACTCACCCCGGTTGGACCTCGGAACAGTCGATGACGCACCATTGTTAGCAGTCGTACGGGCCGAGTGCTAATGATGGGCCCCGATCACCGCGCGAGATGAGGTCTGACCAGAATGCCCACGTACCAATACGCCTGCACCAGCGACGAGTGCGGCCTGCGCTTCGAGCGGGTTCAGGCCTTCACCGACCAGGCAATCAGCAGCTGCCCAGACTGCGCGGCGCGAGTTCGCAAGGTGTACGGCTCGGTGGGCGTGGTGTTCAAGGGCTCCGGCTTCTACCGCAACGACAGCCGGGACGCGAAGTCCAACGGCACGGCAGCGAAGTCTGAAACATCGGAATCCTCCAAGTCGGATAGTTCGGCCGACAAGCCGGCGGCAGACAAGCCGGCGGCGAAGTCGGACTCGACCAGTAGCGCGGCCGGCCCGGCCAAGTCGAGTTCTTCCGACAGTAAGGCCAGCACCCCGGTCGCCAGCTAAGCGTTCTAGATCTGTGGATAACGCTCCCGTTATCCACAGATTCAGCTTCGCCACGTTATGAGGGCTGTCAGCGGCTAAAGCTGGTGACATGACCTCGAATCGAACCCGGCTGCACGACCTCCTCACCCTTCTCACCGGCTGGCCCCGGCGGTTGACGGCGATCATCTGCCTGCTCTGCGCGGGCCTGTCGGCCCTGGGTGTGGGTGCCCGGCCAGGACTGGGTGCGATCACCTCTGTCGTGGTTGCCGGCCGGACCGTGGGAGCTGGCGAGTTGCTCGGTACAGCCGATCTGCGAATGTCGAAGTGGCCCGTCGCGGACGTGCCGATTTCCGCGTTGCGACAACTGGATTCCGCAATCGGGCGCCGCGCGGCGAGCGCACTCGTGGGTGGCGAACTGATCAGCTCCGGCGTGCTGCTCGAACCCGCGATCGCCGCAGCCCTGGCCAGCGGCCGGGTCACCACCACCGTGAGCCTGGCCAACCCGAACCAGGCGGCCATCCTGCGCACCGGAGCCGTAGTCGATTTGTATACCGGCTCGGATGACACGACATTGATAGGCGGCAGATCAACCACTGCATCCATTCCGGCAATCGCGACAAATGTTCAGGTGCTCGCAGTTTTGCCAATAACTAGCGGATCAAACCCCGTCACCGACCACCAGGATTTGCTCGGCCTGATTATCGCCACCGATCGCAACACCGCGAGTCGATTGGCGGCACACCTTTCGTCACCCTTCCTCGCTACGCTTACCCCGCCTCCATGACCACGTGGGGCGGGCGAGCAGGCCGCAAGGCCGAGACTGAAAGGTCAACCAGACATGATCAAGGGATTCAAGGACTTCATCATGCGCGGCAATATCGTCGATCTGGCGATAGCGGTCGTGATCGGTACGGCGTTCGCGAAAGTTGTAGATGCCTTCGTGACCGCGATCGTCACCCCGATCCTGAATGCGCTACCCGGCGCGTCGGTCAACGGCTTGGGGTTCCACCTTCGCGGCGGCAATCTCAAGGCCAAGACGTTCATCGACTTCTCGGTGATCATCAACGCGATCATCGTGTTCGTGCTGACAGCCATGGTCGTCTACTTCATCTTCGTGGTACCGATGAACAAGCTCCAGCAACGTCGGGCGCAGGGCCTCGAGCCGGAGCCCGAAGCTGTTCCGGAGGCAACCCTGCTGCTGCGCGAGATCCGCGACGCGCTCGGCGCACGTCCGATCGACGGCACGGCCGGCCCGACTCCCCAGAATCCAACTATCTAAGACCAACGGTGGTGCCCTCGGATTGCCTGGCCGGACGACGTGACCAGACGGTCAGGCAAACCCGAGCTCCGACCGGCCCTAGCCCGCAGGTGCACCTGACACCTGGACACCTGGACACCTGGACACCTGGACACCCTGCCTATTGCGCTCAGCCGTGATGCGGTGGTCGTTCGGCCAGATACCAGTCGTCGTCGTATTCGGGTGAGCTGTCACCCCAGCCGACGTCCCGCTCGTCGGAGGAGCGTCGCGGCAGCACTTCATCCTGCGAGTGGCGGGACTCCGCGTTCGCAGACGATGATGGAGGCTCGACGCGATCATCGTCGGAGGGTTCTCGAGGGTTCTCGGTGTCTCCGGGGGTGGCCACTCCACCAGTGTGCCCGTTCTGCGATGAAACCAAATGAGGAGCCATAGAGATGTTCGACAAACTCAAAAAATTTGCGGAGCAGGCCAAGGAGAAGGCGGTGCCGCTGGCCGAGCAGGCCAAGGAGCGGGCCGTCGAGCTTGCCGCCGAGGCGAAGGAGAAGGCTGGCCCGCTGGCCGAGCAGGCCAAGGAGAAGGCGAGCGATCTGGCCAGCAAGGCCGCTCCGGCGGTCTCGCAAGGGGTCGATAAAGCCACCGGCGGCATCGACAAGGCCACTGGTGGCAGGTTCAGTGATCAACTGGACAAGGTGCAGGAGGTGGTCCACGACACCGCCAGCAAGGTGGCCGACAAGTCCACCGACGCCGCGCACACCGCCGCCGACAGCGCAGCCGACACCGCAGCTGAAGTAGCCGACAAGTCCACCGACGCCGCGCACACCGCCGCCGACAGTGCAGCCGACACCGCCGCCGAGGTCGCCGACAAGTCCACCGACGCTGCACACACCGCCGCCGACAGCGCCGTCGACGCGGCCCACACCGCTGCCGACAAGGCGGCCGACGGGTCTTGAGCCCTCCCCTGGTCACCGTCCGGTATTGGGCCGGCGCCCGCCGGGCGGCTGGCCTGGAGTCCGAGCAGCTCACCGCGGTCGACCTCGGCGATCTGCTCGATCAGCTCAACCGGCGGCCGGCGCTGGTTCCGATCTTGGCTGCCAGCGCGGTGCTCGTCGACGCGACCGCCAGCAGCGGAGATCAGCCAATGCGCGAAGGCACAATCGTTGACATCCTGCCGCCGTTCGCCGGCGGCTGACGGGCGCCGCCGAGATTGCCGTCGTGGGCGCGGCTAAGCGGCCAGCGCAGCCGATCAGGGGCAGTTCACCCATTCATCGGAACCGTCCGCGAACACCTGCCGTTTCCAGATCGGCAGCCGGGCCTTGACCTCGTCCACCAGCCGTTGGCAGGTCTGGAAAGCCTGCCCCCGATGGGCGGCCGTCACCGAGGCGACCAGGGCCACGTCACCGATGGCCAGCGAGCCGATCCGGTGGCTCACCGCGATAGCGATCACGGCCGGGTCCGCCGCGATCTCTTCGGCGACCTCGCGCAGCACCTGACCGGCCGTCGGATACCCGCTGTATTCGAGTTCGACCACCGTCCGGCCATGGTCGTGATCGCGCACCACACCGCAGAAGGTGACATCGGCCCCGGCGGCGCCATCGCGTACCGCCCTGGAATGGACATCGACATCCAGCGGCTGATCGGTGACCTCGGCGATCCGGACCTTCACACCCCACCTCCCGGGCGGTGGTCGCCGCCAGCGGCCTGATCCAGCACGTGCCCGACCAGCGGTTCCAACACCGCCAGCCCGTCACGTACCCCGCCGGGCGAGCCGGGCAAGGTCACCACCAGAGCGTCTCCGATCATGCCGGCCACCCCGCGGGACAGCACCGCGGTCGGCACCCGATCCACATTCACCGCCCGGATCCGTTCCGCAATACCCGGAAGCTGCCTTTCCAACAAAGGCAGAACCGCCTCCGGCGTGACATCGGTCGGAGTCACGCCGGTACCGCCGGTGGTCAGCACCAGCCGCGCACCGCTACTCAGCGCCCGCCGGACGGCATCCTGGATCGCCGTCACCTCGTCCGGCACGATCTCGCGGGCCAGCACCTCGAAACCCCAGTCGACCACCGCAGCGGCCAGCAACGTCCCCGAATCGTCGGCTCGTTGACCTGCCGCCGACCGGTTCGAGCAGGTGATCACGCCAGCGCCGATCATGGCCGGCTCCACTCGCCGCGCCGGCCGCCGGCCTTGTGCTCCAGCCGGATCTCGCCCAGCACCGCCGCCCGATCCACCGCTTTCACCATGTCATACAAGGCTAAACCGGCAGTCGCGACGCAGGTCAGCGCCTCCATCTCGACGCCGGTGCGGTCGGCGGTCCGCACGGTGGCCATGATCGACACGCTGTCGATGCCCAGTTCAAGGTCGACCCGCACACCGTGGATGGCCACCGGATGACACAGCGGGATCAGCTCCGGCGTGCGCTTGGCGGCGGCGATGCCGGCGATCCGGGCGACCGCCAGCGCGTCGCCCTTGGGCAGGCCGTCCGCGCGCAGCAGCGCGATCACCTCCGCGGTCGTCTGGAAGTGCCCGGACGCACTGGCCTCCCGGACGGTGATGTCCTTGCCCGAAACGTCCACCATCCGGGCCGCGCCGGTGGCATCCACGTGTGTCAGTTCCACAACCGCCAGACTACGGGGCCAGCGGCCCCTAGGCTGAGGCCGCCGACGCACCGGCGGCAGTTCGGGGAGGGAGACCATGAACGGCCAGGACGCCAGGGTTAACCGCGGCGAAACACCGCATCAATATCGTGCAGCCATGGCGGACCTGTTCTCCGATTACCCCGCCGGCAGGGCCTGGGACGAGATGTTCGCCGCTCCGGGCGAGGTCCGGCCGGCCTATGACGCGGTGGTGGCCGCCGTCCAGTCGCTGAGCGCCGACGATCTCAAGTCGCGGGCCGAGGGCCTGGCGCGGGCGTTCCTGGACCGGGGCGTCACCTTCGACGTCGGCGGCGTGGAGAGCCCCTTTCCCCTGGACGTGATCCCCCGCGTCATCGAGGCCGCCGAATGGGAGCTGGTATCTCGCGGGGTGGCCCAGCGGGTCCGGGCGCTGGAGGCCTTCCTGGCCGATGTGTACGGTCCGCGCCGCTCGGTCACCGACGGCGTGGTGCCGCAGCGGGTGCTGATCACCTCGAAGTACTTCGAACGGCACGCCGCGGGCATCGAGCCGGCCAACGGGGTGCGGGTGCACGTCGCCGGCATCGACCTGATCCGCGACGAGCAGGGCAAGTTCCGGGTTCTCGAGGACAACGTCCGGGTGCCGTCCGGGGTAAGTTACGTGCTCGAGAACCGCCGCGCCACCTTGCAGGCGCTGCCGGAACTGTTCTCCGGGGTACGTGCCCGGACGGTCTCGGACTACCCGAACCGGCTGCTGCAGGCACTGCGCAAGGCCGCACCGCCCGGCGTCGGCGACCCGACCGTGGTGTTGCTGACGCCGGGCGCGTTCAACGCCGCCTACTTCGAGCACGCGCTGCTGGCCCGCACCATGGGGGTCGAGCTGGTCGAGGGCCGCGACCTGGTCTGCGCCAACAACGTGGTCAGCATGCGCACCACGTCCGGGCTGCGCCGGGTCGACGTGATCTACCGGCGGATCGACGATGCGTTCCTCGACCCGGTGCACTTTCGGCCCGACTCCGCGCTCGGCTGTCCGGGCGTGCTGACCGCTGCCCGGGCCGGCAACGTCACGATCGCCAACGCGGTCGGCAACGGGGTGGCAGATGACAAGCTGCTCTACACCTACGTGCCCGACCTGGTGCGGTACTTCCTCAACGAGGAACCGCTGATCGCCAACGTCGACACCTACCGGCTGGACGATCCCGCTCAGCTGGCCGAGGTCATCGACCGGCTGGACGAGCTGGTCCTCAAGCCGGTGGACGGCTCCGGCGGCAAGGGCATCGTGATCGGGCCGCAAGCTACCGCCGCCGAGATTTCTACCTTGCGAACAAAGGTAATCGAGGATCCGCGCGGCTGGATAGCCCAGCAGGTCATTCACCTGTCCACGGTGCCGACCGTGATCGGTGACACCATCGCGCCTCGGCACGTCGATCTGCGCCCGTTCGCGGTCAACGACGGGGACGAGGTGTGGGTGCTGCCTGGCGGCCTGACCAGGGTGGCGCTGCCGGAAGGCTCGCTGGTGGTCAACTCCAGCCAGGGTGGCGGCTCCAAGGACACTCTGGTGCTCGACACTCCTCGCCGGGTGGCCAGTGCTTCCCCTGCCGGGTATGAGGAATCCGAGCACGACCGGACCGACGAGTCGGCGGCACCGCCAAGGCAGCCGCACATGATGAGCCCCGATCCGGGGCCGGCGTTCGGGCAGTCCCAGCAGGAACAGCAGTGATGAGGAGGCGAATATGCTGAGCCGCATTGCCGAATCGCTGTTCTGGATCGGCCGCTACGTCGAGCGGGCAGACGACACCGCCCGGATCCTGGACATCTACCTGCACCAGATCCTCGAGGGCGCGACGGTGGAGTCCGAGGCCTGCCGCTCGATGTTCGAGGTGATGGGCCGGCCGGTTCCCGAGGGCGGTCCCGGAGTCAGTGAGGTACTGCAGCAACTTGCCTACGACCCGCAGGCCGCCAGCTCGATCAGCGGATCCCTTGCCGCGGCAAGGGCAAACGCTCGCAGTGCGCGGGACGCGGTGTCCTCCGAACTCTGGGAAGCACTGAACCTGACGTTCCTGCGGAACGACGAGCAGTGCCGGCGGGCACGACACACCGGCCCACACCTGTACTTCCAGTGGGTACGCGAACGCAGCGCGCTGGTCGCCGGGATTGCCGACTCCACCATGAGCCGGGACGAGGGCTGGCTGTTCCTGGTGCTGGGCCGCAGCATCGAACGGGTCGACATGACCGCTCGGCTGATCACCACCCGTGCGGTATCGCGCTCGGCCGGTCCGAGCTGGCCGACCCTGCTGCGTTCGTGCGGGGCCTACGAGGCCTACCTGCGTACCTGCCGGGGCCGGGTGTCCGAGCGTACCGCCGCAGAATTCCTCTTACTGGACAGGCTGTTCCCCCGTTCGATGTTCGCCGCGCTGTCCATGGCCGAAGATTGCCTGGGAATGCTGGACAACGGCGGCAGCCGGCTGGGCTCGACCGATCAGGCTCACCGGTTGCTCGGCCGGGCTCGCACTGGCCTGGAATACCGAGGGGTGGACGAGATGCTCAGCGACCTGACCGCGCAGCTCGAATCGATCCAGACCGCGTGCGCCGAGGCCACCCGGTCCATGGGCACCCGATACTTCCCACATGCGGTGGCCTCCTGGGTCGGAAAGGGCGCCTGATGAACTCCTTTGTAAACATGGCTGAACTCCGATGACCTGGCGGGTACGAGTCCGGCACCGGACCGGCTACTCCTACGACGGCGCGGTCGGGGCCTCCTACAACGAGGCCCGGATGACCCCGCTCACCGACTCCAACCAGACCACGCTGGACTCCCGGGTCGAGATCTCGCCGCTGGCCGGCACCCACCGCTATCGCGACTACTGGGGTACCGAGGTCACCGCGTTCGACATCCACACCCCGCATTCGGAGTTGGAGGTGGTCGCGACCAGCGTGGTGGAAACCGGACTGCGACCGTGGACCCCCGGCGGCCTGGAGTGGGCCGACCTGCACAGCGAACCGGTTCGTGACCAGTACGCGGAGTGGCTGGCCAGCACCGCACGTACCGACCCGGACGGGACGCTGGCCGCGCTGGCCGCCGAGCGACTGGACGCCGGCAGCCCCACCGAGGTCGCGATCAGCTGCCTGCGGATGATCGGTGAGCATCTCGAGTACGTGCCCGGTTCGACTGACGTCGGCACCAGCGCGATGCAGGCGTGGCAGGAACGCAACGGAGTCTGCCAGGACTTTGCCCATATCTCATTGGCCATGTTGCGTTCGGTGGGCATCCCGGCTCGCTACGTGTCGGGCTACCTGCATCCGAACGCCGACGCGCTCATCGGTCATACCACGGTCGGCGAGAGCCACGCCTGGGTCGAATGGTGGGACGGCGACTGGGTGGGTTATGACCCGACCAACGGCAAGCCGATGGGTGAGCAACACGTGCTGGTCGCCCGCGGCCGCGACTACGACGATGTGGCGCCGCTAAAAGGCATCTACTCCGGACCGAAGTCCTCGGCGCTGGGCGTGCTCGTAGAGGTCACCCGGCTAGCGTGAAGCTCCGCTGTTTCAACCCAGCTCAGCGGCCCGGTCGAGTGCCGGGCACCGCGGCCCGCAGCGCGGCCAGCGTCGCGGCAACCGCCGGAACTCGCAGCTGATCCGGCCAGAGCTCGACCTCGATGTGCCGGTCCGGCCAGCCGACCAGGGTGCGGGCCACCAGCCGGTCGTCGCGATGTGCCGACAGCGCAAGTTCTGGCACCAGGGCGAGCCCCAACCCGTGCGCGACCAGTGACTGCATCACCACGTAGTCATCGGCAACCAGCATGATCTTGGGCTCGAAGCCGACCTTTTCCGCTGCTGCGTACAGCAGATCCTCGAACCGGCGGCCAGCCAGGATCCAGGTGTCGCCGGCCAGGTCGGCCAGCCTGATCAGCTTGCGCCGGGCAGCGGGGTGGTCCACCGGCAGCATCAGCCGGACCGCGTCGACGAACAGCGGCAGCCGATGCGGCTGGCCCACCGGTTGCCCCGGCACGCGCTGGGCGACCGTGCCCGCCGGACGGCGCTCGGACTCGCCGCTGACAGCCGGCACCGGCACCGGCACCGGGCCGAAGCGGTAGGTCACCCCCAGGTCGAGCTCACCACGGCGCACCATGTCGTGACACTGCGGCGGCTCGACCTGCAGCAGCTGGGCATCGATGGCCGGCAGGTCTCGCCGTAGCTGCGCGATCGCGGCCGGCACCAAGGTCGCGCAGCTGCTCGGAAACGCGCCCAGCTTCAGCACGCCAGCATGGCTGCCCACGATGCCGGCCAGCTCTCGCTCGGCTGCCCGGACAGCCGACAGGATCACCTCGGCATGCGGCAACAGGGCCTGCCCGGCCGGCGTCAGCCGCATCGAAGCGCCGACCCGTACGGTCAGTGCGGTGCCGATTTCCCTTTCCAGGCAACGCATCTGGTAGCTGATGGCCGGCTGGGTGAAACCGAGCTCGCGAGCCGCGGCCGAATACGACGCGGTCCGCGCCACCGTCTGCAACAGCAGCAACCGGTCCGGAGTCAGCATGTACTGACTATAAAGGGATTTTTGGTCTTGCCAACAAGACCTCCATTGGAGTTGTGAACAGATAGCACTTATGGTCGGAAAATGTCGACGACGGCCAGCACTGCTGAGAGCACCGGCGCCGAGCCGCTGCTGCGGATCGAGCGGGTCAGCAAGCGATTCGGCGCCTTCGTCGCGCTCGACCAGGTCAGCCTGGACGTCGCGGCCGGCGAGGTGGTCGTGGTGATTGGCGCGTCCGGCTCGGGTAAATCCACCCTGTGCCGCTGCATCAACCGGCTCGAGACAATCTCCGAGGGCCGGATCGCCATCGACGGCGTACCGCTGCCCGAAGAGGGTCGCGAACTTGCCCGGTTGCGAGCCGACGTCGGGATGGTGTTCCAGTCGTTCAACCTGTTCGGGCACCTCACCGTGCTGGACAACATCACCCTGGGACCGACCCGGGTGCGCGGCTTGCCGAAGAAGCAGGCCGAAACTCGTGCACGAGAACTGCTGATGCGGGTCGGCGTGGCGAACAAGGAGTCCAGCCATCCGGCGGAGCTGTCTGGTGGCCAGCAACAGCGAGTCGCGATCGCCCGCGCACTGGCCATGCAACCCAAGCTGATGCTGTTCGACGAGCCGACCTCAGCACTCGATCCCGAGATGATCAAAGAGGTTCTCGACGTCATGGTCGAACTCGCCGCCGACGGCATGACCATGGTGGTGGTCACCCATGAGATGGGCTTCGCCCGGCAGGCGGCCGACCGGGTGGTCTTCATGGATGCCGGCCAGATCGTCGAGACCGGCACTCCCGAGAGCTTCTTCACCAACCCGTCCACCGACCGGGCGGCCGATTTCCTGTCCAAGATCCTGACTCACTGAGCTCGGATAGCCCTGATCCAACAAGGAGAACCCCATGCAGATGGCTGTGCTCACCCCGACCCGGAGGCGCCGAATCGTCGCCACCGCGGCCGCAACCGTGCTGGCCGGCTCGCTGGTCGCCTGTGGCAGTTCGAAGTCCGCGCAGCTGCCGGGCTCGTCCAGCGGCGGCAGTGGCTATGACTCGATCATCGCCGGCGCCCCGGTGGCCGATGCCTCGCTGATCACGTCCGGTTCCTGGATGGACAAAATCAAGCAGCGCGGCTACCTCAACGTCGGGGGCACCGATACCGGCCCGTTGTTCTCGCTCAAGGACCCGGCGACCGGCAAGCTCACCGGCTTCGACGCGGGGCTGTCCCAGGTGCTCTCCCGCTACATCACCGGCAAGACCAGTGATCTGACCAAACTCACGATCACCACGGTGGATACTCGCGAAACGCTGCTGCAGAACAAGACGGTCGACGCGGTGTTCGCCACCTATACGATAACCGCCGCCCGGGCCAAGAAGGTCGACTTCGCCGGGCCGTACTACGAATCCGGCGACGCGATCATGGTGAAGAAGGACAACACCACGATCAGCAAGATCGGCGATCTGAACGGCAAGAACGTGGTTACCGAGTCCAACTCGACTGCCGCCCTCTCGCTGGCCAAGCTGGCACCGCAGGCGAAGGTCTCGCTACTGCAGGAGGACGCCCAGTGCGTGGCGGCGGTGCAGCAGGGCCGGGCCGATGCCTACGTGCTGGACCAGGGCATCCTGATCAGCGACGCCAGCACCAACTCCGCGGTCAAGGTGGTCGGTGACCCGTTCACCCAGGAACCGTACGGAATCGGCCTGCCGCACGGTGACGACGCCGCCAAGAAGTTCGTCGACGACTGGCTGCAGAAGATCTACGCCGACGGCTCGTGGGCCAAGTTGTGGAAGGCCACTATCGGCACGGTGGTCAGCGGCAACGCGCCCACCCCGCCGACCATCGGCTCTGCCGACGGTTCCTGAGGGGTCCTGCCATGCGGACCGTCCTGTCGCACCTTCCCGATCTGCTGCATGGATTCGCGATCACCCTGCAGTTGACGGTGCTCGGTTTCCTCGGCGCATTGGTGCTCGGGACGGTCCTCGCGGTATGGCGGATCGGACCGATCACCCCGCTGCGGGTGATCGGCTCGATCTACGTCGAGATCTTCCGCAATATCCCGTTGCTGGCACTGCTGATCCTGTTCGTGTTCGGGCTGCCGGACGTCGGGCTGACCTATTCCTACTTCACCTCCACGGCGATCTGCCTGGCGTTGTCCGGCGCCGCCTTCGTCTGCGAGGCGATGCGATCGGGTATCAACTCGGTCTCGGTCGGTCAGGCGGAGGCAGCCCGCGCGATCGGCCTGAGCTTCTCCCGGTCACTGAGATTCATCATATTGCCACAGGCCTTTCGGGCGATGGTGCAGCCATTGACGAACGTCTTCATCGGGGTCGTGCTCAGCTCATCGCTGGCCTCGGCGGTCGGAGTGGCCGATCTGACCAACCGGACCCAGTACCTGAACCTGCAATATGCCGAAGCTACCGCGGCATTCCTGGTCAGCGGGTTCTTCTACATCGTGGTGTCGCTGGCCGGCGGCGCGTTCGGCGGCTACCTCGAGCGCCGGTTGCGGGTCTACCGATGACCGTCAACCGGGTTCTCTTCGATCCACCCGGGCCCCGAGCCCGACGGCGGATCGCCATCACCACCGCCGTCTCGGTACTGGTCATCGCCGGCCTGTTCGCGCTGGCGTTGCGGCAGTTCGACAACCATGGTCAGCTAGCCGCCGATCGCTGGCAGCCGTTCACGCACTGGCCCTACATCCACTTCCTGCTGCAGGGCGTCGAGGGAACTCTCAAGGCGACCGTCACCGCCGCGGTCATCTCTTTCCCGCTGGGCGCGCTGATGGCGTTGCTGCGGATCTCGCCCAACCGGGCCGTCCGGTCCATCGCCACGGTATACGTGGAACTGTTCCGCTCCATCCCGTTGCTATTGCTGATCTATGCCTTCCTGCTGGCGCTGCCCACCTACGGGATCAACCTGCCGATCTTCTTCAAGCTCGTGGTGCCGATCGTGCTGGTCAATGTCGCCGTACTGGCCGAGGTGTTCCGGGCCGGCATCGCGGCCGTGGATCGCGGGCAGTTCGAGGCGGCCGCCGCGATCGGGCTGCGCTACCGCCAGGTGATGCGGATCGTCGTGCTACCGCAGGCGATCCGGATCGTGGTGCCGGCCCTGGTCACCCAACTGGTCAGCCTGCTCAAGGACAGCACGCTGGGGTACGTGGTGAGCTACCCGGAACTGATGCGTAAGGCCGAGAACCTCACCGTCTACACCCACCTGCTCGTCCAGACCTACCTGATCGTGTCGGTCATCTATGTGCTGATGAACTTCGCTCTCGGCCGACTGGCCAGCGTGCTCGAGCGACGGTTGAACGGCCGCCCGCGGGGCAAAGCAGTTGTCGCTGACCCGGCGGGTCCGGCGGCCACCCGATCGGCGGCTCTACTTCACTGACCGCTGCCCGCGCCATTCTTCGAAGGGATCACCCGCATGTGCCGGCTACTCGGCGTTGTCTCGAGCTGCCACGATTCGCTACCCGAGCAGCTCGGCGGCGACCTGGCCGCGTTCACCGAACTGTCCTCGGTTCACTGCGATGGTTGGGGAATCGCGTACTGGAACGCTGCCGATGACCTGGTAAGCGCCAAGTATCCCGAGGCGGCCCGCGGCAGCAGTCGGTTTGCCGAGGCCGTCGAGCAGGCCCGGACGGATGCGGCCCTGTTACACCTGCGCAAGGCATCGGTGGACATGGCCAACACAGCGGCCAACACCCATCCGTTCCTGGCCGGCAGCGTGGCCTTCGCGCACAACGGCTACCTGTCGCCGCTGAGCGAGCTGGATCGGCTGGTTGGCGAGGCCGGTGGCCGGATCAGCGAGGGCGGCACTGACAGCGAACGGTATTTCCAACTGGTACTGGCCGAACTCCGCCAGCACGGTCCGGTGGAGGCGCTGCACCGCGCGGCCAACCGGATTGCCGACGCCACCGAGGCGCTGTCGTTGAACTGCCTGCTGCTGACCCACGACGCGCTGTACGCCTCGGCGCGCTATGACGAGAAAGTGATCCTGGCCCAGGACGGCGACGTCGATTCCTACCAGCTGCGCTACCGGATAGCCGCACAGCAGGTGACCGTCGCCTCCGTCGGCTGGGCACAACCAGCACCCTGGCAGGCGCTGGCAAACGGGCAGATCCTGCAGGTCAACCGCGGTGACCTGCGAACCTCGGTGCACGCGCTGCGCTAGCGCGGCCGGACTTGAG
Source organism: Actinomycetota bacterium (assembly GCA_030853385.1). Taxonomy (GTDB): domain Bacteria; phylum Actinomycetota; class Actinomycetes; order Mycobacteriales; family Nakamurellaceae; genus Nakamurella. Next base: position 3,884 of record JALYVF010000233.1, on the reverse strand, counting down.
TAAACTGATCCGGGCCGCATCCGGTGGCCCGGAACGGTGGGTGACATGGCGCTCGATGACGGCCGTCGCGCCGGATCGCCCATCGATCCGGAGCAGTTGCGGATCTGCCTGCAGGTACTTGGCCAACTGCACGAGGTGGCCGAGGATCATCCCGACTACGTCGAGGTACGCCGGGCTACCGCCAAGATGTTCAAGTCGGTCAAGAAGCAGCGGCGGCTCGAAATCCGGGCCGCGATCTCTAGCGCCGACCAGGCGGTGGTCGCCGCCACCGCCACCGGCTCACCGAACCGGATCGATGACGAGACCCAGGGCATCCCGCTGCTCTCGAACACCCCCGGTGCCTCGGCGGGAACCCTGATCACCGCACGTTCCTGTTACGTTTGCAAGCAAAAGTACCGGCGGGTCGACGCTTTCTACCACCAGCTCTGCCCGTCCTGTGCCGCGCTGAACCGGGCCCGCCGGGACGCCCGTACCGATCTGACCGGCCGGCGCGCGTTGCTGACCGGTGGCCGAGCCAAGATCGGGATGTACATCGCGTTGCGGTTGCTGCGCGACGGGGCGCATACCACCATTACCACCCGCTTTCCCAACGACGCCGTCCGGCGATTCGCCACCATGCCGGACAGTGCCGACTGGCTGGACCGGTTGCGAATCGTGGGTATCGACCTTCGCGATCCGGCACAGGTGGTGGCGCTGGCCGATTCGGTCAGCGCCCAGGGACCGCTCGATATCCTGATCAACAATGCCGCTCAGACCGTCCGGCGTTCGCCTGGCTCGTATGCCCCGTTGGCGGCGGCTGAATCGGCTCCGCTGCCGGCCGGGCCGCTGCCGGAGATCATCACCTTCGACCACACCAGCGACGCGCATCCGGCCGCGCTGGCCGGTTCGCTGTCCTCGCATCCCACGGCGCACTCGCTGAGCACCCTGGCGCTGATCGCGGGGTCCGCCACCCCGGCTCGGATCGCCGAGAACACCGCGATCGATGCGGGCGGCCTGGTACCGGATCTGCATTCGGTGAACAGCTGGACCCAGCGCGTCGACGAGGTCGATCCGCTGGAATTACTGGAAGTGCAGCTGTGCAACATGACCGCGCCGTTCATCCTGGTCAGCCGGCTACGGCCGGCGATGGCCGCCTCGACCGCGCGGCGCAAGTACGTGGTCAACGTATCGGCGATGGAGGGTGTTTTCAGCCGTGGTTACAAGGGTCCTGGGCATCCGCACACCAACATGGCGAAGGCTGCGCTGAACATGTTGACCCGGACTTCGGCGGCGGAGTTGTTGACCGACGGCATCCTGATGACCAGCGTCGACACCGGGTGGATCACCGACGAGCGGCCGCATCCGACCAAGATGCGGCTGGCGGATGAGGGATTTCACGCCCCGCTCGATCTGGTGGACGGGGCGGCGCGGGTCTATGACCCGATCGTTCGGGGCGAACGTGGTGAGGATCTGTATGGAGTTTTCCTCAAGGACTACGAGCCATTCGGCTGGTGATCCCGCTCCTTAACCCAGACCCCCATCGGGCCGCCGAGCCAGTTCAGCTCGTACTGGTGTCCGGTCGGCATCGAGGCGGTGAGCTCGTAGGCGGTGGAGAAGTCCGCTGTCACGCCGAGCGATGCGTCGATGCCGGCGGCGGTGAAGCCGAGTGAGAAACCGAGCGATGCCTGTGCGGCAAAGCTGTGTGTGCGCTGCACCGGTTGGCTGGTGATCATCGAGGCGTCGATGATTTCGGTCAGTGCGGTCACCGGATTGTCGACGGCCGCGTGTTCCACTCGGGTCACCTGCGGACCGGCCGTCGCTGCCGGCCAGACGGCGACCCAGACGCCATGGTCGGTCTGGTCCCGCGGCGCGCGTTTCTCCCAGCGCACCGGGACATCGATGACGACGCGCAGGCTCTCACCCGGACCGGCGCCGATCGAGGTCGTCGATCCGACCGTGAGTTTCACGTCGGCGGTAGGCCCGTTGCCCGCCACGGTAAAGCTGAAGGACCCGCCGCTCGCGGTCTGCGCGGACAGGGTGCCGCCCACCAGGATCGACGGCACGTCCGGGGCGGCGACGACCAGGATCGGCACCTGGATCACGTCGGCGCCATCGTCGAGTACCTGATAGGGCGGTGATCGGTGCCAGAACTTGCCGATCCGGTTACGTACCGCCGAGATATCCGCGAAGTTGACGGTCATTGCCGTCGGATCGATCGCGCTGATCTCCTCCGCGAGCCGGCGCATGCCGTACCGGTCCGGCAGCACCTGCGGCTCGATGATCTCTGCCGTGACGGTGGGCAACGTCGTGACGGTTGGCAGTACGGCATCGGCCATTGCGATTCCCCTCGACGGGCGAGTGCACAGGCTAGACCCGAACCGGACCGTCCAACAAGACCTAGAGCGCCTTCGCTTTACCCAGCTGGCTGGGACGCGTTCTAGTCTTAGCTGTATGACCGACCGTGCTGTGCCGAACCTGCCGTCGCGCGACCTGGCTGCCACCGCGGCCTTCTACGGCGGGTTCGGTTTCATCGAACTGCACCGCGACGACGGCTGGCTGGTTGTGCGCCGGGCTGAGTTGCAGCTCGAGTTCTTCCGAAAGGACGCGCTCGACCCGCGTGGACACGACTTCGGCTGCTGCCTGCGAGTGGCCGACCTGCAGAGCCTGTACGAGGCGGTACGTGCTGCCGGTGTGCCGGAGAAGAGGTATGGACTGCCGAGCGTGCGCCCGATCGCCACTCAGCCGTGGGGCCAGCAGATGTCCACCCTGCTCGACCCCGATGGCAACCTGCTACGCATGATCGCCGACGACGACTCACGCTGACCGGCCGCACCGCTAGGAACGCGGGGTTGGCCGCGGACCTGCTTACAGGGCCTTCCCGAGGTCGAATTCGTTACCTTCCGGGTCAGCCATCAGCGTCCAGGTGGAGCCATACTCGTCTCGGTCAGCGACCCGAGTGGCGCCAAGTTCGACAAGGCGCGCGATCTCGACTTCGAGGTCTGTCGCGATGACATCCAGGTGCATGCGGTTCTTGGCTGTCTTCGACTCCGGTACCCGAGCAAACAACCAGCTGGGGTCGGCGTCGCGTTCGACCGGACCCCACCCCGCCTCGTTCCGGCGTCCGTGAAATCCGATACTGGCGAACCCGCTCGACGACCCAGGATCAAGCGGGCGTCCGACCGCTGCGGACCAGAACCGGCCGACCACCAAAGCGTCGGCACAGTCGAATGCCACGCAAGCGAGCTTGACCGCCATCGAACCTCCTGCACGTTTCATTCACGAATTCGCTGCCCGAGTCCATCTTGCAACTCCAGACGGGCGCGTGCGCCTAGGACGATGCCATTGGCTAGTCGGGTGTGTCGTTTGCCGGAGGTGTTTCGGCGAATTGGGCGAGGACCGCGGCTGCCAGTTCCGGATAGTCGACCGGTGAGCTGATATCGACCCGGAGCACCGCGCTGAGTGCGAGTGGTTGGGCCTGGGACGCCCAGTCGTCCCAGTCGTTCGCGAGATGCCAAGCATCCTCGAACATTGCCGGACGGTCGCGGCGCGCATACCGCGTCCTGGCAAGGTCCGGCGGGAGGTCACACCAGATCTCAAGCACTTCGCACGTCCCGACCTGATCGAGGCCGGCGGCGAATCGCAGCTCACGAGGTCGAAACCACCAGGAGTCGAGCACTACCGTTCCCGGCAATGCGGCCGCCGATCCCCAGACCGCCTGCATCGCGATAGAGCCAAGCGGCCGGCAACTCCCTGGATCGTCCAGGCTGGCCGCAGGTGCTTGCTTCACCGCGTCCTTGGACGGCAGTTGTGCCGGGAGGAGGTTGTCCGCCAGTCCGCTTGTGGGTCCCGCTTCGTGGGGTAGTCCGGCAGCCCGGCTTCGTGGGGTGGTCCGATCCGAAACTGGT
>JALYVF010000301.1 GCA_030853385.1 Actinomycetota bacterium | reverse complement strand
CAGACGGGTTGCGCAGGGCGGCACGTCAGGAACGTGAGGCCAGGACCAGGGCCGAGGCAGCCGTCCGGCGGCGCGCGGTCGGCGCCGCAGTGGCTACCAGCGTGGTCGAACTCGGTCGCCGCGCCGCCGCCAAGCTGGACACCTCGCTGCAGGCGGCGGCCGCCGGTCGTGAGCAGGCGCAACAGGATCGCGGACGGGCCGAGGCGCAGGTATCCAGCACCAGGGCGGCCGTCGCCGAGTTGCAGGCGCAGTGGGACCGGCTTACCGACACCGTGCACCGTGACGAGGTGCTACGGGCCCAGCAGACGTTGCGGCACCAGCAGCTGCTGGAGCGGATCGGCGGCGAGTTCGCCATCTCGGCCGACGACCTGGTGGCCGAGTTCGGGCCCGACGTTCCCGTTCCACCGACGGCCCTTGAGGTCACCGAATACGAGACGGCAAGGGACAGCGGCGAACCGGTTTCCGCGCCGCAGCCGATGCCCTACGACCGGGAGTCGCAGGAGCGTCGTGCGAAACGTGCCGAGAAGGACCTGGCGCTGCTCGGCAAGGTGAACCCGTTGGCGCTGGAGGAGTTTGCGGCCCTCGAAGAGCGGCACGCGTTCCTGTCCACTCAGCTGGAAGACCTCAAGGACACTAGACGGGATTTGCTCACCGTCGTCAAAGAGGTCGACGAGAAGATCCTCGAGGTGTTCACCAGTGCGTTCCACGATGTGGCGCGGGAGTTCGTGGCCGTCTTCGCGAACCTGTTCCCCGGTGGCGAGGGCGAACTGGTGCTGACCGATCCGGACGACATGCTGGCCACCGGCATCGAGGTGCATGCCAGGCCGCCGGGCAAGAAGGTCAAGCGGTTGTCGCTGCTGTCCGGTGGCGAGCGAGCGCTGACGGCGGTGGCCATGCTGGTTGCCATCTTCCGGGCCCGGCCGAGCCCGTTCTACGTGCTGGACGAAGTGGAAGCGGCGCTGGACGAGGTGAACCTGGCCCGGCTGGTCGGCCTGCTCGCCGAGCTACGCGATTCCTCGCAGCTGATCGTCGTCACCCACCAGAAATTCACCATGGAGTCGGCCGACGCGCTGTACGGCGTCTCCATGCGCGGTGACGGCATCAGCCAGGTGATCAGCCAGCGGATCCGCCGCCCGCAGCAGCCTGCCGGCGACCCTGTTGCCAGCGCCGCGGGTGCCGGGGCCGGCTGAGGCTGGCGGTACCTGAGGTCCGCGCTGGTGCTGACCTAGCTGCCAGACAAGTTGGCGGTGCGTGCAACCCACTGACCGCTTGCATCCGTCAGGTCGTTGTGAACGAGGTGATGAGCGCGATCAACCGTCGACGTTTCGTGCTCATCGCCGCGGCAGCAGCTTCCGGAGGGTTGGCCGGCCTGGCCGGGTGCGCGGGGGATTTACGCACCCGGCCGGGCGATTCGCTACCGTCGGGTATGGCAACAAGACCTTCAGCGCCGACTGGTCCGACCCACCCGTCTACCAGTCGGTCCTCCGCCAGCGTTGGTCCGGTCGCGGCACCGCAGTCGCTGCGTAGCACGGCAAGCCTCCGGACGCCTGGTGACAATGCTGTCGCCCGCTCTGCGCTGGCCGGGTTCGGCGCGAACTTCCTGCGGCAGGCAATCGCGCTCAAGCCGTCAGCCAACACCGCCATCAGCCCCTACTCGCTGTACACAGTGTTGGCGATGGCCAGAGCAGGGGCGAAGGGCGCCACTGGTGTGCAGTTGGACTCCGTGTTGCAGGCTGCGGGCACCGATGCTCAGGGCGCGGTGATCCGTGCGGTCGATGCCGGTATCGCCGCGGCCATCGCTCGCTCGGAGCAGGTAGGTGATCATTCGCTTGCGATGGTGCTGCAGGCGGCGAATCAGACCTGGGTTCAGAGCGGGTTCGACGTGCATCAGGAATACCTGGATGCGCTCGCCGCCGAGTTCGGTGTGCAGGCTGTCGCGGCGGATTTCCGAGCCGACCCGGAGAAGATGCGGTCGGCCATCAATGCCTGGGTGGCCGAGCGCACCCGCGGGTTGATTTCCGAGTTGTTCCCGAAGGGTTCCATCGACGATTCCGCGTTCGTGGTGCTGGTCAATGCGCTGTACTTGAAGGCATCGTGGGCCGAACCGTTGCTGCCGGCGGAACCGTCGATGTTCACCACCGCTGCCGGGCGACAGGTCAAGACCCCCATGATGAGCAGTTCGGTGACCGGCGTAGTCGGCGACGGGTGGGCATCGGCATCCATTGCGTACCTCGGTGTCCAGGCGAAAATGACGCTGCTGGTCCCCGACAGCGGGCATTTCGACGACATGATGGCGCGGCTGGACGGCACGATGATGGCGGCGGCGACACGGTCCGGTACTGCCCTCCGGCTGACGATGCCGAAATTCGCGGTGAGCTCGGCTCCTGACGCGAAGGCGATCGCCAAGAGGCTGGGCGTCACCGACGTCTTCGTCGACCAGAGAGCCGATTTGTCCGGCATCGGAGGCCCCCCCGGTTACCTAAATGCCTCGGCATTCGTGCACCGAGCGGTGGTCAAGGTCGACGAAAAGGGCACGGAGGCAGCCGCCGCCACCGGCATGGTCATGGGGGCGTTCAGCGGACAGGCTGGTCCCATCGTGCAACTGACCGTCGATCGGCCGTTCGTGTTCTGGATCAGCGAAACCCGAACGGGCGCACCGCTTTTCCTCGGAACCGTCACCGATCCGACCGCCGGCTGACGCCGGTCAGCCGAAGACGTCGTTGCCGATCGGGCTCCACTCGCGGACGATCCGGTCGATGATCAGACCCTCGCGGTTGAACGGGTCCGGATCCAGCGCTGCGGCGACGGCATCGGGGGACTCGGCCCGCAGCACCAACAGCGCGCCTGGCGCACCGTCATCGGAGTAGGGCCCGCGCACCAACATCGAGCCTTGGTCGGCCAGTGACTGCAGATAGGCGCGGTGCTCGGGCCGGTGGGTGTCGCGGTCGGCGTTGCGGTACGGGTCGTAGACGTACTGCACGGCGTAGATGGGCATGGTTGCATCATCCCGCTATCCGGCAGATGCAACCGGTGGGGTGGCCGGCTGCGTCGAAGCCTCGACACCACCCAGCGCGAGCGCCCGAACGGCCAACAGAACGAGGTTCCACATGTGTAGTCCAATGGCCAGCCCGAAGCTGTTGCCCCGACGAGCATTTCTGGCGCTGACTGCCGCACTGGGGGCGGGTCTGCTGGTCGGCTGCGGCAGTACAGCGGGCACACCGACTGCTGTCGGCACCGACTCGGCGCCGCCACCGGAGCTGGACGGTGGGCAGCCAAGAATGGCGGCCGCGCCACTGCCGACGACTACCGACAACCTGTGCAGGTTCGCCGCTGAGTTGTTCAGGGCCTCGGCGCCGGGAACGAAGAACGCCGTCGTCAGCCCGTACTCGGTGCTGGCGGCGCTCGGGATGGCCGAGCTGGGCGCTCAAGGTGGACCACTCGCGGCCATGACGAAGGTTCTCGGCGGTAATGGGAAGGCCGTTGCCGGTCAGGTCACCGCCGTCGATGCCGCCATCTCGAAGGCCATCGCGGCGTCCCAAGAGGCCTCGTCGGGCCAGTCGGGCACGTCGCCGGCCGTCATCAGCCCGGCCAATGCGCTGTTCGTGCAGAATGGAACACCGCTGAAGCCGGCCTTCCTCAAGGCGGTCTCCGCCGGCTACGGCGACGGGGTGTTCACCACCGACTACGGAGGCCGCTCGGCAGCAGATCAACGGCTGGGTGTCGGGCAAGACCCACGAGCTGATCCCGGCGGTGCTGGCACCGGGCATCGTGACAAGGGACTGGCGGTTGGCGCTGGTGAACGCGCTCTACTTGAAGGCACAGTGGTCGTCCGAACTCACCAAGGCGGCCGAAAAGACGCCATTCCACACAGCCGCCGGCGGCACCGTCACGGTCGAGCAACTGCGCGGAAGTGGACGACACCTCAACTACGCCAAGGGATCCGGCTGGCAGGCGGCGAGTCTTCCGTATCTGGGAGACGGCCTCGCCATGACGATTCTACTGCCGGACGCCGGCGCGTTCGACAGCGTGACGAGAGCGCTGGACGGACCCACCCTGTCCGCCGCCTGCAACGGCGAGGACGCCCCCGTCGACTTCTCGATGCCAGGTTTCAAGGCCGACTTCGCCGTCGACCTGACCGATCCGCTCAAAGGCCTGGGAATGGCGCCGGCCTTCGACGTACCGATGCCCGGCATCTCCGATGGAGCAGAACCGCTGGAGATCAAAAAGGTGATCCACCAGGCCAGGATCTCGGTCGACGAGCACGGCACCGAAGCGGCGGCCGCCACCGTGGTTGCCATGCAACCCGGCGCGGCACCCGCTCAGCCGGGTAAGCCGATCGACTTCACCGTCGACCGGGCCTTTCTCTACGTCATCCACGACACCACCACGAAATGCCCGCTGTTCCTCGGCAGGGTGACCGACCCGACCGGCTGATCGATTGCAGGTTGGGATCACGGACGCGTGAGCACCGAGCGACCCGTTCCACCGGATCGTCCAGTGCGGGCCGGCCGACCTCGACGAGCACGGGGCTGACGACCACCCTTCGTCGGGCACAACTATGCGTCTATCTGCGCAGCAAGTGACAGGTGTGTGCCTGCGCCGGAAATTTGGACCGGCCAACCCATAGCCGTGACTTCCCAACACCTCTAGGCTGACGGTCGGTACTTTTTCCCGACGCTCTTCCCGACGACGCTCAGGAGTCAAGATGCGCCTCTCTTCAACCCTTCGGGCAGGTGTGGCGGCACTCGCCATGGTGGCTGCGGCTGTCCCTGCCACCACGGCTGCAGCCGCGCCCGCGCCGGCAGGTGTTCAGCCCGCGCACCGGCCGCCATCCGACGCGGCGCACATCAAGGCGCTGGTGCGTTCGATGAGCACGGACGAGAAGATCGGGCAGCTGTTCGTCACCTACGCCTACGGCGACACGGCGACCACCACCGACCCCGCGTACACCAGCCAGAACGAACAGCTCTACGGCGTCGACAACGGCGCGCAGCTGGTGGCCACCTACCACCTCGGCGGCGTCATCTACTTCACCTGGGCCAACGGGCTCACCGATCCGACCAAGACCGCGCAACTGTCCAACGGCCTGCAGACCGCTGCCACCAGCCAACCGAATGCCGTGCCGCTGCTGGTTACCGTCGACCAGGAGGGTGGCATCGTCGCCCGGCTGACGGCGCCGGTCGCTGTGTCTCCCGGCAACATGGCCCTGGGCGCGACCTTGAACCCGCTGACGGCCTACCAGACGTCTACGGCGACGGCACAACAGCTCAAAGCGCTGGGCATCAACATCGACGATGCGCCCGTCGTCGACACCAACACCAACCCGGCCAACACCGCGGACGGCACCAGATCGTTCGGCGACAAGGCGCTGCTGACGTCCGCCCTCGGCGCCGCATCGGTGCTCGGCTACCAGCAGTCGGGGGTGGGGGCAACGGCCAAGCATTTCCCCGGTCTGGGCAGCACCAGCGTCAACACCGACAACGGTATCGCGGTGAGCGACCAGACCAAGCAGCAGTTCTTCGCCAACGACATCCCGGCCTTCCGGGCAACGATTGCCGCCGGCACCGACGAGATCATGGCGGCGCACATCGTGGCACCGTCGCTGGACCCGACCGGCACCCCGGCCAGCCTGTCCAAGCCGATGGTCACCGGCATCCTGCGCGACCAACTGCACTACCAAGGTCTGGTGATCACCGATGCGCTGAGCGCCGCGGCGCTGGGCAATTACACCGACGCGCAGATCGCGGTCATGGCGGTCGAGGCCGGTGACGACCAGCTGCTGATGCCGACCGACCTGCGGGCCTCCATCGCTGCGGTAAAGGGCGCTGTGGCATCCGGCGAGATCAGCACGTCGCGGCTGGACCAGTCGGTGACTCGCATCCTGCAGCTCAAGAGCCAGCTCGGCCTGTTCCGCTCGTCGCAGGTGGACGCCAGCAAGGCGGCCGGCGCCGTCGGAACCAGCGGCCAGCACGAGGCCATGGACACCGCAGCCGACCGCTCGATCACCCTGCTGCGCAACTCCGGCAAGGTGCTGCCCCTGGCGCCGAGCTCGGGCAAGAAAGTACTGGTGACCGGCTGGGGTGCCGGCGGCACCACCACGATGACGGCGCAGGTGGCCAGCCACGGCGTGACGGCCACCAGGCTCTACACCGGTGGTGCGCCCAGCCAGGCGCTCATCGACGCCGCCGTCGCAGCAGCCAAGCAGAGCGACGCGACCGTCGTGCTGAGCTACAACTCGTGGGGCGACCCGGGCCAGATCGCGTTGATCAACGCGCTGCAGGCAACGGGCAAGCCCATCGTGGTGCTGGCCACCGGCGCACCGTACGAGCTGGGCCAGCTGCCCACCGTGACGACGTTCGTTGCTGCCTACGGCTACCAGACGACCTCGCTGCGGGCAGCCGCGAACGTGCTGTTCGGCGCCCAGCCGTGCGGGCATCTGCCGATCACCATCAAGGCAGCAGACGGGTCGGTGGTGGCGGCGTTCGGCAGCGGCTTGAGCTACCGGCACTGACGGCTAGATGTCGTAGTACAGAGCGAACTCGTACGGGTGCGGACGCAGCCGGATCGGGTCGATCTCCTGCTCACGCTTGAAGGTGATCCAGGTATCGATCAGGTCGGGGGTGAAGACGCCGCCCTCCAGCAGGTAGTCGTGATCGGTCTCCAGCCGGTCGATCACCGCCGGCAGCGAGGCGGGCACCTGCGGGATGTTGGCGGCCTCGTCCGGCGGCAACTCGTAGAGGTCCTTGTCCACCGGTGCCGGCGGTTCCATCTTGTTCTTCACCCCGTCGAGTCCGGCCATCATCATCGCCGAGAACGCAAGGTACGGGTTGGACGACGGGTCTGGGCAGCGGAACTCGATGCGCTTGGCCTTCGGGTTAGCCCCGGTGATCGGGATACGGATGCAGGCCGAGCGGTTGCGCGAGGAGTACACCAGGTTGACCGGTGCCTCGTAGCCGGGCACCAGCCGGTGATAGGAGTTGACGGTCGGGTTGGTGAAGGCCAGCAGCGATGGTGCGTGGTGCAGGATGCCGCCGATGTAGTAGCGGGCCAGATCGGACAGTCCGCCGTAGCCGGATTCGTCGTGGAACAGCGGCGAGCCGCCCTTCCGCAGCGACTGGTGCGAGTGCATGCCGGAACCGTTGTCGCCGAACAGTGGCTTGGGCATGAATGTCACCGTCTTGCCGGCGGCGTGGCCGGTGTTCTTGATGATGTATTTGAACAGCATCAGATCGTCGGCAGCGGCCAGCAGGGTGTTGAACTTGTAGTTGATCTCGGCCTGTCCGGCGGTGCCCACCTCGTGGTGTGCTCGCTCGACCTCGAAGCCGGCGCCGACCAGGTTGGCGACCATGTCCTCGCGCAGGTCGGCGTACTGGTCGTACGGCGGAACGGGGAAGTACCCGCCCTTCGGCCGCACCTTGTAACCCTTGTTGCCGCCCTCCTCGTCACGCCCGGTGTTCCACCAGGCCGAATTGGAGTCGACCCGGTAAGACGTGCCGTTCATCTCCGAGGTGAACTTCACCTCGTCGAAGATGTAGAACTCGGCCTCGGCACCGAAGTAGGAGGTGTCGGCGATACCCGTGGTCTTCAGGTACTCCTCGGCCTTGCGGGCGACGTTGCGCGGGTCGCGGGAGTACGGCTGCAGCGTCAGCGGATCGTGCACGAAGAAGTTCATCGTCAGCGTCCGCCGCCGCCGGAACGGGTCCAGTCGTGCGGTGGTGACGTCCGGCAGCAGCAACATGTCCGACTCGTGGATCGACTGGAAGCCGCGCACCGACGAACCGTCGAACGCCATCCCGGCGTCCAACGATTCCGACGTCACCGTCGCCGCCGGGACGGTCAGGTGCTGCATGATGCCCGGCAGATCGCAGAACCTGATGTCGAGGACCTCGACGTCGGTATCGGCGATGAACTTGCACAACTCATCGTTCGAGGAAAACACGCGGGCTTCGCTCCTTGGTCTACGGCAATGCCGTGCGCTGACAGTGGGATGGACCTGCGGACGACCGTACGGACGGGGTGTTGCCCTGCCGGGTCACCGTTGTTTCCGGCGCGTTACGCAAGCTGTCGTGCCGCGGGACCGGCAGCGCGCGCGTTCGTGGCGAAATTTCGCTCTGTTGGCCGGTTCCCCGTCTGCCCACCTGAGTTCTAGTCTGGCTCTCGTGTCCGCTTCCGTCTGGTGTCGCCGGATGAGTTTGGTTCCAGGCCGTGGCAACCCACTCGGACGAATCCGCACAGCCGGCAGCGCGTCTATCTGGTGTTCGCTCCTGTAGGTGTGGCCAACTATCTCGGCACTCTCACCACCCGCGGCACCACCGCCGTATCCCTTCACCGCAGCACCCCTTGACGGCTGCTGTCGGCGGGGGCCGCCGGGGCTGTGGCTCCACGGCCGGGCTGGGGGTGCCCCTCGCTACCGACAACCTCGAACATGTCGTCGATCCCACCCTCATGTTCTCCCGCCAGGGCGATTCACTCACGCCGGTCTCAGGAGCCGCCGAGGCGCTGCGGGGGACAGCCGAAGGCATCGACTCGGCGGTAGGGAGCCAGCTGCGATTGATCGGCCATGAAAGCAGGTGATCGATGTATTCCGACCCTCGGGCTGGGCGGGCCATGAGTCAGTGCGTTAACAGGTAGGGCGGTATTCACGTAGTTCAACCAACGCATGCCGGGCCGCATTCTTATTGGCAATTCCGCTCACAGGGATAGGTGCGGTTGTCAGCCACACCGATACCGTATCCCGATAGGGTATCTTGGCTCGGATGGGGTAGTCGCATAAGGGTATCGGCATACACTACCGTTCGGGCGGACAGGGCAACTGACTAGGTAGTATCGGTCAAGCGCGACAGGCGTTGAGACGTTGAACCGAAGACTGACCTTTGTACATAACTCACCTTGAGATTGGGTTAGGGGCCATTTTGGCGAAAGGAATATTTTTTTGCGCGTTCCAACAATTCCCCATTCTGGTGTTCTTGGCGTATGTTCACCTGGTGCCACCTGGCCGACAGCACTCAGCGGGCGTGGATCGCTCGATGCCACGGTTGGTTGCGAAGCGTCCCGGTGAGGGGGTCCTGCGAATAGCGAAGACACAGCTCCGCGAGCACGTCTTCATGCGAGACGGCCACATTGACGACGGTGTCAGCGCCCGCGTAGTAGATGATCAGGCTGCCGTCGGAACGGCGGAGCATGCCGCAGCTGAAGACGACGCCTGGAACGTGGACGTAATCGGTTTCGGCCGTACGGCAGTCGGCCGCGGTGGGGAACACAATGGGAATACTCGACATGTGCACTCGGCGCACGTCGTGCAAATCATGTAGCGCGACGCCCAAGACGTATCTGTTGCCGGACAATGTGGTTCGAACTCCGTGAAACAGATTCAGCCAGCCGTGCCTGGTCCTGACCGGCGGAGCCCCGGGCCCGATCTTGTCCGAGAACGAACTCGGCCCGTGGCCGGTACTCATGATCGGCTGGTCGTCGACAATCCACGGGCCGGCCCGAAAGTCGTCGGCGTAGGCGACCCTGATCTGGGTGTACGCCCCGCCGATCTGCCCTGAGGCGGTGCCGTTGGGTCGGAGCAGCGCCACGTACCGGCCGCCGATTCTCTCCGGAAAGATGACGACGTTGCGCATGTCCTGGGAAAGTATCGGGCCGTACCTGGTGAAGCTCTTCAAGTCGTCGGTGGTTGCCAGGCAGACCTGGACGCTATGGGCAATTTGGCCGTGATAAGCGCTGTAGGCAACGGCGAAGGTTCCGTCGACCGGGTTGACCCGAGCATCCTCGACCCCACCCGACTCCATCTCGACCGCCATGATCTTGTCGACGCCCGAACCGTACAGGTCGGCGCCGTCGGCAGGCACCAGCGCAGGTTCCGAGTCGATCCGCCATTCGCGGATCCCGTCAACACTGCGCGCCAATCCGAGCACACTGATTCCGCAGCGCAGGTGGGATCGAAACAGCAGAACGGTCTCATCGCCCACGGTTGCCGCTCCCGGGTTGTGCACCGTGACGACCTGGAGCGCGGGATCGGTCCACACCCGGTTGACCTGACGGCTTGTCAGGATCGGGTTCCCGGCGTAGCGCAAGACGGGTGCATTCAGTGAAACCGTTCCCCGCGCGCCCGGCCCCAGGTCGACTTGTCGTTTCACGCCGTGCCCTCTTGATTGTCGGTTGAAACTTGATTGTCGGTTGAAACGGATCCGACACGTTCCAGAAGGGCAACTCCGATGTTGGAGTCCGCCATTCCGTAGAAGACGAAATGCTGCCCGTCAACCTCCTCGATGGCGGTGGGGAAGACGACGTTGGGCACGGTGCCGTCGCGCTCCGCGGCCACCATCGGGGTCAGCAGCGGATAGGCGGTCCGCGCGAGGACGGAGCCAGGGTCGAGCGGGTCCAGCAACATGGCGCCGGCCGAGTAGACGACATTTCGCTGCGGCGCCCACCCTTCCGACAGGCTTCCCGACACGCCGTGATGGATCAGCAGCCAGCCCTCGTCGACGCGCACGGGCGGCGGTCCTGCTCCGATCTTGTGGATTTCGTAGTCGTACTCGGGAAGGGCCACGAGCCGATGCCCCCGAACATGGGTGAGGGCGGCGACGTCCCGCTTGACAGCGTCAACTTCGACGTAGGAGATCCAGATTCCCGGTCGGGGGTCGTCGAGCCCGGCGGGGAGATAAACGTCCTCACCGCGTTGCCGGATCGAGCCCAAATCCCACATCGGCCGGTGCAACAGTGCGTACGCCGGCCGCCCCGTCGGGCCGGGGACGGGGTCGGGAAAGATCACGACGTCCTTGTTCGGGGCCAGGTTCATGTCGAGATCCAGATCGGGCTGGTACTCGAAGTGCAGCGGCCCGAGGCGACGCCAGGTCCGCAGGTCGTCGGACACGGCCAGTGCGGGCCTTGGTCCCAACGGCCCGAACGCGACGTAGGCCATCACGTGCAGACCAAGGGTCGGGATCCAGGTGATGCGAGGGTCCTCTACCCCGGCGTGATCGTGACCCCGCTCCCAGCCGGCGTCGGGCGCGAGCACCACCCCGTCGCGGCGCACGCCCGTCGGCGTACCATGATCGAAAAGGATCTCGGCCAGTCCGATGCGAGACATGTTCCCGGCAGCGACGAGTCGCGGCAACAGCCAGAGCCGGCCGTCCCGGTCCCGGCCGCTGGCCGGGTTCAGCACCCCTTCGACCTCGTTCGGGTCAGCCAGGTCCGCAGACATCAGGACACCGAGTCTTCTTAGCTGGTACGGCACGTCGGTCATGACGGTGGTTTCGGTCATCCCTTGACACCCGAACCCAGCTCAGTTGAAACGAATTGCTTCTGGAACACGATGAACAGCACCACTACGGGTATGGCCAGGACGACTGCGCCGGCCAAGATTGATCCGAAGGGATTCGCCGTGCTCCCCTGAATGGTGGAGATGTAGTTCGCCAACGACACCGCAAGTGGCTCTTTGCTCTGTTCCTTGGTGATCAGGAACGGCCAGAGGAATTCGTTCCACGGTCCGATGAAGGTGAGCAGCGCAGCGGTGAGCATGGCGGGGCGGACCAGCGGGAGGGCGATCGACCACAGTGTCCGCAGCTCGCCGGCGCCGTCGATCCGGGCTGCGTCGAACAGTTCCTTGGGCAGCTGCAGGAAGTACTGCCGGAAGATGAACACCGCGGTGGAGTTGATGGCGAACGGCAGGATCATCCCCAGGTAGTTGTCACCGAGACCGTAGGTGCGGGCGATCATCACGTACAACGGAATCATCAACAGCTGGAACGGGATGACCTGGACCAGCAGCAACGCTCCGAACAAGGTACCCCGGCCGCGGAACTTCAGCATCGCCAGCGAGTAGCCGGCGAGGACCCCGAAGACCAACGTGCACAGCAGCACCCCGCCGGTGAAGATGCCCGAATTGATCAGTGCCTGGCCGAGGTCGAGTCGGGCGTTGATCGCCACGTAGTTGGCGAAGGTGATGTTGGCCGGGTTCGGGAAGGCCCCGGCGACCGTGGTATTCGGTTCTGTCTGCAGCGAGCCGATCACCATGTAGTAGAAGGGGAACAGGAACGCGGCCGCCCCGATGACCAGGAGAACGTAGGTGGTGATCCGGCCGCCTGCGCCAGGTTTGCGGCCGGCCGCGGCGGTGGCGGTATCGGGCTCGTTCTCGGTGAGGGTCATTTGTTGCCCCGCTCGTTGAGCCACAGGTTGAAAAGGCCGATGATCAGCACAACGATCACCAGGATCACGCCTAGCGCCGCGGCAATGTCGGGATGTCCTTGCTGGATACCCTTTTGGTAGATCAGCAACACCGGGCTGGTGGAAGCGCCGGCCGGTCCGCCGCCCCCGGTGAGCAGGTAGGGCTCGGTGAACAGGTTCGCTCCGGTGATGATGGCGAGCAGGGTCACCAGGGCGGTGGCTGGTCGGACGCCGGGAACGGTGACGGACATGAAGGTTTGGAATCCGTTGGCCCCGTCGGTGGAAGCCGACTCGTAAAGTTCCTTCGGCACGTTCTGCAGCGCAGCCAGGTACAACAGAATGAAGAATCCCAGCTGCTTCCAGGTGACGAAGATGGCGATCATCGGCATCGCCCAGGTGGAGCTGATGAACCAGGACGGGCTCGGTGCGAGCGGGCCGAGGATGTGGTTGACCAAACCGGTCGAGTTGAACAGGAACAGCCAGACGCCGACCACGGCAACGCTGGCGGTGACGTAGGGGATGTAGTAGGAGACCCGGAAGAAGGTCTGCCCGCGGATGCCCCGGTTCAGGGCGGCCGCCAGGGTCAGGGACAAGACCACCGTCAACGGCACGTTGATGATCAGAAAGATGCCGACGTGGGCGAAGGAAGCCAGCACATCCGGGTCGCTCAGCACCGCCTTGTAGTTATCCAGGCCCACGAACGGGTGCGGAACGGAAACCCCTGGGGCGGTGAAGAAGTAGTTGTGGAAGCTCATCCAGATCGCGAAGCCCAACGGGTAGGCGAAGATCACCGCGATGTAGACGACGTACGGCAGTGACAGCAGCATGCCGATCGGCTGACGGCCGACGAGCCGGGCACGCAGCGGCTCCTTGCCGCCGCCGTGCCGACCCTTCGTCGACACAGCGGCTGAGCTGGTTGCTGGGGTGCCTCTCAGCAATCTGGTGGGCGGATTAGTGGGTGCGGGCGCGGACATGATGGGGCCTCAGGACTTCGCGAGTGAATCGATCTTGGTCGCGGCGTCGTTGAACGTCTGCGTGACATCGCCCTTTCCGACGATCACCGCGCTGGTCCAGGCGTCCCGGAAGGTCTGCCAGATCTGCACCGAGTTCGGGACGTAGGGCACCTCGGTGGTCCGGGCGACCTGGTCGGCGAACAACTTGTAGTCCGGGTTCTTGGCGAAATAGTCGGCGTAGGTGGTAGGCAGGTCCTTGCGCAGCGGCATCTGGCCCGTCATCGTCAGCAGCTGACCGTCCTGGGCCTGCGACGTGGTGAACTTCAGGAAATCCCAAGCGGTGCCCTTGTTCTGACACGAACTGTAGAGCCCGACGTTCTTGGCGTCGGAGAAGGTGTGGATCTGGTTAGCAGGCATGCCGTTTGCGGTTGGCACCGGGACAACGCCCCAGTCGACCTTGCCCTTGTAGACCGAGATCGCCCACGGGCCGACGGAAGCCATCGCGGCGGTGCCGTCAGCGAAGGTGTCCCCGGGTGCCGTCTCTTTGCCGGCGAGATTGTCGGCGTAGATCTGCTTCCAGAAGTTGATCACGGCCATGCCTTCGGGTGAGGTGAACTGGCTCTTGCCGTCCGTCACCAGCTGCTTGCCCCCGGTTGCGGCGGCGAAGTCCGGGTAGAAGTCGAACCACGGCTGGTAGAACTCGCTGGACGGCGCCGGGTAGATGGCGTACTTGGCTGCCTTGGACGCGACGATCTTCTTGGCGGTGTCCAAGAACTCGGCGTAGGTGTGCAGCGGCGGGTTGGTGGTGTCAATCCCCGCGGCCTTGAAGATCTTCTTGTTGTAGAAGATCATTACCGGGTTGGACTTCCAGGGCAGCTGATAGTAGTGGCCGTCTGGACTCTGGTACTGCTTGGCGATCGCCGGGTTTGTTCGGCTCTCGATGTAGCTGGCGCCGTCGGAGAAACTGGACAGGTCGACCAGACCGCCCTGCTTCACGAACCCGGAAACTGCCGCGGGCGAGGTGTTGTAGATCAGGCAGGGGGTGGTGCCCGCGGTGATCGCCGCGGTGATGACGTCCTCCGAGGATTTCCCGGCCGGGATCTCCTCCGCGGTGACCAGCTGATCGGCGTGCAGCTTGTTCCAGGCGGCCACGGCCTGCTTACCCCAGGCGACCTCCTGCTCGTTGGTGGAATACCAGATCTTGATCGGGCCGGTGGCCGCGGTCCCTCCGGTACCGGATCCTCCGCTGCTCGAGCCGCATCCGGCGAGCGCAATGGTGCCGAGCAGTAAGGCTGCGAGGGGCAGGGTGACTCGCTTCATTGTGAGACTCCTTGGTGGGTTGGGGGTTTCCGAGTATCCGGCGCCGGGCCGGTGGAATCCCGCGCGACAAATCTCGCCGGAGCGAGATGGACATCGGCGGGTTGCTGACCGGCGAGCAGTTCGATCAAAGTGGTGGCCGCTGCGCGACCCCACCGGTATGGGTCCGTACGGACGGTGGACAACGAAGGGTGCAGATAGGCGGCCAGCTCGACGTCGTCGTAGCCGACGATGCTCAGATCACGCGGCACCGCGACCCCGCGACCGTTCGCCACGGCCAGACCGGCGATGGCCATCAGGTCGTTGGCGTAGACGATGGCGCTCGGCGGATTCTTCAGATCCAACAGCTGGGACGTCGCGGCAGCCCCGCCGACGGCCGTGAAGTCGCAGGCAACAAGAAGTTCGGCCGCGAGACCGGCCTCCTGCAGGGCCTGGGCCCAGGCATCACGCCGGTGCGCACTGTGCAAGAGCTGCAACGGCCCTGAGACATGCGCGATCCGGGTGTGACCCAGTGCGACCAAGTGCCCAACCGCCTCGCGAACACCCGGCTTGTCATCCATGCAGACCGCCGGGAACGGCGACTCGACGTCGGGCCGTTCCAAGGTCACCGTCGGCAGGCCGAGCGCCGAGAGCAGTCCGATCCTGGTGTCGTCGATCCGAAGGTCGGTCAGGATGACACCGTCGACGCGACCGTCCCCGGCGTGTCTCCGGTACCCCTGCTCCTCGGCTTCCGCGCCATCGACGACCTGAAGCACCAGCGAGTAGCCCGCCGGTCCCAGCACGGTCTCCACCCCGGCGATGAACGCGGGGAAGAACGGGTCCGAACCGAGCAGCTCCGGTGGGCGGGCAAGGATCAGCCCGAACGCGAACGCCCGTGACGCCGAAAGGGACCTCGCCTTGTGGCTCGGCTGCCACCCCAGCTCCGTTGCCGCGGTGAAAATTCGCGCACGGGTGTCGCTGGATACGCCGGACCGTCCGTTGAACGCGAAGGACACGGCACCCTTCGACACACCGGCGTGTCTCGCCACGTCGATGATGGTCGGGCGCCTGAGGGACACAGTCAGGCCTCCTGAACTAAACTGGTTTAGGACACTAGTTGACGATATGATTCTCGCCACGCTGACGGTTGTCAACCCCCTGGTTCTTCGGTCCGGACGGCAGCGCGTGTGGTCAGGCTTGGACCGGCCGGCAACTCATTGACACCGACGGCTGATCGCGGGCACGCTCTGCAGCAACGTCATTCGGACCGCGCAGCCTACGAGGACAGCAGCAGCACGGGCGGGCCGCACCCGATCGGCCTCGGTACGATCGGGCGATCCGAGTTCGAGCGCCGAGCGCCGAGCGTCGGGCGGACTCGAGGTTACCGGCCCTTCGAACGCAGATCACGATAAACCGCGACCAGCAAACGTACCGGAGCGCAGAAATGCAACAGTCGACCCGAACCCAATCGGAGTCAGCTCCGCTCATGGACTGGATGCTGGGTCCGTTCGTGAAGCAGGATGGTGCCAACCCGATCCTGGGCGCGTGCTTTGATGCCCGGTTCGCGTGCCCGGTGAGAGGAAGACCGGTGCGGTGGCGGGCGCGAGCGATCATCGGGGCGGCCGCGGTTGTCAAGGACGACCAGCTCTGGGTTGTCTATCACGCGGAGGACACCGAAAGCGGATACGCCGGCCTGCGCGGCAGTCCCGGCACAATGCGTCTCGGGCTGGCGGCAAGTGCGGACGGCCTTGACTACCAGTGCCGTGAGGAGCCGGTCCTCTACCCCGCAGAGGACTTCATGAAGGAGGCGGAGTGGCCGGGCGGCTGCGAGATTCCACGGCTGGTGGAGGGGCCGGAGCGAACGTACTACCTCTATTACAGCGCCTGGAACAAGACGGTCACCCGACTGGCAGTTGCCACCAGTACGGACCTTGTGCATTGGGAAAAGCGCGGGCTCGCATTCGGGAAGGCAGCGGATGGCCGCTGGCACAACCTGTGGAGCAAAGCCGGCGCGGTGGTGACCACGTTGGAAAATGGGCGCCTCGTTGCCGCCCGGCTCAACGGTCTGTATTGGATGTATTGGGGTGAGTCCGAAATATTCGTGGCGACATCGCCCGACCTCATCGACTGGTCGCCGGTCACCTGGCCGAAAGATACCGGCCGGCCGGCCCGGGAGTCGCCTGCTCAGGTCGATCCGGCACGTAATCAAGCGGCCCGAGATCTGTACGTTACGCAGGAGCCGCGGACCGGGATGTTCGACAGTGGCTTGGTAGAGGGCGGTGTCGCGGTGCTGACGGAGAACGGGATCGTGCACATCTACAACGCAGGGGACGATAATTCGTCGGAAGCCGATGCCTGGAAGACGTCCGACGTCTACTACAGCCTCGGACAGGCACTTTACGATGCAAACGATCCCGTGCGGCTGCTGCAGCGTTCGGACAGCGCGTTCCTGCGCCCGGACCGGGAATACGAGATTCTCGGCGCGATCCCAAATGTTGTCTACTGCACGGGCATTGCCTACTTCAGGGACAAATGGTGGTTGTTCTACAATGGTGCGGATTGGGTAGTCAATGTCGCGACGTCTGTGGCACCGAGGCAGGCTCAACGCCACTTTCAGCCGCCAAAGGCCACGTGACTTCGGGATAAGGCAGCAGTGCTGGTCTGCCGCCTTACCTGGAACCATCCGCTGCTCGACGGCAACAAGCGGGCAGCCTGGGCGACCCTGGCGATGTTCTGCGACCTCAACGACGTCGCCTGGGACCTCTAGCCACCGCAGCTAGACGACGCCGAGGCCGCCACGCTGGCCATCGCCGCCACCCAGGTCGACGAGACCGGGTCGCCGACTGGCTCCGAAACCGAACACGCTTCCCGACACCCGAGGCCGACCCGCCCGGATGACGATCCGTGGTCACTTTCGCACCCGTGCTCGGTAGCCAACGATAATTTCAGCTACCGCAGTGAGAGCCGTTGGCGGATCAGACTGCCAACTCCGCTCTTTGCTGATCGACCTCATCCGCTACGAGATCTACCTGGCCACCACCACCGTATTCGTCTAGGCGCTGGCCAGATCCAAGGATGCGCTGATCCAGACCAAGAGCGAGGCGGAGAGCATGCGGGCATTGGCCTATCACGATCTGCTGACCGGACTGTCCAATCGCCGGCAAGCCCTCGACGAGCTGAACATGTTGGCCGGCAACGAATCCGAAGCCGGAATCGTGCTGCTGCACCTGGACGAATTCAAGATGGTCAATGACCGGTACGGCCACGACATCGGCGACCGGGTGCTGATCAAGGTCGCGGAGGTACTGCGGTCGGTCGACTCCCGGCTGGCGTCGAGGTGGAGTGGGGAAGGGTTTCTGTTGATCTTCGAAGGCGGTCAGGCCGCGGCGGTCGCTGCCGCCGAACAGCTCCGGCAGCGTCTGGCCGCCGCCGAGTTTCCCGACGGTATCCGCCTGACGGCGAGCTTTGGGGTGTCCTTTTTGGCCCCTGGAGCTGCGGTCTCCGACGTACTGCGGCTGGCCGACGGCCGCTCTACCAGGCGAAGAACGACGGCCGGAACCTGGCACGGGAACAGCATGCTCAGCAGTAGTAGGGACGCCCGCGCCGCTCGTAAACTGAGCTTGTGCCGACCCCTGACGCGCCGACTCATCCCGGCGCGCGACTGAACCTGCCGGCCAGCGGTGTCGGGTCCGTCGCGTCGATGGGTTCACGGGTGCTGGCCTTCGTCGTCGACCTGGCCGTGTCCTTCGGGGTGGCCCTGCTGTTTACCGGGCCGGCGCTGCCGCAGAACTGGTCGCTGGTGGCCTGGGCGGCGATGACAATCCTGACGGTCGGCATCTTCGGCTTCACCCCTGGCCAGGCCGCGCTGGGGATCAGGGTGGCCCCGTTGGGCGGCAGGTCGTTCGTTGGCGGGTGGGCGCTGCCGCGGACCGTTCTGACCTTCCTCATCGTGCCGCCGCTGATCGTGGATGCGGACGGCAGGGGATTGCACGACCGGATCTGCCGGACCGTGGTGATCCGGTACCGGGCCAGCGCCAGGTCGGCGGGTAGCTAGCGCGTCGAGTGGGGAGCTAGCCGAGCGATGCCTAGCGGCGCCGAGCGGTGCGCTGCACACTGCGGGTCTTGGCACCGGCCGGTATCGGCCCCTTGGGCAGGCTGGCTTGCGGTGACCGTCCGCGCAGCGCCGTCAGCCTGGCATCCAGTTCCTCGACCGCACCGGGAGAAATGTTGCGGGGCAACTTCATCAGGAACGGATTGAGCTTCTTCAGCGGAGTCTGGCCATCCTCGTTGCCGACGATCACGTCGTAGATCGGGGTGTTGCCGACGACCCTGGCGATGCGCTTCTTCTCCTGTGCCAGCAGCGGCTTGACCCGGTGTTCTGCCCCTTCACCGATCAGAATGACGCCGGGTCGGCCGATCACCCGATGCACGGCGTCCATGTGGGTGGTGCCGGCGATGGCCGGGGTGACGCGCCACTTGCCGCGCAAGTTGTTCTGCAGCGACCAGGCGGCCGCTCCAGGGGTGCCATCAGCCTTGGCGTAGATGTTGGATTGGGCTCGCCTGGCGAAGACGATCATGGCGACCGCGACGCCAAGGATCAGCCCGAACGGCAACGCGAAGTACCAGCGGATCCCGAGCAGCAACCCGATGCCGACGATGATGGCCGCCACCACCAGCAGCGCGCCGATCATCATCGGCAGCAGCTTGGAGTCTTCCTTGCGCTGGATGTTGAAGGCCTGCCACATCTGACCGCGGCGGTCCTTCTTCTCGACCTTCTGTGCTGCCTTGAGGGCCTTCTTCTCCTCTTTGGTCACCGCGCCGGAGTTGTCGCCAGTGTTCGCCATGTGTCACAGGATACGGCGGATCGGGGCCGGAGCAGAACCGCCAGTGAGGCTCAGAACGGCTGGATGCGCCGGCTGGCGAACTGCATCGCTGTGGGGGCGAGCCCGCCTCACTCGGCGGCGGCGAGAGCCGATTGCGCGGTGCGCGCCTCGGTGGCCTGCCGATACAGCGTGCCGGCCCGGTACGACGAGCGCACCAACGGTCCGGACATCACTCCGGCAAAGCCGATCTCGGTCGCCTCCGCCTGCAGCTCGACGAACTCCTGCGGCTTGACCCAGCGCTCGATGGGGTGATGGCGCGGCGTCGGGCGCAGGTACTGGGTGATCGTCACCAGGTCGCAGCCGGCGTCGTACATATCGCGCAACGCCCGGCTGACCTCGTCCCTGGTCTCGCCCATGCCGAGGATCAGGTTCGACTTGGTGATCATTCCTGCTGCCCGCGACTGGGTCAGCACATCAAGGCTGCGCTGATAGGAAAAAGCCGGCCTGATGCTGCGAAAGATCCGCGGCACCGTCTCCAGGTTGTGTGCGAACACCTCCGGCTGTGTATCGAAAACCTGTTGCAGCAGTTCAGGTTTACCCGAGAAGTCCGGGGTGAGGATCTCGACACCGGTACCCGGTGCGTGCGCGTGCACCTGCCGCACTGTCTCGGCGTACAACCAGGCGCCCTCGTCGTCCAGATCGTCGCGGGTGACGCCGGTGATGGTGGCGTAGCGCAGGTTCATGGTGGCGATCGACTCCGCCACCCTGCGCGGCTCGTCGGTGTCCAGCTCGCCCGGCTTACCGGTATCGATCAGGCAGAAGTCGCACCGGCGGGTGCATTGATCGCCGCCGATCAGGAAGGTGGCCTCCCGATCTTCCCAGCACTCATAGATGTTGGGACAGCCCGCTTCCTGGCAGACCGTGTGCAGCCCTTCGCGTTTCACCAACGCCTGCAGGTTGGCGAACTCCGGTCCGGTCCGCATCCGGGTCTTGATCCAGTCGGGCTTGCGCTCGATCGGGACCGCGGAGTTGCGGACCTCGAGTCGGAGCAGTTTGCGGCCCTCGGGGGCAATGGTCACTGGTCGTCCTCGTCGGAGTTGCTGTCGATGCTGCCTGGTTCGCTCCGGATCCCTCGAGCGTGCTGCCCGATTGCCGAGCTATCTTCGGAGCTACCCTCCGGCGTCCTTGCGCTGGCTCGGCGGCAGTTTGAAGCCGGCCTTCTCGGCTGCCTCCGCGGTCCGGAACCACACCTCGGCAACAGTTCTGGGATAGAACGCCGTTCCTGGAACGTGGTACAGCATCGAGTCGGCGTTGCCCTTGATCGGGTATCCGTCCGGCTCCGCACCATCGGCCGTTGCCGGCTTGCTGTCCGACCCGAAGTCGCGCGGGGCGCCAGCGCTCTTGTGATGATCCGCGGTCTCATCGTGCTGGGTGGCGCGGTCGGCGGACGTCGCCGCGTTGGCCCCGTTGCCCCTGGCGGCATGCTTGCCGGCGTCGACCACCGGGCGGACGGTAGCGGCCGCGGCATCAGCCCGCGAGTCGCCCTTGGCGACCGCAGTTGCGTCGTTGCTGTCGTCCGCCTTGGCCACTGCCTCGGTCTTGTCCTGCTGGCCCGCCCGGTCCTTGTTGTCGCTGCCCGTCGTCTTGTCGGTCTTGTCGGTCTTGTCGCCTGCCGATGGGGCTGACGTCGCCGTGTTGGACGTACCGGAGCTGGTCGCCGACGAGGTACGCGGCGGATGCACGGGAGCACCGGTGGTGGTCGGCGGCGTCGTCGGGCCCTGGGCCTTGAAGAACTTGACGGCGGCTGCTGCGCCGGCCGCGAGCAGAGCGAACAGCACGAATGTGCGGAACTTGTGGGTCTTGCCCGCCGACTTCTCGGCGTCCTTAGCGGCCTTGCTGGCCACCTTGTCGGCTTTGCTGGCGGCTCGAGCTGCCTTGGCGGCCATCACCGCAAGCCCCGCGGTGGCCTTGCCCTTGGCCTGCTGGCGCAGCTCGGTGACCTTGTCGCCCAGCTCGTCGGCCTTGTCGCCGCCCTGGGACTGCCACCAGGCCGCTTGTTTCTTCGCGGTGCGCCTGGCGCGTTTACCGACGTCGTCGGCAGCGGACTTGGCCCGCTTGGTGAGATCATCGGCCTTCTCGCCGAGGGCGCTGCTGACGTTGTCGACCGTGTCGCCGAGGCCGTCCGACACCTTTTCGGCCACCTTTTCTGCCACCGGGGCAGCCGCGTGCGCGGCGTGGCTGGCCAGCTCGGCCACCTTCCCGGCTGCGCCTGATGCCGCTTCGCTCACCTTCTCGGCGACGTCACTGGCCTTTTCCTTGAGGTCCTGGGTCCACGTGGGGGTGCTCATCGCAGCTCCTCGTCTCCTCGTCATATCGTTCCTGCGGACGGGCTGGTCAGCCGACCGCGACAACCCTGTACCCACTCGCGATAGTGATCATCGGCGAACTTTTCCTCGGGTACAGCGCTGTGGCTGCCACCAGCATTCCATGCCTGTCTCCTCCGCGTCCGACATGTCCGGCGAAACCGGGCTGAACCCATCCGGACACCGGGCGGCGATAACCTGATGGGCATGCGGGTACGCGGCGCGGATCTGGTGTTCGTCGAGGCGGGACGTGTCGACTACCTGAGCGCATGGGAACGTCAGCGAGCGCTGGCGCAGGCTCGGCTGGACGGGACAGGGCCGGACACCGTCCTGCTGCTGGAACACGACGAGGTGTACACCGCTGGCAAGCGGACCCAGCCGGAAGACCGTCCGACCGATGGCACTTCGGTGGTCGAGGTGGACCGTGGCGGCCGCATCACCTGGCACGGCCCTGGGCAGCTGGTCGGTTATCCGATCGTCGCGCTCGCGGCTCCCATCGACGTGGTCGGCTACGTGCGAATACTGGAGCAGGTGCTGATCGCCAGCTGCGCCGAGCTTGGGTTGCCAACCGGCAGGGTGAAGGGACGCAGCGGTGTCTGGCTGCCGGCCGGAGTCGGCAAGCCGGAGCGCAAGGTCGCGGCCATCGGCGTCCGGATCGCCCGCGGAATCGCCATGCATGGGTTCGCGCTGAACTGCAATCCTGACCTTGCCGGGTTCGATCGGATCGTGCCGTGCGGTATCGCCGATGCCGGAGTCACCTCGCTGACCAGCGAACTCGGTCGGGAGATCACCATCGAGATCGCGCTGCCGGTCGTCAGGAAATACCTGGCCGATGGCCTCGACGGACGACTGCCCGGCACCACCGAGCTGCTGCCAGAGTCGTCACCGCCTGTCGGCATCGACTGGCACCTCGACGCCGCCCTTCGCTGAACCGCCGGCACCGGCGCACGACGCGAGGTAGGCCGCTGCTGTCGCCGCCGAGAAGCGGCGCATTGTGGATAACTTCGAGGTGGTATCCGAAAACGTTCTACCGTCAGCGACATGGAGATCGGTGGGTATCGCGCCGAAGAGTTGCTGGGTCAGGGGGCCTCGGCATCGGTGTACCGGGCGGTGTCGCCGGCCGGCAAAAGCGTTGCGCTGAAAGTCTTCGACGGTCCGTACGAACGGGCGCTGGACGCGGCGAAGAAAGAGGCGGGGCTGACGGCGCAGGTCGACCATCCCCACCTGGCCAGGGTCCTTGCGCTGCTGTGTGACGCCGATCAGATCGCGCTGGCAGTCGAGCTGGGCGCGGCGGGATCGCTGGCCGACCTACTGGCCAGACGTCACCAACTGACGCCGCCGGAGGTGTTGACGGTCATCATCCCGATCGCCTCGGCACTGGCGACCGCCCACGAACGCGGCGTGGTGCACGGCGACCTGTCGCCGGCGAACATCGTCTTCGACGTTGCCGGCCGGCCGATGCTCACCGATCTGGGTGCGGCCAGGGTGGCCATCGAATGTGGTCTGCCGGTCGCCGCCACCCCCGGATACGTGGCGCCCGAAGTTGCCAGGGGCGGGTTGCCCGATGCGGCAGCTGACGTGTTCTCGCTGGGAGCTGTTGCCCTGCACTGTCTTTCGGGCCGGCCCGCCTGGAATGCCGACGACCTCAGGGACGTGGTGGTGCAATCGACGATCGGGCAGTGGCCGGACCCGGACGACGCCGACGGTCCGCGGGCCGTCCTGACGGCGATCAGGTCCGCCCTCGGCGACACGCCAGAACGGCGGCCGGGCGCCGCCTCGCTGGTGATGGAGCTGTCCCGCAGCGGAACGCCGGAACCGATCGACCTGTCCGTGCCCGCAGACGCCACGGATCGCACGGGCGATGCGCCACCCAGGGTGTCGGGGGAGCGGGCGTCGAAGGCTTCGAGGCCGCCCGTCCCCGATCAGCTGGTACCACGACAGCACCGGCACCGCGCCGTCGACTCGGTGGAAGCTGTTTCGCAGCAACGTATTCGGCCCATCGCCACCCGGATGCGTGCCGACACCGAACGTCCGACATCCGCACCCGTCGTGAGACATGGCCACGACCGGCGCTGGTGGTTCAGGACGGCTGCCGTAGCACTGACCCTGGCGGTGATCGGAGCGCTGGCGGTACAGGCAGGGTTGATCTGGGCCGGTAGTGGAGCAAAGACCGGCGC
>JALYVF010000216.1 GCA_030853385.1 Actinomycetota bacterium | reverse complement strand
AGGGCACCGGTTGGTTCGGTGACAAGACGAAGGCTGCGGTGGCGGCGCTCCAGGCGAAGGCGGGTATCTCCTCGCCGGGTGCCATCAACGCGGCAACCTGGGCGGCTGCCTGGAATCCCGCGTACACGAAGACGGCGGCGACGCCGGCCCCTGCTGCCTTCCCTGGCACGCTGCAGTTCGGTGACTATTCGGCTGCGTTGAAGCAGTGGCAGAAGCAGGTGGCCGCGATGGGTTACGGCGATCTCGAGGGCACCGGTTGGTTCGGTGACAAGACGAAGGCTGCGGTGGCGGCGCTCCAGGCGAAGGCGGGTATCTCCTCGCCGGGTGCCATCAACGCGGCAACCTGGGCGGCTGCCTGGAATCCCGCGTACAAGAAGACCGCAGCGAATGCGACGGCTCCGGTCGCGAAGGAACCGGCGAAGTATGTGCCGGCCACCGACGCTAGCTGCCACGTCGGTTCGACGACACCGCTGCCCTGGGGCGGCACCGTGATGGTCTACGACCAGACCTATCGCGATCTGCAGTGCTTCCAGCGGCAGCTCGGCGCGGCCTACGGATTGACCGGCACCGGCTTCTTCGGTTCGCACACCAGAACCGCCGTCGCCCAGTTGCAGGCCAAGGATCAACTGCCCCCCACCGGCCAGGTCGACAAGGCCACCTGGGATGCGGCCTGGCAGCAGAAGTAGCGCGAGCGGTCACCTCGCCAGCAACCGTCCCGTCACGACTCGATCGTGGCGGGGCGGTTCCGTCTCCGACGCTGGGCAGATCGGCAGGTGGCGCACCGACCACAGGCCGGCGCAGTAGCGTGGCAGCGAGCACGGCCAGCAGTCGCCGGCTGTCGGGACAACGTGGAAGACCGGAGCGTGGCGTTGACTCTCGCAGTGGTGGTTCTCATCGGGCTGGTCGCCACTATGGGCTGGACATTCGTGACGCGGCAGCAGGTTCCCGCGCTGGCACTGCTGGTGTGTTCAGTGGGGTGGCCGTTCGTCAACGGCCCGCTGGAAGGGCCGGTGTTATGGGTGCTGTCGCCCGGTCACGGCTTGGTGCTGTCAGATCTGTTGGCGCCGCTTGGCGTGCTGAGCGCTACGGCCAGGCTGTACATCCGCCGGCGCCGCGGTCGGGCCGGTGATCCGCTGCCGGCCCCGGTGGCACCAGTCGAGGAGTCGATCAGTAGCCGGAGAAGTAGTCCTTCTTGATGCTCTTGGCCTTGAGCTTTCTGGCAATGCCACCGACGTCGTCGACCAGCGCGGGTGGCCCGGAGATGTAGACGTGCCGCTGTCGGATGTCCGGAACCGTTGCCTGCAGCTCGGCCGCGCCGAGCCGGGCAGCCGTCAGATTCTGGAACGACGTCGGCAGGCCGGCCGCTGCGGTCTTCGAGACCACGATGACCCGCGCCCCCGATCGCTGCAGGACGTCGGTGTAGCCGACCTCATCCGGATTGCTGGAGGCGTAAACGACGACGATGTCGCGGCGGTGATCGGGGTCGAGGGCCGCCAGCTGGCTGACGAACGGGGTGATGCCGATGCCGCCGGCCACCAGTAGCAGCGGCTTGTTGGGATCCTTGGGCAGGTGGAAATCGCCGGCGATCCCGGTGGCGCGCACGGTATCTCCGACGGCGAGCTCGCACAGCGCGCGCTTGAAGGAGCTGCCTTTCTCGGCGGCAATTTTGATGCCGATCTTCACCGCATCGGCGTCGGCGGGCGCCGACGCGATGCTGAATGCCCGTCGAGCTCCTCGGGAGTCCATCGAGCGGTGCGGAACCGTCAGCTCCAGGTATTGGCCAGGGGTGAAGGCCAGTGCGCGCGTCGGCCGGAAGACGAACTCCATGCTGGACGGGGTGAGCATCTGCTTGGCCGTCATCGCCAGCTCGATACCGCGGCGCTGCCCGAACAGGAAGGCCACCGCATTACCGATGATCAGTGCGGTTTCCGGGCCGAAGGCGAAGGTGCCGATAGTGATCGGGATGGCGAACAGCACCGCGACGACGGCAGCGACGGATAGCTGCTGCCAGCGGGCCGGTGGCAGCGTCAGCGGCTCGGTGAGCATGAAGCCGGCCAGGAAGACCAGCGGGGTCTGGGTGAAAACGTACTTCATGGAATCGGCAAAAGTGGTGCCGTCCATCAGGTTTCGGCTCACCATGATGACGGCGGTCAACAATACGAACAGTGCGCCGACCGGCACCCGACGGGTGCGGTACATCACCAGCAGCGCCAGCACCGCGGTGAAACCGACCAGGATCGGGCTCCCTACCCACCACAGCGTCAGGTAGAAGTGGAAGACCGTCAGCCAGACGGCGCCGACCGCCGCCGGGTTGAAGATGTGCCGGCCACGGACCGCCAACACGTACTTGGACCCGGATGCGAACAGCGCAGCCAAAGCGATCTGCAGCAACGTTGTCGCGTCGGTGGTCGGCTGCAGGATGAAGAACAGCAATAGCGCGGTGATCACCGACGACTCGGAATGCGGGGTGATCCTGAACAACACCGCGAACAGACGATTGCCCAAGTAGCCGACGACCAGCAGCACCAGCAGAGTCGTCAGCATCGCCCTGGGGGTGAAGGCCACCGAGCCAGTGACGCTGAAGATCACCGCAAGCACCGCCAGCAATGCCAAGCAGTACACCACCAGTCGGTACATGGTGATGCGGCCGAGCCGTGAGTCCAGTTGCGATCTCATCGGAAGAGCTCGCCCGGGAAGCTGGTCGAATGCTCGACGGCGCCGGAGGCCAGCACCCGGACGTAGCTGAAGGTGAAATGGTCGGCGAGCGTGGCCGGCTCGGCCAGGAACAGGGCGGTGGCCAGCCCGTCGGCGAGGGCGGCGGTGTCGGCGACGACCCAGCTGGCGAGCACGCCGACGGTCGGGTCCGCCGTCGCCGGATCGATGATGTGGTGCAGGTTTTCGCCCCAGCGCCGGCGATTGGTGGCCGACGCGCACAGCGCGGCGTTCTGCAGGTTCGCCACCCCGATCACCATGGTGGGATCCAGCGGGTGCTCCAGGCCGACCCTGCACACCTTCTCGCCGTGCTGGGCAAGATCGCCGCTGCCGTCGATCAGGTAATCGCCGATGCCATCGGCTTGCAGGATTTCAGCGAGAAGGTCTACCAGGTAACCCTTTCCGGCGGCGCCGACATCCAGCAGCACCGGTGCGGTAGTGGTCAACACGCTCCCGTCGACGGCCAGCACATCGTCCCAGGCGGGAACGGTGACGGGGCCGGACCGGCGGTGCAACGAGTAGCCGGCGTCGTAGCCGAGGTGCTCGAGCGCCCTGCCCACCAGCGGGCTGACGGCGCCGTCAGTGACCTGATACAGCTTGCGGTACAACGAGAACAGCGGCTCGGCGTCGGACGGGAACTGGTAGCTGCCGGCACCCTCGGCGACCCGGCCGACCAGTGAGTCGGTCCGGAACCGCGAGTAGGAAGCATCGAACTGCTCGGCCCTGGACTCCAGCGCGGCGGCGGTGGATGCGCTGAGTGGGACGTCGGTGGTGATCGTCCAGCGGGTGCCGATCGCCTCGAACGTGTGGCTAGGCATGGGCCTGTGACTCGATCTGCTGCAGCGCCATGTTGAATCCGATACCGGTCAACGACGATCCGGCGACCGCCCCGAGCTTGATGGAGGCGATGTTCTTGCCGACCACCTGCGTCGAATAGCCGGAGGCGAAAAGTGTCTGGTAGCTGTGCGCAATGCCGGGGTTGCCGAGTAGGTCCACCTTGGCCGCCGTCACCGTGTCGGCGGCCACCGTGATGGTGACGCCGAGATGCTGGGTGCCGCCTGGGCTGTTGTACATCCCGGTAGCCGAATATTGGCCGTCCTTGAACATGTGGGTCACCGGCTTGGCCGGTGCGCTGCTGGTGGCCGGTGCTGCGCTGGTGGCCGGTGCGCTGGTGGCCGCTGTGCTGGTGGCCGCTGTGCTGGTGGCCGGGCTCTTCGCCGTCTTGCCAGGCGTCTGAGAACCGCTTGCGGTGGTACCCGCTGGTGTGCCGGCCGACGACGTGCCGGTGACGCCGGCTGCGGTGCTGGGTGGAACGGCTGCCGATGCGGTGCCAGCGGCAGCCGGCGATGCAGCATCCGTGGTTTCACCAGCGCTGGCCGGCGGCGCCGATACAGCGCCGGCGGCAGCAGGATCACTACTCGGCTGGGTGGCCGGAACTGCTGGCGCAGCAGGAACTTCGGCCGCCGCCTCGGCCTGGTGCGACTCAGCAATACTGACGCCGGCAGTAGCGGCGCCGATGATCGCCAGCCCGGCCAGCATCGCCATCGGGTAGCTGCGGTTACTGGTCTTCATGTTGTCTCCGTCGTGGTGCGTCTGACGCCCGTCATCGGCGGCGAAAGCCAAGGTGTGCTGCACTTGGCTGCCCTCCAGTAATACGAGGCCGGGCGCGGGGCGGATGGGCCGAGCAGCAGCCTGCTGCCGACCGGCGCAGTGCTGTCGGTGACCGCGGATACGGTCAGCTGATGACCGAACGGTGGACAATCGAGGATCATCCGAAGCAGGGCGACGACGCCGGCGAGCACGGGTCGCGCTGACGAAAATGCCGCGCGGGCCCGCCAGCCGGCCGCGATACTCGGGCGATGACCACGCTGGCAGAGCTGCTTCCCGTTCTCGGGCTCCGGATCACCGCCGGACCGCTGGAGCTGCGGGGGATCACCGACGACGATCTTCCGGCGCTGTGCGCGCTGGCCGAAGCCGGCATTCATCCGGCCGGAAGTATGCCGTTCGCCGTTCCGTGGACAGATGCACCACTGGGCGAGCTGGCCAGGAACACAGCGCAGTATCACTGGCGCACCAGGGCCGAGTTCACCCCGGCTGCCTGGGCCTTGCAACTGGGCGTCTGGGAGAACGGCCAACTCGTTGGCAGCCAAGGCTTCGAGACCCGGAACTATCTGGTAACCCGGTCCGGAGAAACCGGGTCGTGGTTGGGCCAGCGGTACCAGGGGCGTGGAATCGGGACCGCGATGCGGCAGGCGATCTGCGCCTTCGCCTTCGATCACCTGGACTGCGCCGAGGTGACGTCTGGGGCGTTCCTGGACAACCCGGCATCGCTGGCCGTCAGCCGCGCCGTCGGCTACCGGGAGAACGGCGTCGGCCGGATGCACCGTCGACCGGGTGAGCTGGCCGTCAACCAGAACCTGATCCTCAGCCCTGGCGATCTGGTGCGCGGCCCGCACCCGCTGGTGGTCGAGGGACTCAAGCCGTTCCGCCGGTCGATCGGGCTGGACCTTGCCGGCTGAGCGACTCGGAGCTGACAGGCTGACGGGATCGGTCGCCGGACTGCACTCTCCATCCCGCACCCGCCGCGCACTGCTCGCCCTGTGGAAAGGTTGCCGATCATGGTTCAGCACACCGATTCCGACACCGCCACCACCGATGAAACCGTCGCTGCCATGAGCAGCTATCTCGATGCGTCACCCACGCCGTTCCATGCCTGCCAGCAGGCG
>JALYVF010000202.1 GCA_030853385.1 Actinomycetota bacterium | reverse complement strand
GCTCAGGACAAGCTGCGCAAGGCCGCCGCTACCAATGCGGCCTACCAGGTCAAGGTGGACAACTTCACCAACGCCAGCTTCCGCGGCGCTCACATTGGCTCGCTGGCCGCGATGCTGATGTCGGATTCGCCAGAAAACTTCCTCGATACGGCCTCCACCTTGAACGCCGTGGCCGACGACACCCATCAGACGCTGATCGATGCCGCGGCAGCCAAGACCGCAGCCAAGACGGCGCAGACCGTCGCCGATGGCGCGGTCGCCTCCGCGAAAACTGCGACGATCGGCGCGAATGCTGCCGTTGCCGACGCCGCCGACGCGAAGAAGCAGGCCGATAGCGCCAAGGCCGGCGCACACGCCGCGACCGTAAACGTCAGTAAGCAGCAGCAGGGGCTGAAGGCCGAAGCCGGCAAGATGAACAAGCTGTACAACGCCCTCACCGAGAAGGAGCGCAAGGAGGCGCTGGCGGCGCAGGAGAAGGCGAACGAGCAGGCGGCAGCCAAGGCTCAAGCCGATGCCGCCAACCAGGCAGCCGCCGATCGCTCCCGCCGCGACGCGGCTGCCGCCAACAACGCCAACAACACCACTAACACCACTAACACCACTAACACCACTAACACCAACAACACCAACAACGCGGCCGGCGGCAGCCAGCCGGCAGCCGCGGACCAGGCAAGCGCCCCGCCGGCTTCGGTGAAGGCCAGCGGCAAGGCGGCCATCGCGGTGCAGGCGGCGCTGTCCAAGGCAGGCGACCCGTACGTCTTCGGCGCCAGTGGTCCCAACGAGTTCGACTGCTCCGGCCTCACCTCGTGGGCCTGGGCGCAGGCCGGTGTTTCGATCCCGCGGACTTCCGCCGATCAGGCCAACTTGCCGTATGTGCCGCTTGATCAGCTTCAGCCAGGCGACCTGATCACCTATTACTCGCCGGTGCACCACGTGGCGATGTACATCGGCAACGGTCAGATCATCAATGCCTCGACGGAGTCGAGGCCGGTCTCGGTGATGTCGATGTATTACAACGGTCAGAACCCGACCGGACACAGAGTCACCGGCTGACGCCGAGGCGGCTGCCTCACCCGACGTCAATTCCGACTCGAATACCCCTGGCATGCGGCGGACACTGCTCGTTACCAACGACTTTCCGCCGCGGGCCGGGGGTATTCAGTCCTACCTGCATGCCATCGCGCAGCGGTTGCCGGCCAGCGAACTGGTGGTTTACGCACCGGCTTGGGACGGCGCAGCGGAGTTCGACGCCCAGCAGTCTTTCACCGTCGTCCGCCATCCGACCGCGCTGATGATGCCGACGCCAGCAGTTGCCGGTCGCGCTGCCGCCCTGCTGACCGAGCACCAACTGACCGGTGTCTGGTTCGGTGCCGCTGCGCCGCTGGCGCTGCTGGCGCCCTACCTTCGCCGGCACGGCGCCGAGCGGATTGTTGCCAGCACGCACGGCCACGAGGTGGGCTGGTCGATGCTCCCCGGGTCGCGGCAGGCGCTGCGGACGATCGGTAACCGAACCGATGTGCTGACCTTCGTCAGCCGGTACGCCCGCCACCGGTTCGCCGCTGCCTTCGGCCCGAATGCCGCCCTCGAGTACCTGCCACCCGGCGTCGATACCAGCACCTTCCACCCCGATCCCGTTGCGCGACGACGGATCAGGGAGCGCTGGGGGCTGTCCGACGAGCCCGTCATCGTCTGCGTCTCTCGGCTGGTTGCCCGCAAGGGCCAGGACCGGCTGATCGCCGCTCTACCTGCCATCAGGCGGGCGTCACCCAACGCGGTGCTGCTGATCGTCGGCAGTGGCCCCGGCGCCGACCGGCTGCACCGATTGGCGGCCAGCAACGGGGTGCCGGATGCGGTGCTGTTCACCGGGGCGGTACCGGTAGACGAGTTGCCCGCGCACTTCCTGGCCGGCGACGTGTTCGCCATGCCGTGCCGCACCAGGGGCGGCGGGCTGGACGTCGAGGGCCTCGGCATCGTCTTCCTTGAGGCCTCGGCCTGCGGGCTACCGGTGGTGGCTGGAGATTCCGGCGGAGCGCCGGAAGCTGTCCAGCCGAACAGCACGGGGCTGGTGGTCGACGGCACGGACCAGGAGGCTATCGCCGCGGCCTGTGTCAGGGTGCTGGGCGACGCCGACCTCCGTCGGGACTGGGGCGCCGCCGGTCGGCAGTGGGTGCAGCGCGACTGGAACTGGCAGCGGTCGGCCGACCGAATGGTCGAGCTGCTGGACTGACGGCGCTGGTCAGACCCCCGACCGCGTCAGCTCGAGGTTTCTCCTCGACCGGGAGCGGCAGCCGGCTGGACGCAGCCGCTGCCGGTACGCCGATAGCGTGGCCGGGTGCGGATCTCCTTCGTCTCCGACATCCACGGCAACGCCGATGCGCTGGCCGTGGTGGCCGGTGCGGCCGAGCAGCTGGTGGTTCTCGGCGACCTGCTTGACTACGTCGACTATCACGATCCCGGTGCCGGAATCCTCGGCGAAGTGTTCGGCATCGATCAGGTCGAGCAATTCACCGCGCTGCGCTCCGCTGGCGATTTCGTCGGCCTGCACCGGCTGAACACCGAGCTGTGGAGCGGGATGGCAGATCCGGTCGGCACCCTGGCGGATGTGGTGGACCGGCGTTACCGGCAGCTGCTGAACGCGTTGTCCCACGCCAACTCTGCCCCGCTGCTGATCCTCGGCAACGTCGATGTGCTGTCCGCCTGGGAGGCCGTCGCCGGCGACCGGCTGCCCAGCATCGACGGGCAGGTGATTGAGCTGGCCGGCCGCCGGTTCGGCTTCGTCGCCGGCGGCGCCAGCAGACATCCGCGGGCCCGGCAGATTGTCGCGGGGCTGGCCTGGCGCCCCTATATGCGGCCCGTCGATGAGTACCTGGCGACCGTCGCGGGGCTCGGCGAAGTTGATGTGCTCTGCTCGCATCTGCCGCCGAACCTGGCAGCGCTGCGCTACGACCAGCTGCCGGCCAGGCTCGAGGCCTTCGGTCCTGGTCTGCTCGAGGCGATCAGTACCCATCAACCGCAGCTGGCAGTCTTCGGTCACGTGCATCAGCCGATGTCGGAGCGAGTGCGGTACCAGCGCACCGAGTGCGTCAACGTCGGCCACTTCGCGCGCCGACCTCGTGCCTTCGAGCTGGAGCTGTGAGCTGACCGCCCGGCGGGGCGTCCGGGGAGGTGAGCCGTGGATTCCGGGTAACCTTCGGACCATGGCGGACACCTCGACCAAGTCCATGGTGATGGCGGCAAAGCCGGTGACGATCATGAACGCGATCGCCGATGTGCAGGCCTACCCGGAGTGGACAGGAGCCGTGAAGCAGGTCGAGATCACCGAACCGGGCGACAAGGACCGGCCCCGCCGGGTGCGGTTCTTGATGGACGCCGGAATGATCAAGGACACCTACGAGCTGGAATACCTCTGGGCGGCCGACGGGATGTCGGTGAACTGGACCCTGGTCCACGGCAAGCTGCAAAAGGCGCAGCAGGGCTCCTACACGCTGGCGCCGGTCGACGGTGGCACCGAGGTCACCTACCGGTTGTCCGTCCAGCTGACCATTCCGCTGATCGGCCCGCTCCGACGCAACGCGGAGAAGGTGATCATGGATACCGCGCTGAAGGAGCTCCGCAAGCGGGTGGAGGATCCTTCGGAGAGCGGCACATGAGAGTCGCCGTTGTCGCCGGACCTGGCGGGGCGGGCACCACCACGGTGGCCGCCCTGACGGCCGTCGCGGCAGCCGCCCAAGGCCGAAGGACCGTGTTGATGAGCGCCGATCCCTCCGTCGAAGCGGTGCTGGCAGTCCCGGCCGACGAACGACCATCGGACGACCCGTCGTCGCGCCGGAAGCTGACGGTCCGCCGGCCGGACGCGTTGCGCATGACGACCAAGTCCTGGCCGGCCGTCGGCGGATATCTGTCGTCCTTGGGAATTGACGGCGACCTCGATCCCGGCGAGCTGGCCGGCATCCCCGGCGCGGGCGCGCTGGCAATGCTGCTGGAGATCGCCGCAGTGGCACGGTCGGCCGACTGCGAAGTGTTGGTGGTCGACGTCGGTTCGTCGGTGGTGTCGCTGCTGGCGTTGCCGGAATCGCTCGGATTCCTGACCGACCTGTTGGTGCCGACGCCGCTACGGATCATCCGGCAGGCCGGCGGACGGTTCTCTCGGCCGGCTGCGGAGCCGACCGACCAGCAGGCCGACCGTCTCGGCGAGCTGCTCGGGGAACTGCTGCTGGCGCAGGCGGTGCTCTGCGATCCGGACATCTGCAGTGTTCATCTGGTGACCGGGCCAGAGCCGCTGCGGATGGCCGCGGCCAGACGGATGATCCCGCTGCTCGCGCTGTATGGCGCGGGGCTCGGCAGGGTGATCGTCAACCGGGTCCCGAAGCGACGTGCGGCGATCGTCGGCAGGGTTGTCGCCGACTGGCCGGCGGAGATCGTCAGCATCGCCGAGCAGGCAGCAGAGCCGACGGGCGCAGCGCTGGATGCCTTGGCCCACACCGTTTTCGGTGATCGCAATCTGCTGTCGGTGTCGGTGGCTCCGGCGCTGGCGGAGGCGCGCGCCGACGCCGTCGACGACGAAACGGGTGCTTTCACCATGCGGATCCCGCTGCCGCTTGCCGACAAGGCAGCGCTGGACCTGGCCAGGTCGGACGACGATCTGTTGATCACTGTCTTCTCCAGTACCCGCAGAGTCGAGCTGCCGTCGGTGCTGCGGCGGTGTGCGGTGACGGGAGCAACGTTCGCCGACGACGCGCTGACGGTGGGCTTCCTGCCCGACCCTGACCGCTGGCCGCAGGCCCTGGCCACCAGCCCGGGCGGCGCCGCCAGCGGGGTCGGCGCCACCGGGGCGCCCGACGCGCCCGACGCGCAGGGGAGTGTGTCATGAGCGACCTGCGTAGCGAGGCCGTCCAGCTGCTGGACGTGCTGGCCGACCGGCTGGCCGCGATCAAGCTCGGCACGGAAGCGGCGGCTGTTGCCGACGATGCTGCGCGGCGCCCC
>JALYVF010000171.1 GCA_030853385.1 Actinomycetota bacterium | reverse complement strand
GTACCAGCGTGTAGATCTCGTTGCGGGCGTACTTGCCGTGGAACACCTGATCGGCCAGCGGCAGCGCGTCCCACACCGCCGCCGCCGTTCGCGGCGCCTGGTCCTCGAGCAGCTTCGCCAGGCACTGCACGCCGCGGGTCTGCAGCGTCACCGTGAGGTATCGGCTCATTGTCT
Source organism: Actinomycetota bacterium (assembly GCA_030853385.1). Classification (GTDB taxonomy): domain Bacteria; phylum Actinomycetota; class Actinomycetes; order Mycobacteriales; family Nakamurellaceae; genus Nakamurella. The sequence continues at coordinate 12,176 of JALYVF010000171.1, read as the reverse complement.
TTCCTGTCACCGTCTGTCATTGTCGCTGCCCCTGTTCGGTTCGGTTGAGAGTGGGAACTCGCTGCGACCAGTCGGTGCGCTGCTGATAGGTGTGACCGGCCCGCAGCACCGTCGCATCGGCGTGCCGCGGCCCGACGATCTGCAGGCCGATGGGCCGCTCGTCGGCGGTGAAGCCGCACGGCACGCTGAGCGCCGGCTGGCCGGTCATGTTGAACGGGTAGGTGTAGGGCGTCCAACTGGTCCACAGATCCGAGTGCCAACCGACCGGGGTGTCCCGGCCGGCCTGGAAGGCGGCGATCGGCAGCGTCGGGGTGACGAGCAGATCGAACTCCATGTGCAGGTTGCCCATCCGGATACCGAGATCACCCCGGACGGCGGTGGCGTCGAGAAAGTCCGATGCAGTCAGGGTTCTGCCCTGCTCGACGCTGCGGCGCAGCAGCGGGTCGATGCGCTCCATCGCCTCCGCCGGGTAACCGTCGAGGACCTTCGCGGCGCCTGCGAACCACAACACCTGCAGTGCTTCCACCGGGTCGCCGAAGCCGGGATCGACCTGCTCGACGTGGGCGCCGGCATGTTCCAGCACGGCCACCGCTGCGCGCACCGCGGCATCCACCTGCGGGTCGTTGTGCACGAAGCCGAGATTGGGGCTGACGGCGATGCGCAGGCCGGCGACACCGTCGTCGATGCCATCAGCGAACGATCGGGTCGGGGTCGGCATCGCCAGCGGGTCCCTGGCATCGAAGCCGTCCAGCAGGTCGAGCAGTACGGCAGCGTCGCGCACGGTCCTGGTCATCGGACCGGCGTGCGACAGCGTGCCGAACGGGCTGGCCGGGTAGATCGGAATGAGGCCGTGTGTCGGCTTCAGCGCCACCGTCCCGGTGAGCGACGCCGGGATGCGCACCGATCCGCCGCCGTCGGTGCCGATAGACCAGCTGCCCATGCCGAGCCCGACGGCGGTCGCCGACCCGCCGCTGGATCCGCCGGGCTGTAGCTCGGCGCCCCACGGGTTACCGGTGACGCCGTGCCGGAGCGAATCGGTGACGCCCTTCCAGGCGAACTCGGGGGTGGTGGTCTTGCCCAGCAGCACCGAGCCGGCTTCCCGCAGCCTCGCCACCGCCGGCGCGTCCTCGGTCCATGGCACGGCGTCGTCGATCAGCCGGCTGCCGCGCAGCGTCGGCCAGCCGGCAGTGAGGAAGATGTCCTTAACCGAGGTCGGAATCCCGTCGGCCGGTCCGAGCGAACTGCCGGCGCGCCAACGCGTTTCGGGCTCCCGAGCAGACTGCAGCGCGCCATCGGGGTCGACCAGTACGAAGGCGTTGACGCAGTCCTGATGGCGCGCGATGGCGTCGAGTGCGGCGCGGGTGGCCTCCACCGGCGAGGCTGCGCCGGTGCGGTACAGCTCGGCCAGTTCGGTGGCCGGAATGGTCGTCAGCTCGGTGAATCCAGGGCGGGCTAGGGCGGTCGCTACGTCCTCGGCGCGCTGAGTTCTCGCGATGTCGGCGAATCGGCGTGCTGTCTACATCGCGCTGAACCAGTCGACGAGAGTCTGCGTGTAGTGCGGGCTGAGGTGCGCGATGTCCTCGGGATCGCCGCGCCTGGCGGGAAAGTGCCCGCAGCCGGGTAGCATCGCGACGGTGGGCGACTTGCGTCCCTCGGCAGCAGCTGCCGTTCGCCACACGCGTGCGCTTTCCGCAGCAGGAACGCATTCCTCGTCGCCGCCGTACATCAGCAACGTTGGACAGCGAACCTGTCGATAGATCGGCTCGGGATCGAAGTCCATATCGTCCCAGGCGCGGGTGACCGGTGACACCGTGGCCGGCAGGTACACCGACGAGAACCACGGTCGCTTGGCGACCGCGCCGAGTATCGCGGTGGCCGCTGCAGCCGGGGTCCGGCCGCGGTGGAAGTCCTCGTAAGCTAGCCTCGCGGTCAACATGTCCTGTTGATCATCGTCACTGAAACCATGACGCCGTAACACTTCTGAGGTGAAGTACCGCATCTGCGCGGCCGGACTGACGCCCGAACAGCCGACCACTGCCAGCGCCGCAGCCTCTTCGGGTGCCCGCGCAGCGGCGACGGACGCCGCCCACGCTCCCTGACTGAATCCGAACAGTCCGACCGGCGTCCCATCGAGGCGCTCCCGCAGCGCATCGACGGCCAACAGCGCATCGGTTGCCTGGTCGTGGAGCGGCACGTCACCGCCACCAGCGGCCGGCCGACGGTCGTAGGCCAGCACTGCCCAGCCGAGTGGATTCATGGTGTTCGCCAGATGGTCGAAAAGCGGCTGCCGGCGGGTCGGGGAAGAAGCCCCATGCAGCGCCACCATCCCACCGCGCACCGGACCCGAATCCGGCATCCAGCACACCGCTGTGCGATCCAATGCAGGGATGGGGAACTCGATCGGGTGATGCGCGGAGCTATCCGTCATCGAGCGAGTGTCCCACCAGGCGCTTCCGCGGCACACCCCGCCGCTGGCAACGGCTGCTGGCCGGACGGTTACTTCACCGCGAGGACGTCCGCCATCCGGATGTCGGGATCGGCGGCCAGCAGGTCCGGGCCGACTTGGCCGAGTGCTGCCGGGATCTGGCCGTTGAGGTGCGCCTGCCGGCCCTCCTCGCCCTCGAAGGTGTCGAAGATCCCGTAGGTGGTGTCGCTCAGCTTGAACGCGTACCAGGTGACGGTGCCGGATTCGGCGACGGCCAGTTCACGTCCCTGCTTGAGGAAGGCCACGAGTTCGTCACCCTTTCCCGGCTTGGCCTCGAGCAACGCCAGCAGTCCTCGGTCAACAGTCATCGTCGATCCCTTCGGTAGTGGTTCCCCCGACGGTACGTCCCGCCGTACTGCGCTGCCGCGCGGATCCACTGCGTCCCAGCAGAGCGGGTACGACGCGAGGTGGTCCGGCGCATCGGCGGCACCAGTGAGATGAGCAGCAGTTCTCTGCATTGAGCAGCGGAAGTCTAGGCTGATTTCTGGTGCTCATTGCGAACAGGTGTTGCTCATTCCTAGCAACGGGCGGGTCGGGGCTGGCTTGGGGCGGGGCTGGGTCCGGTCGGGCCTGGGTCCATGGCTGGGTGATGGCAGGCTCAGGAGTCAGTCCAGACCATCGGCGAGCAGCTCGGCCAGGTGACGAACGGACCTGTTGGTGCCGTGGGCGATCTGCGTCCGGCAGCTGAAGCCGTCGGCGAGGATCTCGGTGTGCGGACCGGCCGCCCGCACCCCCGGCAGCAACACCCGTTCACCGGCCGCCATCGACACCTCGTAGTGACCCTCCTCGAAGCCGAAGTTCCCGGCCAGCCCGCAACAACCGGAATTGGGAACGGTTGCGCCGATCCCGGCCCGCTTCATCAGCGCGGAGTCGGCGTCGAAGCCCATCACCGCATGCTGATGCGCCCTCACGAGGCGCAGCCGCACCCTGAGCCGGCCCCAGCGCTCCGCGACGATCGACTCTCTAGCCGAGTGTGTCTGGTCCGGCGTCGCCGACCGGCCCGCCCGGCGAGCTCGGCGTAGCTCGGGCCGGCCGGAATCTCGATGCTCGCGGCGTGCTCGGCCAGCTGCTGATGGAGAGTTTTCATGACGGCTGCACCTCTTCTTCCTGGATCAGTCCGCTCAGCGCGGCTCGCCCGCGGGACAGGCGTGACTTGACGGTGCCCGGACGGATTCCGAGCGCGTGGGCGATGTCGGTGAAGTTCATGCCGATCAGGTAGTACGGAACCAGAACCTGACGATGGCCGTGAGGGAGGTATCTAACGCCCGGTGCAGGTCCTTGTGCTCCTCTTGCCAGTCGGAGGGCTGCCCGATCGACGGTGTGCCGATGTCGGTCAGGACTCCTAACCGGTGGCGTCGAAGATGTCCGCGCGCCAGCCTTATCGCCACCAGTCGCATCCACGCCTCCGGAGCGTCGTAGCCACTGATGCGCTCCCAGCGGTCGATTAACCGGATGAACGCTTCCTGGACGATGCTTGGGTTTGACACAATTAGCAGTGATCCGTCGGAGAGCAGTGGTCCGCCGGATCTGTCGTCACATCTTCGCTGAAGGATGGATCGTGCTCATGGCGGTGACCAGTCATGACGTTGCGAGGGTGGCCGGCGTCTCGCAACCGACGGTGTCAAGGGCGCTACGTCAGGACAGGTGGGTCTCGGAGGCTACCCGGCAGCGTGTGCGGGCAGCCGCGGAGCAGCTCGGTTACATACCGAGTGAACGCGGCAGGAGCCTGTCGATGAGATCCTCTCGTCAGATCGCCATGGTCGCTGATCTGGACAATCCGCTCTACCCGCAGTTGGTCGGACCGCTGCACGACGCGTTCGCGGCGCAGGGGTTCCGGATGGTGCTGTTGGCTGAGCGAGGCGAGGAGATCGTCGGTGAAGACCGACTTGTTGATGGAAGCATTGACGGTGCGGTCCTGACCACCTCACAGCTGCGTTCCTCGCTGCCCCTGCTGTTGCATGGGCGTGGCGTGCCCTTCGTCCAGCTCAACCGCGTCTCGGCACTGGTAGATGTCGACAGTGTTACTGCGGACAACGTCGCCGGGGGCCGGGCGGTCGCTGAATTGCTGATCGCTGCCGGCCACCGCACGGTGGCCGCGATTCTGGGTCCGCGGGAGACCAGCAGCGCCGGCGAGCGGGAGCGGGGATTTCGGGCCGGGCTCCGATGCGCCGGATTGTCCCTGCCGGCGGCCAGAGTGGTTCGCGGCTGGTTCTCCTACGAGGTCGGCCGCGAAGGCATGCGGACGCTGCTTTCGCGGCCGGACCGGCCAAGCGCGGTCTTCTGCATCAACGACATCGTGGCGGTCGGAGCCCTCAGTGCCCTCACCGAATTGAGTCTGAGTGTGCCGGAGGATGTCGCTGTGGTGGGCTTCGACGATCTGGACATCGCGTCATGGCCGGCCTTCCAGCTGACCACCGTGGGGGTCGATTTCGCGGCGATGGCCCGCCGATCCGCCGACATGCTGATGGCCAGAATCGTGCACCCGGCCGCCCCTGCGGTCCACGAGGTGTTCCCGGTCGAGTTGGTCCTGAGGGCAACCCACCAGTAAATGTGATGCTCGACAAGAACCGCTTGGGGTCTGGCACGGCTGGCTGCATACGTATACCGTCTTGGCCATGACCTCCCTAACAGTCCCGGCAACCGTCGCCGGAAACCCCATCGGTGCAGCTGATCTGGACCGCCGCACTATCCGCCGGTCGGACTATGTCAGCTGCAACACCGCGTTCATCGACTGCCGGATGCCGGGCAGCGAGTCGAAGGAGAACTACTCGATCATCGGTGCGGGCGTGACCCAGAACCCCGATCAGGTGATCAACCTGGAGGAGCCGCACGGTTTCAACGTGGGAGCCGCGGCCATGCCGAACGGTGTCAACAACAACCTGCACCTGCACTTCACGGCCGAGGTCTTCCTCAATTTCCGGGGTGACTGGCGGCTGCGGTGGGGGGCCGACGGCGAGAACGAACTCGACTTCTCGCAAGGGGCCATCGTGACCGTCCCGACCTGGATCTTCCGCGGGTTCACCAACATCGGAGCCGACAACGGTTGGCTGTTCACCGCTTTGGGCTGGGACAATACCGGCGGCATTATCTGGGGTCCCTCGATCGTCAGGGGAGCCCGCGAACATGGCCTCTATCTTTCGGCCGACAATCAGCTGATCGACACCCGCGCCGGCGGGGTGGTGGACGATGACACAGACCTGATCGCACCGATGACCGATGACGAGGTGTCCAAGCTGCGGAAGTGGACGCCGGACCAGATGCGCTCCCGAATCGTCGAGCAAGCCGATCTGACGTGGTCGGATCATCCTTTCCTGTGCACCGAACTACCCGGGGGCCGCTCCCAATTCGCCCAGGTGGTCGGCTACGGCATGTCCCAGGACCGCGATCAGGTGCCGCCCGTCCATTACCCGCACAACTTCAACCTGGGGTGGCTGCGCGCCGAGCGGGGTGAGGGAATGCTGACCCACCGACACTCCGCCACCCAGGCCCTCATCGTGTACCGGGGCACCTGGAAGGTCACCCTCAACCACCTGGGCCAGGAGATCTCGGTCGAGATCGGCACGGAAGACACACTTTCCATCCCGACCGGTGCTTGGCGCCGGTTCGAGGTCATCTCCGACGAGCCCGGGCAAATGGTGGTGATCAACGGTGGTGACGGCCGGGTCCATCTGGAGTGGTCGGAGGAGGTCCGGCACCTGGCCCGGGAGAAGGACTGGGCGCAGGATGCCGCCGGATATGTCGCCCCGTGGGCCGTCGTCCGGACGTCCGTGCTCGACGACTGACCGGCAGCCGACCCACCCAACCGCACCGATTCGCCACCCACCACCACCCCGACATGACAGAGGCGTTGTGATGATCACTCATCTGAAGAAACCCATTGCTGCACAAACTGTGACGGCGTGCCGGGAGGCGGTGGCCGATACGGTGCGCGGAGTCGTCGCCGATATCCGCGAGCGCGGGGATGCCGCGGTCCGTGAATACTCGGAAAGGTTCGACAGGTGGTCTCCGGAGAGCTTTCGCCTCGATCAGGGCCAGATCGATGCGTTGACCGGATCGCTGCCCAGACAGGTGATCGAGGACATCGTCACCGTGCAGGCGAACGTCCGGCGGTTTGCGACCCGGCAGCGGGAATCGCTGACGGACTTCGAGATGGAGACGATGCCCGGTGTGTTCTTGGGACAGAAAAATATCCCGATCAACGCGGCCGGGGCCTACATCCCGGGTGGCCGGTACCCGCTGACCGCCTCCGCGCACATGACGATCGTGACCGCGAAGGTCGCGGGCGTGCAGCGGGTCGCGGCGTGCACCCCGCCCATCCGTGGCGTTATCCCGGCGGCCACCATCGCCGCGATGTCGATGGCGGGCGCAGACGAGATCTACGTGCTCGGCGGGGTTCAGGCCGTAGTAGCCCTGGCGCTGGGCACGCAGAGCATCGGCCGGGTCGACCTTCTCGCCGGTCCGGGGAACGCCTATGTCGCTGAGGCCAAACGTCAGTTGTTCGGTGAGGTGGGTATTGACCTGTTCGCCGGCCCGACGGAGGTTCTGGTGATCGCTGATGACGAGGCCGATCCGTTCGTCGTTGCGGTCGATCTGCTCAGCCAGGCCGAGCACGGGCCGGATTCACCGGCCGTCCTGGTGACCACCAGCGAGGCGGTGGCCCGAGAGGCGCTGCTGCATATCGAGAAACTGCTGGTGGACCTGCCGACGCGAGACTTCGCCGCACCGGCCTGGCGCGATCATGGGCAGGTCCTGCTGGTGGAATCCATCGAGGAGGCCTTCGCCGTCGCGGACGGGTTCGCCTCCGAACATGTGCAGGTGCTGACCAGGGAGCCCCGGCGTGCGCTGGAGGCCATGACCAATTACGGTGCCCTGTTTCTGGGGGAGGGCACCTGCGTCTCGTTCGGGGACAAGGTGATCGGTACCAACCACGTACTTCCCACCCGCGGGGCGTCGCGGTACACCGGCGGACTGTGGGTCGGTAAATACCTCAAGACGGTCACCTATCAACAGGTCAGGGACCCCGACTCCAGCGCGGCTCTGGGCAAACTGTGCGGTCGCGCTGCCAGAGTCGAGTCGTTCGAAGGGCACGCGCGGTCCGGTGATATCCGCGCAGCCAAATTCGGCGGGGCGTCCCTGCCGTGGACCGATCACGAATTCCCGCCCGTGCCCGTTGATGTCTGACCTTCATGACTGACCACACACCTGAACCGGGGCCGGACACGGCGTTGGGACCGCCCCAGCTGATCGGTCGGACGGCCTTGGTGACCGGCGCCGGAAACGGCCTGGGCCGCGCCATCTCCCTGCAGCTGGCCGGCGCGGGTGTCAGGGTGATCCTGACCGGTCGGAGGCTGGCACCGCTGAACGAGACCGCTGCACTCATCGCAGCGCTCGCCGCCGGGACCTCCAGGGTGGCGCCCGTGGACGTTGCGGACGTCGGCTCGGTGACAGCCCTGGTAGCAGCGTTGTCCGATGAGCAGATTTCCATCCTGGTCAACAACGCCGGTGTGCCGGGGCCGGTGGGGCCGCTGATCGACATCGACGTGTCCGAGTGGAACGCTGTTTTCGACGTCAACGTCACCGGGATGTTCCTGATGTGCAAGGGATTTCTGCCCGCGATGATCGAGCGCGGGTCGGGTGATGTCATCAATCTCGCCTCGGTCAGCGGCAAACGCCCGTTGGCCGGCCGCACCCCCTACTGCGCGTCGAAGATGGCGGTGCTCGGCCTGACCACCACACTGGCGGCCGAGGTCGGGCCACTGGGCATCACCGTCAACAGTTTGTCCCCGGGACCGGTCAACGGGCCGCGGATGGCACGCAACTTCGCGATGGAGGCGCAGCGCACCGGCCGCACCGCGGAACAGGCCCGGGACGAGTTCGCCGGACGTGCCCTGCTTGGCAGGTTGCTGGAGGAGCAGGAGGTCGGTTTCGCCGTCCTGGCCATGCTGGCGATGCCGGGGCTCCATGCGGCGGACGTCGATCTGTCCGCGGGTATGGTCGCCCGGTGACCGCGACAGCAACTTCTCTTGCTGAGCGTTTGCGGGCGCGCGCACCGTTGCTCGGCACCTTGGTGCGGATGCCCAACGAAGCCCTCATAGAGATGACCGCGCTCGTCGGCATGGACTTCGTCGTCATCGACACCGAACACGGCCCCGGTGACCAGATCCCGCTGAGCCACCACCTGATGGCCGCCGCGGCGGCCGGTGTCCCGGCGCTGGTGCGGATCTGTGATCCTTCGGAAATCCTGCGGGTCCTGGATCTGGGGGCAGCCGGCATCATCGCGCCGCACATCTCGACCGCAGCGGAGGCGGAAGCGATAGTCCGGGCCGCCCACTACCCGCCGCGGGGTCAGCGGGGGTTTGCCACCTACACCCGCAGCGGTCGGCACGGCCTGATCGGTGCAGAGGAGCACCTTCGCCGCGTTACCACCGGCACCGCCGTCATCGTGATGATCGAGGATGGTGCCGGAGTGCTTGCGGCACAGCAGATCGCCGCGGTCGACGGGGTCGACGGCCTGTTCGTCGGCCCGGCCGATCTGGCAGTCTCACTTGGCTTGCCGGGCCTGCAGGCCGACCCGCAGGTCGTCTCGGCCATCGAGCAGGTGCACGCCGGTGCCCGCAGCGCCGGTAAGACCGTGGTCAGCATCACCGGTGACCCGGCCACCGCACGGGAGCATTTCGCGGCCGGCAGCGACATGGTGATCTACAACGTGCTGTCGGCGCTCGGTGGGCTGTTTACCTCGCTCGCCCGGGGCCGGGCCGACCCGACGCATGCCGTGGATCCTGTCGTGCGACAGGTCGATCCAGTGGTGCTTCTGCCGGGAATGCTGGGCGGGGGCGCGACCTGGGAAGCGTTGACCGGAGCGTGGGACCCGGCCCTGCCGGTACGCGCGGGCAGGATCGATCTGGACGACAGCATCCCTGCGATGGCCGCGTCGGTCCTGGCCGCCGCCCCGGTCCGGTTCGTCCTGATCGGTCACTCCTTAGGTGGGGTGGTGGCGCAGGAGGTCGTCCGTCAGGCCCCAGCGAGGGTCAGCGCCCTGATCCTGTTGCACTGCAGCGGCCGCGGACCCACCCAGGAGCAGCAGGCGGCCTGGACCGACCTCGCCGGGCGAACCTCCAACGGTGCGTTCGATGACATCGTCGCCGAGCAGGCGCGGATCAATCTGGGACCTGCCGCGGGCAACCTGGAGCACGTAGGCAAGTGGCAGCACATCGCTCATCAGGTCGGCCGTGACGGCTTTCTTCGTCAGTTGGCAGCGCAGTCCGGCCGTCAGGACCACCGTCCGTGGCTCCCGACGATCGGCGTTCCCACCCTGGTGATCGGTGGGATCGACGACGAAATCTGCACACCCGAACTGCAGCGCGAGCTTGCCGACCTGATCCCGGGAGCTAGATACATGGCGATCCAGACCGGACACATGAGCATGCTGGAGAACCCGCCGGTGCTGGCATCATTGATCGCCGATTTTTTGGCAACGCCCTTGGGCTAATTGGTGGCGCGGTCCCGCGGGATCGCCTGGGCCCTGCTGATCAGACTGCGCTGGGCCAGTTGCGCGAATTCACGCGTGGCGGGGGAGAGCACCGCGTTTTCTCGTTTGATCAAGGCGATGGTGTCGTACAAAGGGGCCGCGAACGAGGCTGTCAGCAGTCCGGGCGGGCAGGCGGTGCTATCGACCACAGCCTGGCAGACGATGGTGTCCCCGACCCCCCGCATGACCAGGTCGAGGGCGGATTCGACGTGCTCGACCTCGATCCACGGCTCCAATTTGAGACCGGCCAGGTGGGCTCGCTCCAGCAGCTGCCGCCTGGTCGGGTCCCGCCAGCCGTAGTGCGCGTCGTAGAGCACCAGCCTGGCATGGGCAAGTTGCACCATGGTCACCGGAGCCCGCACGTGGTCGGGATCGCTGCTGGCGTAGAAGACTTCGTCACGCAACAGGGGAGTGACCGTCAGGCCCTGGTCATCGATCGGAAGCACTACCAGGCCCGCCTCCAGCTCACCGGCGGACACCGCGGCGGCGGTCTCGACGGAGTTGAGGCCGACCATCCGAACCCGCACCATGGGATGACGTGCCAGGAACTGTTCCACCAGATCCGACAGGAGGTAGAAGTCGGCGTTGCGCAGCAGTCCGAAGGTCGCCACACCGCCGCCGAGGGTATGCATGGCCCGTACCGCGGCTGCTCCGCCGCCCACCGCGGCCACCGCCTGTTCGGCGTAGGGGAGCAGTTCCTTCCCGGCGGGGGTGACCACCAGGCGGCGACCACCGCGGCCGAACAGCCGCATCCCCAGCTCGTCCTCCATTCGCCTGATCAGCTCCGACACCGAGGCCTGCGCCACGGTGAGCTCGGCGGCGGCGGCGGTGAAGGAGCCGGTTCTTGCTGCGGCGAGGAAGGCTCGCAGCTGGTTCAGCGTCATAGGGTTATCCTATGTCCGACACAGGAGTAGTCGGCCTTGTCCTCTGACCTACCCGTCTCTACTTTATACGTATGCAGCTGAGCCAGCCCGTCCTGTCCGCACTCTCCGGTAAGTACAAGGTCCTCAAGGCCCCCATCGAATCCGGCCCGCCCGCACAGCGCGATCCGAAGGTAATTTCCACGGTGTCGCAGATGCTTCTGGAGATCGAAGCCGGCGGTATCGACGCCGTGCTGGCCTATGCGGCCAAGCTCGATCACCCGACCGCCGGGGTGGTCGAGCTCTCCGAGGCCGGCATCAAGGCCTCTGGGGAGCGGATCGCCCCGGAACTCCGCAGGGCTGTGGAGATCGGCGCCGACCGCACGAAGCGGTTCGCCCAGGAAACCCGTTCCCACCTCGTCGATTTCGAGGTGGAGCTCGTTCCGGGTCTGGTGACCGGGCAGAAGTACGTCCCGGTCCAGCGCGTCGGCGCCTACCTTCCGGCCGGCCGGTTTCCGATCCTGGCCAGTGCGTTCATGACGGTGAACGTGGCCAAGGTCGCCGGTGTCGATACCGTCCTGGCCTGCACGCCGCCGCAGGCCGACGGTCACGCCGATCCGGCGGTGCTGTATTCGGCGGTCATCTCCGGCGCCGACCGCATCTACCTGCTCGGGGGAGTGCAGGCGTTGGCGGCCATGGCCTTCGGGCTGTTGGGCGAGGCGCCGGTCGACATGCTGGTCGGCGCCGGCAACGCGTTCGTGGCCGAGGCGAAACGGCAACTGTTCGGCACGGTCAACATCGACCTGCTGGCCGGTCCCTCCGAGGTGGCGGTGATCGCTGACGAGAGCGCCGACGTGGCTCTGGTCGCCGCGGACCTGCTCGGGCAGGCCGAACACGGTCCCACTTCTCCGGCCGCGTTGGTCACCACTTCCGAGCAGTTCGGACTGGCTGTGGTGGCTGAGGTCGAGCGGCAGCTGGACACGTTGACCACCCGGGACATCGCCGGCCCGGCGTGGCGCAACTACGGATCGGTGACGTACGCGCGCGACCTCGACACCGCGGTCGCGCTGATGGACGATTTCGCCCCCGAACATCTGGAACTCCAGACCGCCGACGACCAGAAGTACATGGACAGGTTGCGCAACTACGGCTCGCTGTTCATCGGGCGGTGGAGCACGGTCGCGTATTCCGACAAGGGTATGGCCGGCACCAACCACACGCTACCGACCGCGGGTGGGGCCAGGCACAGTGCGGGGTTGTCGGTGTCCCGGTTCCTGAAACCATTGACCTACCAAAGGGTTAC
>JALYVF010000163.1 GCA_030853385.1 Actinomycetota bacterium | reverse complement strand
GTTGGGGACCGGTGGTGAAGTGCAACGTGCCGAAGCGCGGCTGGATCAACGGGGTCGGCGGTTGCCCCAATGTCGGCGGCATCTGCATCGGCTGCACCATGCCCGGCTTCCCCGACAAGTTCATGCCGTTCATGGACGAGCCACCCGGGGCGAGGGTTTCGACCATGGCGAGCGGGCTCTACGGGACGGCGATCCGGGCGTTGCGCGGGTTCACCGCGAGGACCGTCGACGAAGAACCGAAATGGCGCCAGCGCGGCAGCGAGCTCCTCACCGGCTACAAGGGCGACTGAGATAAGCAGATGGCCACCAAGAAGCAGGACGCGAACGGCCTCGTCGAGATGGCGTGGGACCCGATCACACGCATCGTCGGGAGCCTTGGCATCTACACGAAGATCGACTTCGGCAAGGGAACCGTGGCCGAGTGCCACAGCACCTCGTCGATCTTCCGCGGTTACAGCGTCTTCATGAAGGGCAAGGATCCCCGCGACGCGCACTTCATCACCAGCCGGATCTGTGGCATCTGCGGCGACAACCACGCGACCTGTTCCTGCTACGCGCAGAACATGACCTACGGCGTGAAGCCGCCGCACCTCGGCGAATGGATAGTCAACCTCGGTGAAGCCGCCGAGTACATGTTCGACCACAACATCTTCCAAGAGAACCTGGTCGGCGTGGACTACTGCGAGAAGATGGTCTCCGAAACGAACCCCGGCGTGTTGGAGTTGGCCAACCACACCGACTCGCCGCATGCGGGTGATCACGGCTACAAGACGATCGGCGACATCATGCGGTCGCTGAACCCGTTCACCGGCGAGTTCTACCGCGAGGCGCTACAGGTCAGCCGCTCCACCCGCGAGATGTTCTGCCTGATGGAGGGCCGGCACGTCCACCCCTCGACGCTCTACCCGGGCGGGGTCGGCACGGTCGCCACGATCCAGCTGATGACCGACTACATCACTCGGCTGATGCGCTACGTCGAGTTCATGAAGAAGGTCGTCCCGATGCACGACGACCTTTTCGACTTCTTCTACCAGGCACTTCCCGGTTACGAGCAGGTCGGCCTGCGCCGCACGCTGCTCGCCTGCTGGGGTTCCTTCCAGGATCCTGAGTACTGCAACTTCGACTACAAGGACATGACCCAGTGGGGACGCAAGATGTACGTCACCCCGGGCGTGGTGGTGGACGGCAAGCTGGTCACCACGGACCTGGTCGAGATCAACCTGGGTATCCGGATCCTGCTGGGCAGTTCCTACTACGAGGATTGGGAGGGCCAGGAGATCTTCGTCAAGAACGATCCGCTGGGCAACCCGGTCGACTCGCGACACCCGTGGAACCAGCACACCAACCCCCGCCCGCAGAAGCGCGATCTCGACAACAAGTACAGCTGGGTGATGTCACCGCGCTGGTTCGACGGTAAGGACTACCTCGCGCTGGACACCGGCGGTGGCCCGCTGGCCCGGCTCTGGACGACCGCGCTCGCCGGCCTGGTCGACATCGGCTACGTGCAGTCGACCGGCCACAGCGTGAAGATCAACCTTCCCAAGACCGCGCTCAAGGGGCCCGTCGAGTTCGAGTGGAAGATTCCTCAGTGGAGTAACACCATCGAGCGCAATCGCGCCCGTACCTACTTCCAGGCCTATGCGGCCGGTTGCGCGTTGCACTTTGCCGAAAAGGCCCTCGTGGAGATTCGCGCCGGCCGGACCAAGACCTGGGAGAAGTTCGAGGTGCCGGACGAGGGCATCGGCTGCGGGTTCACCGAGGCGGTGCGCGGCGTGCTGAGCCACCACCTGGTCATCCGCGACGGCAAGATCGCCAACTACCACCCGTACCCGCCGACGCCGTGGAACGCGAACCCGCGTGATTCCTACGGCACGCCCGGGCCGTACGAGGACGCGGTGCAGGGCCAGCCGATCTTCGAGGAGAACGACCGCGAGCACTTCAAGGGCATCGACATCATGCGTACCGTGCGCAGCTTCGATCCCTGTTTGCCCTGTGGCGTGCACATGTATCTCGGCGAGGGAAAGACGCTGGAGGCGCTGCACTCGCCGACGCAGTCCGTCACTGGCGAGTGAGTACCGCCGCGCAGGACCAGCCGGCGGCGCGGGCCGATGCGCTGCGTGCAGCCGGTGACCGCATCGAGGCGCTCATCGAAGCCAGTGCCGCGGGTGGTCCCGCATCCCGCACCCGGGCCGAGGATCTGGTCTCGTGCGTGTCGTCGTTGTACGGGGCCGGCTTGGGCCGGTTGCTCGAGGTCATCGACGACGCCGGCCACCTCGACCAGCCGGTACTCGACGCGATCGCCGACGACGAACTGCTCTCTGGCCTGCTGCTGGTGCACGATCTGCATCCCTACGACGTGGAAACTCGAATAGCCCGGGCACTCGACACGGTCCGGCCCTACCTCGGTACCCACGGTGGCGACGTCGAATTGCTCGGCATCGATTCCGAAGGGGTGGTTCGCCTGCGGTTACTGGGTAGTTGTGATGGCTGCCCGTCATCCTCGGCCACCTTGGAACTCGCGGTCGAGGGCGCGGTGCAGGCCGCCGCACCCGAGATGACCCGGATCGAGGTGGCGGCGAGCGCGGCGAAGGCCAGCCCGGTCGGCGGCGTGATCGGGATCGATGCGTTGCGCTCGCGGATCGATCGGCAACCCGCGGCGTCGGTCAACTGGCTGGTGATTCCGGAGCTGGCCGATCTGGTATCCGGCCAGCTCGCGGGCTTCGAGCTGGACGGGCTGACGATCTGCGCGTGCCGCTTGGGCAACGACATCTTCTGCTTCCGGGACCGGTGCGGGCATTGCGCACAGAGCCTGGCCGGCAGTGCGATCGAGCGCCGGCTCGGTGAGCCGATCGGCTCGGGGGTGCTGCGCTGCGCCCAGTGCCGGGCACACTTCGACCTTCGGCATGCCGGTGCCGGCCTGGACGGTCCCGAAGAACATTTGGAGCCGTTGCCGGTGCTGGTCCGGGACGGCATCCTGTCGGTGGCACTACCTTCCGCAGCCGTCTCATGAGCTCCTCGCCGCTGTTCGTCCTGCGGCGAATAGCCGAACGTCCGCCACCGCCGGCCGCTGGTGAGGTCTGCGAGATGTGCGGCGTGGCCATCTCTGATGAGCACGGGCACGTGGTCGATCGCACGCACCGCTCGCTGATGTGTTGTTGCCGGCCGTGCTACCTGTTGTTCACCGCCGACGGCGCCGAACTGCGGTTCCGCGCGGTACCGGATCGCTACTTCAGCTTCCCGGATTTCCAACTCGGCCCCGGCCAGTGGGATCAACTCGAGATCCCGGTCGGGCTCGCCTTCTTCTTCTACAACTCGACAATGCAGCGAATGGTGGCCTTCTACCCTGGCCCGGCCGGTGCCACCGAGTCCGAGCTTCCACTGGATGCTTGGAGCACGGTGACCGCGCAGAATCCACAACTGGGTTTGCTGGCAGCCGATGTGGAAGCGCTGCTGGTGCGCACCCCTGGCCGCGGCAGTGGCGAGGTGAGCTGTTACCTCGTCCCGATCGACGTCTGCTACGAGCTGGTCGGCGGCCTGCGAACGGTCTGGCGTGGCTTCGACGGCGGACGCGAGGCGCACGATCGCATCGACGCCTTCTTTCGGATGGTGAGCGACCGGAGTAAGCCAGCGCCGGTTCCGCAACGCCAGGACGAGGTCGTGCGATGACCGAACTCGAGTTCGCGATCGCGGACCTGTTTGCCGAGCCGTACGCGGTGGCTCCGCAACTGACCGCCCGGCTGCGCATCACCGAGGCCACCGGCGCGCGGATCCATGCGATTGCCCTGCGCGCGCAGGTACGGATCGAACCGCAGCGCCGGGCGTACACCGCGGACGAAGAAGGCGCCCTGCTCGACCTGTTCGGTGCTCGCGAGCGGTGGTACGACACGCTGAAGCCGTTCATGTGGATGCAGGCCAGCGCGATGGTGCAAGGCTTTTCCGAGATCACCGAGGTGGACCTGGCGCTGCCGTGCAGCTATGACTTCGAGGTCACCGCGTCGAAATACCTACACGCCTTACGCGATGGTGCGATCAGCGTGGTGCTGCTGTTCTCCGGCACGGTGTTCATCCGGGGCGAGCGCGGTTTCGGTGTCGAGCAGGTGCCCTGGGATCGCGAAGCCCGCTGGGAGATGCCGATCAGCGTGTGGCGCACGATGATGGACCTGTACTACCCGGGCACCGGCTGGTTGCGATTGGACCGCGACCTCATCGAACAACTCGCCCGGTACAAGGCCGAGCACGGCCTGACCACCTGGGACGAAACGCTGCGATCGTTGCTGCCCGACGCCGACCGGACGCTGTCATGACCAGCAGCCTCGACTACGCCCGGGCGGTCGCCGATGCCGTGCTGTACGAGGGTTATCTGCTCTATCCCTACCGCGCGAGTTCGAGTAAGAATCAGTCCCGCTGGCAGTTCGGCGTGCTCGGCCCGGTCGGCGCCATGCAAGCCAGTCAGGGCGAGGATCCCTCGCTGGCATCGGAGTTCCTGCTCCGGCTGACCGACCTGGACCAGGCAACGGTCACGGTGGATCTGCGTTTCCTCCACTTGCAGAAGCGAAGCGCGCAACGCGCGGAGGAGGCCGGTGAGTTCGCCGAGGTCGCCGAACTCGTCGTCGGCGAGCAGCGCTGGTTGAGCTGGGACGAGGCGACCGCGCGTGAGCTCACCCTCGGGCCGTGGTCGCTGGCCCAGCTGATCGGCGGTCACCGCGAGCAGCTCGAGGTCCCGGCCGGCGAGGAGATCGAGTCGGTCGGACCGGCCGCCCGGTTGGTCCGCAGCCGGCGCGCGCTGCACGGCGAGCTGTCCGTCCGGGCCACCGTCGTGGGTGGTCTGGTCCGGCTCTCGATCAGGATCAGCAACACCGCAACGGGTGCTGCCGCCGACCACGACGCCGCGATCGCCGCCTCGTTCATCGGCACCCACCTGCTGGTCACGGTCGAGAATGCCGAGGCGTTGTCGATGACCGATCCACCCGAGGACGCCGTCACCGCGGCGGCCGGCTGCGCCCAGCACCGGTGCTGGCCGGTGCTGGCCGGCCCGGCAGGCGACAGCTCGCTGATGCTGGTCTCGCCGATCATCCTGTATGACCACCCCGAGATCGCCGCCCAGAGCACCGGTGCGCTGTTCGACTCGACCGAGATCGACGAGATCCTGACGCTGCGGGTCATGACGCTCACCGATGAGGAGAAGGCCGCCGCCCGCGCGACCGATCCGCGGGCGGCCGAGATCATCGATCGCTGCGATGCGATGACCTCCGACGAACTGGCGCAGTTGCATGGGATCCTGCGTGATCCACACGCGGATCCCTATCCGAAGGCTGCCGATCAGGTCGATCTCACCAGCTCGTTCGGCTTCGACGGCGAGGTGCCGTGGTGGGACCCGGCCGTCGACGGCAGCGTGTCACCGGAGACCGACGAGGTACTCATCGACGGCGTGGTCGTGTCGGCGGGCAGCGTGGTGCGGGTTCACCCGTCGCGGCGAGCGGATGCCCAGGACATCTTCTTCGCCGACCAGCTCGCCAAGGTCGCCGCGGTGCATTCCGATGTGGACGGTCAGACCCACGTTGCGGTGATCCTGTTGGACGATCCGGCGGCAGACCTGCACGAGTGGTACGGCCGCTACCTGTACTTCGCACCTGAGGAACTGGAAGTGGTGCAGGCGAATCCGCCCGCGCCGTCTGACAACCGAGAGGAGAGCCGACCGTGAGATTCATCGGAATCATGGCTACCGCCGCCATAGCCGTAGTGGCCGCGGCGACGCTGAAGCTGGGTATCGCGTCGATACCCGACATCAAGCGTTACCTCAAGATGCGCAGCATGTAGTCGGGAGTACCCAGTGGATGACGGCGTGCTCGTTGCGGGGATCGGCAATATCTTCTTCCGCGACGACGGTTTCGGCCCCGCGGTCGTTGCTGCGCTGCTGACCGCTGTCGACCAGCATCCGCTGCCCCCGGACGTCCGGGTCATCGACTATGGCATCCGGGGCGTGCATCTGAGCTATGACCTGCTCGGCGGAGTCGCTGCGCTCGTCCTGATCGACGCCGTCCCCGCCGGTACCGGTGGGCATACCGAGCCAGGCACCGTACTGACCATCGAGATCGGCCCGGACGATCTCGGCCACGGCGACAGCGACGCGCACGGCATGTCGCCGGTGGCGGTGCTCGCCAATCTCGCGCCGATGGGTGGCAGCCTGCCACCGACCTACCTGATCGGCTGCATAGCGGCCGACGTTTCCGACGGGATGGGCCTCAGTGAACAGGTCACCGCGGCGATCCAGCCGGCGGCCGACGCCGTCCGTGCGCTGCTGGGCACCCTGACCGCGCTGACCGAGGCGGTGAGCTGACATGTGCCTTGGCATCCCTGGCCGGGTGGTCGCCCGGGTCGAGGGCTACGGCGATCAGCTCGTCCTGGTCGATGTGCTGGGCGTCGAGCGGCAGGTCAACATCGGGATGCTCGAAGATGCCGACCAGGCAGCTTTGGCCTGCGGCGACTGGGTACTGATTCATATGGGTTTCGTGGTCGAGCTGGTCGACGAGGCGGGTGCGGCGAAGGCGATGGCCGGCCTGGAGCTGATGGGTCGCCCACGCGAGACCCGTCAGCGGCTGCGGTTCGAGGTCCGAGGCGTCGTGCAGGGCGTCGGGTTTCGGCCGTTCGTCTACGTGAGCGCCACCGAACTCGGGCTCACCGGATCGGCCGCCAACGACACCGAAGGCGTGCGGATCGAGGTCGAGGGCGAGCCGGCCGCGCTGGTCGAGTTTGCCCGCCGGCTACAGGAAGAACCGCCACCGCTGGCGGTGGTCTTCTCGGTCGAGTCCGAGGAGCTGGCAGTCCGCGGTGGCACCGGCTTCGTCATCGAGAGTTCGCTACCTGGCGAACGCGCTCGTACCCTTGCCTCGCCCGATGTCGCAACCTGCCCGGATTGCCTTGCTGAGCTGCTGGATCCGGTAAACCGTCGCTATCGGCACCCGTTCCTCACCTGTACCAATTGTGGGCCGCGCTTCACCATCATCACCGCACTTCCCTACGATCGCGCGGCGACCACCATGAGCGACTTCGCGATGTGCGAGGCATGCCGGGCCGAGTACCAGGATCCGACCGACCGCCGATTCCACGCGCAGCCGATCGCCTGCCACGACTGCGGGCCGGTACTCGAATTCGTCCGGCCGGATGCGGTCGCCAGCACCGGTGCGAACGCACTGGAGGAGGCCCGTTCGGCTTTGCGGGACGGGCAGATCCTCGCCGTCAAGGGCCTCGGTGGCTATCACCTGGTCTGCGACGCGAGCAACGAGGATGCGGTCGCCGAACTGCGCCGGCGAAAGCAGCGCGGCGCCAAGCCGTTCGCGATCATGGCCGCCGACGTGGACACCGTGCGCGAGCTGGTGACGATCGCCGATGACGAGCTGGCGTTGCTGGCCGGCAGCCGCCGTCCGATCGTGCTGCTCGCCCGGCACGCCGGTGCCGAGGGTCGGGTGGCTGCCTCCGTCGCGCCAGGCAACCCGGACCTCGGCGTGATGCTTGCGCACACTCCGCTGCACACCTTGCTGTTCGGGCTGGCCGGCGACGAACCGGGACCGCGGGTGCTGGTGATGACCTCGGGCAACCTGGGTGGCGAGCCGATCGTCACCGACGATGCCCAGGCACTGCAGAGGTTATCGACGCTTGCCGACAGCTGGCTGCGGCATGACCGCCGGATCGAGGTGCCGTGCGACGACTCGGTGCTGCGCATCGTGGACGGCGTCGAGTTGGCGATTCGACGTTCCCGTGGTTACGCACCGCTGCCGATCGCGCTGCCGTTCGAGGTGGCGCCGGTGCTGGCGGTCGGTGCCGACCTCAAGAGCGCCTGCTGCGTTGCCGAGGGCCGTTATGCCTGGCTGAGCCAGCACATTGGCGATATGGACGATCTCGCCACGCTGGAGGCGTTCACCGCAGCTGAGCGGCACCTGGAGCTGCTGACCGGGGTCGTCCCCGAGCGGCTGATCGCGGACGCGCATCCCGGCTATCGCTCCAGCCGGTGGGCGGTCGCGCACGCCGAGCAGCGGCCCGTTGTCACCGTGCAGCACCACCACGCCCACATCGCCTCGGTGATGGCCGAGCACGGCCTGGACGGCAGCCAGCCGGTGATCGGAATTGCCTTTGACGGCACCGGATACGGCGACGACTCGGCGGTCTGGGGCGGTGAGGTGCTGGTTGCCGACTACAAGCAGTACCGCCGCGCCGGGCACCTGGCCTACGTGCCGCTGGCCGGCGGCGATGCCAGCGTGCATCGGCCGTACCGGATGGCGCTATCCCATCTGCGGGCGGCCGGGATCGACTGGGACGACAAGCTGGCCTGTGTCGCGGCCTGCCCGCCGGCCGAACGTGCCGTGCTGCATCACCAGTTCGAGACCGGCTTCGAGTGCCGGCCGACGTCCAGCATGGGCAGGCTTTTCGACGCGGTGGCCTCGCTGATCGGGGTTCGCCAGGTCGTCGACTTCGAGGCTCAGGCGGCCATCGAGCTGGAGGGCCTGGCCCGCGCGGTCGGCCCGAGCGACGGCTACACCTTTGGCCACTGCGACGATGGGTCCTTCGAGGCGGCGCCGGTCATCCGGGCGATCGTCGCCGATCTGCGGGCGGCCACCGACAGCGCAGTGATCGCCGGCCGCTTTCACCAGGCGGTCGCCGAGCTGATCCTGTTCGTATCGTTGCGCGAACGGCACAGTGGTGGCCTGGACACCGTGGTGCTCGGCGGTGGCGTATTTCAGAACGTCGTGCTGCTGCGCTCGGCCCGCCGGTTGCTGGCCGAGGCTGGCTTCGCCGTCAAGGTGGCAACCAGGTTGCCGTCCAACGACGGCGGACTGGCGTTGGGACAGCTCATGATCGCCGCGAGTGGTTAGGGAGAAAATCATGTGCCTTGCCGTACCTGGACGGGTGATCAGTATCGCCGAACGGGACAACACCCTGATGGCGCAGGTGGATTTCGGTGGGGTGACCAAGGAGGTCTGCCTGGCCTACATCCCGGACGCGGTGGTGGGCGAGTACCTGGTGGTGCATGTCGGCTTCGCGATCCAACGGCTGGACGAGCGGTCCGCGCAGGAAACGCTGGCCAACTTCGAGAAGCTCGGCATTCTGGAAGAGGAGTTCGGAGACGGCTTCGAACTCGGCGCCAGGCAAGCCGGCCTCGGCACGGATTCCCCGGTTTCGGCAGTGCGAGAGGACATTCGATGAAGTATCTCGACGAGTTCAGCAATCCCGACCTGGCCCGCCGGCTGCTCGATCAGATTCACGAAGCGGCGACCCAACGCTGGGCGATCATGGAGGTCTGCGGCGGCCAGACGCACTCGATCATCCGGCACGGCATCGACCAGCTGCTCCCCGACGAGGTCGAGATGATCCACGGACCGGGCTGCCCGGTCTGCGTGACGCCGCTCGAGATCATCGATAAGGCACTGGCCATCGCCGCCCAACCGGGCGTGATCTTCTGCTCCTTCGGCGACATGCTCCGGGTACCGGGCAGCGAGCAGGACCTGTTCCGGATCAAGAGCGCCGGCGGGGACGTCCGGGTGGTCTACTCGCCGCTGGATGCGCTGAAGCTTGCCCGGGAAAACCCGGACCGTCAGGTGGTGTTCTTCGGGAT
Source organism: Actinomycetota bacterium (assembly GCA_030853385.1). Lineage (GTDB taxonomy): Bacteria > Actinomycetota > Actinomycetes > Mycobacteriales > Nakamurellaceae > Nakamurella. The sequence goes on along the minus strand of JALYVF010000163.1, from coordinate 6,866 downwards.
CGGCTTCGAGACCACGGCACCGGCAAACGCGATGACGGTCTATCAGGCAAAGCGGTTGGGTATCACGAACTTCTCGCTGCTGGTCTCCCATGTGCTGGTGCCGCCGGCCATCTCGGCGATCATGGAATCGCCGACCTGCCGGGTGCAGGCATTCCTGGCCGCCGGGCACGTCTGCAGCGTGATGGGTACTGCTGAGTACCCGGCGCTGGTCGAGAAGTATCGCGTCCCGATCGTGGTAACCGGCTTCGAACCCCTCGATATTCTCGAAGGAATCCGGCGTACCGTGCTGCAGCTGGAATCCGGTCGCTACGAATTGGAGAACGCCTACCCCAGGGCGGTCACCGCCGAGGGCAACCTGCCGGCGATGACGATGCTGCGTGATGTCTTCGAGGTCACCGACCGGGCCTGGCGGGGCATCGGCATGATCCCGGGCAGCGGCTGGCGGCTGTCGGCCGATTATGCCGACTTCGATGCCGAGCTGCGATTCTCGGTTACCGACATCCACACCGAGGAGTCCTCGCTCTGCCGGTCCGGCGAAGTGCTGCAGGGATTGATAAAACCGCACGAGTGCGAGGCGTTCGGCCGGGAGTGCACGCCGCGCAATCCGCTGGGCGCGACGATGGTGTCCTCCGAAGGTGCCTGCGCCGCGTACTACCTCTATCGCCGGCTCGAGATCGTCGGTGCCAGCCGTGGCTGAACCGCAGCTCGCCTACGAACCGGAACAAGAACCGGATCCGCCCAAGGTCGCGCCGATCGACCTGGACAGCTGGGTGTGCCCGGCTCCCCTGCGGGACTCACCGGTCGTGGTGATGGGCCATGGTGGCGGCGGCGCGATGTCGGCGGAGCTGATCGAGCACCTGTTCCTACCCGCCTTCGGCAGCGCCGCCGACGCGCAACTGGGTGACGCCGCCGTCGTCGAATTGGGCGGTCTGCGGCTGGCATTCTCCACCGACTCCTTCGTGGTCAAGCCGATGTTCTTTCCCGGCGGCTCGATCGGCGACCTCGCCGTCAATGGCACCGTCAACGACCTCGCGATGGCCGGCGCCGTCCCGCTGGTGCTGTCGACGGCGTTCATCCTGGAAGAGGGCACCGCGCTCGCCGAGATCGGCAAGGTCGCCGAAGCGCTCGGCCGGGCAGCCCGGACGGCCGGGATCAAGCTGGTCACCGGCGACACCAAGGTGGTGGACAGCGGTAGCGGCGACGGGGTATTCATCAATACCGCAGGAATCGGCGTCATCCCGGACGGGGTCGACATCCGGCCCGAGCGAGCTACCGCCGGCGACGTGGTGATCATCAGCGGCGAGATCGGCGTGCACGGCGTTGCCGTGTTGAGCTGCCGGGACGGCCTGGAGTTCGGTACGGCAGTTTCCAGCGACTGTGCCGCGCTGCACGGGCTGGTCGCCGCGATGATCGCAACAGGTGCCGACCTGCACGCGCTTCGCGATCCGACCCGGGGTGGCGTCGCCGCCTCCCTGAACGAGATCGCCAAGGCGGCCGGCGTCGGCATCAGCCTGGTGGAACGGGAACTGCCGATTCCACAAGCCGTTCGCGACGCCTGCGGGCTGCTGGGACTCGACCCGCTCTACGTGGCCAACGAGGGAAAGCTGCTGGCGATCGTGGCAGCAGAGGACGCCGATCGGGTGCTGGCGGCGATGCACCAGCACGATCTCGGCCGCGACGCGAAGGTGATTGGCGAGTGTGGAACGGAACATCCGGGCATGCTGACCGCGCGTACCGCGCTCGGTGGCACCAGAGTCGTCGACCTGCCGATCGGTGAACAGCTGCCGCGGATCTGCTGATGACCGCCTCGGGCGCGAGGATGTTCGCGCGCTACGCCTACCCACCCAACGCGCTCGGCTACTGCGGGCCGGACGACGCGGCCGTCCTGCTGAGTCGAGACACGCCTGATGCCGAAGCTCGAATCGCCAAGCACGCCCGGGAATTCGAGGGAGCCTGGGCCTATCTGGAATTGATCGCCGAGGCCGCGCGGATCGCCGACCCGCTGGACGAACGGGTGGTGGAAGCCTACTGGGTCGGTAACGAGCTGCTGGACAGGATCGATCCCGCCGCGATGCTGGCCGAACTGCGCAGCCGCTTCGTCGGGCAGAGCGATGCCGGCTGGACACCGGGGTTGCCGCACCACAGCTTCCACGTTTTCACCGTCTATCCCTGGGTAAACTTGCTGAGCCGGGCCGCCAACCGGGACGTCGCGCTGTCGGTGCTCGACCAGTGCCGAATCCGCTGGGGGGACGTGCTGGCCGTCGAGGGGGAGCGGGTACGGGTCCGCTCGCAACCGCTGGTGCTGGTGGACGGCCGGCTCGAACTCGGTCCGGCCCGGGAGCAGACCGCGGCCTGGTCGGCCGATGGGCAGGCGGTGCTGTCCTCGGTCGCGGTCGGCGATCAGGTGGCGATGCACTGGGACTGGGTGTGCGATGTCCTGGACCACCGGCAGCTCGCCGAACTCGAAGCACGCAGCGCGGACCAGCTCGGTGCCACGAATGCTGCCCTTTCAGGCAGCGCACGCTAGTTAACCGATGCTGACCAGCGCGTGCACGTCATCGCCCGGCAACGGCCCGTCGATCACCGCGCTGACCGACGTTTCCAGCAGGTCGGCGGCCCCGCCGTAGGCCGACAGGAACGCGGTGTCGGCGGCGTCCCGGCCGGTGGCAATCCGCACCAGGCCCGAGCGCGGTGCCAGCAAGGTGGCATCGACCACCCGCCAGTAGCCGCCCACCGCCGCCTCGGCCACCGCGTGAAAGTCCATCGGCTCCAGTCCCGGGGCATAGACCGCGGCCAGCCGGGCCGGCACGTCCAGCGCCCGCAGCAAGGCGACCACCAGGTGGGCGTAGTCGCGGCAAACCCCCTGCCGCTGCAGCAAAGTGTCGACCGCGCCGTCCGTCGGCCCGCTGCTGCCCGGCACGTAGCTGAGCCGGGACCCGACCCAGGAAGAGACAGCCGCCAGCAACTCGGCGGCACCGTCGATACCGGCGAACTCGGCCTGCGCGATGGCACCCAGCCGGTCAGACTCCGCGTAACGGCTCGGCCGCAGGTAGCCGATCCGGTCGGCATCGGTGACCGGCAGCGGCGGCAGCCCGCCGGTGACCGTGGCGGTGTAGTCCACCGTGACCCGACCCGGGATCGGCAGGAACACGTGTGCGCGGCCGGCCGCGGGCATCGCCACCTCGGTCGGCTCGATCGGCACGCCCGCGCAGCTGATCCGCAGGTTCTCAGCCAGCTGGCCGCCGGCCACCGCCACCTGCAAGATCACCTCCAGCGGTTGGTGAACCTGCAGCACGAGATGGGCACTTACCCGCCGGATCTGCTCAGTCACCCGTCCAGTATCGATGATTTGCTCAGTTCCGGAACAACGCGCTGTAGGCATTGAGCGCCGGCTGGCCACCGAGATGGGCGTACAGCACCTGGGAATCCTTGCCGATCTCGCCGTTGCGTACCAGGTCGATCAGGCCGGCCATCGACTTTCCCTCATAGACCGGATCGATGATCATGCCTTCCAGGCTGCCGGTGAGCCGGATCGCATCCAGCGTGGACTGCACCGGAATCCCGTAGTGGTCACCGGCCCAATCGCCGAGCAGGACGATCTCGTCCTCACGCACCGGCCGGCCGAGCCCGATCAGTTCGGCGGTGTCACGGGCGATCCTGCTCACCTGCTCACGGGTCGCGTCGAGCTTGGCGGAGGCGTCGATACCGATCACCCGGCGCGGCCGGTCCTGCCCCGCGAAGCCGGCGATCATGCCCGCGTGGGTCGAGCCGGTCACGCTGCAGACCACGATGGTGTCGAAGAAGACTCCGAGCTCGCACTCCTGCTCGGCGACCTCGGCTGCCCAGTTGGCAAAGCCCAAACCACCGAGGCGATGGTCCGACGCACCGGCCGGGATGGGGTAGGGCGTCCCACCCTGAGCCCGGACGTCTTCGAGGGCTTGTTCCCAACTGCTTTTGAAACCTATGCCGAAACCGGCCTCGACCAGCTCGACGTCGGCGCCCATGATTCGTGACAGCAGGATGTTGCCGACCCGGTCGTTCACCGAATCCGGCCAGTCCACCCAGCTTTCCTGGATCAGTCGCGCCTTCAGGCCGAGCTTGGCGGCGACCGCCGCGACCTGCCTGGTGTGGTTGGACTGCACGCCACCGATCGAGACCAGGTGCGTCGCGCCCTGGGCCAGCGCGTCCGGCACCAGGTACTCCAGTTTGCGAGTCTTGTTGCCGCCATAGGCCAAACCGGAATTGCAGTCCTCGCGCTTGGCCCAGATGCCGGCCCCGCCGAGCTCGGCGCTCAGCCGGTCGAGCCGGTGCACCGGGCTCGGCCCGAACAGCAGCGGGTAGCGCGGAAAGTCGCTCAGCGACATGGTGAATCTCCTGATCTGGTAAGGCTGATCTGGTATGGGAAGGGAGTCTCAGCTGGGCTGGTCGAGTAGCGGCTGCAGGGTTTGCCAGTTGAGCCTGGCCGCGGTCGCCGCCGCGGCCGCATCGCCAGCCGCGCAATGGCCGATGATCTGCTCGTGCAGGCGTACCGAGCCCTGGCCGGTCAGTGAGGAGAACTGTAGCCGTTCTACCCTGCGCAGTAAGGGTGTCACCAGCTCCAGCACCGTCCGGACGGTGCTGTTGGCGCAGGCAGTGACCGCGACCTCGTGAAAGTCGTCGTCGGCGGCCAGGGCCGCGTCCACGTCCTTGCGTTTCAGGGCGGCGGCGAATCGCTTGTTGGCCTGGCGCATCGCCTCGAGCTCGGCAGCGGACAGCAACGGCACCGCCTCGCGGACGGCCAGCTCGTGCATGGCGGCAGCCACCGACTGCGCGCCGCGGGTCTCCCGGACGTCCAGCGGGCTGACGATGGTGTAGCGACCCGGCTTGGTCTGCACCAGGCCGGACTGCTCCAACCGGGCCAGCGCCTCCCGGATCGGCGTGCGGCTGACCCCGAGCCAGCTCATCAGCTCCGGGTCGTTGAGCCGCTCACCCGGTGCCAGCGTGCCGTTGATGATCGCGTCGCGAATTGCCCGGTAGGCAGCGTCGCGCAGCAGTGACTTGTCGATCAAGCCCTGACTCCCCGGTACCGGCATGCAATATATTGCACATGGCGTACCGCAGTCTGTCAACCATCAACTTAGCGAGGCCTCAGGCGCTGACCTGCTCCACCTTTGCCGGCTGGCCGGCGACGGTCAGCGCGACCGGCGGTGCCTCGTTACTGCCGTCGTACAGCACCGCCCGGTCGCGGCCGGATCGTTTCGCCTCGAACAGCGCCAGATCGGCCCGGGCAATGATCTCGGACAGGTCCTCGGCATCGTCGGCCTCAGTCACCCCGAAACTGCAGGTGAAGGCCGGCAGGCCATGCTCGCCGGCGGTCGCGGCCAGCCTGGCCCGGACGTTGTCCAGCGCCGTCCGCGCGTCCTTGCCCGAGCAGCCGGGCAGCACCGCCACGAACTCCTCGCCGCCGTGCCGGGACAGCAGATCCTCCCGGCGCAGCGAGGCGGCAAAGGTGGTCGCGAACAACCGCAGCGCCCGGTCGCCGGTCTCGTGGCCGTAGGTGTCGTTGAGCACCTTGAAGTGATCCAGATCCGCGACCACCACCGCGAGCTGTTGGGTGGTCCGGCGCAGCTCGCGGAACTTGTTCTGCATCGAGCGCCGGTTGAGCAGCCCGGTCAGGCTGTCGGTGGAGGCCTGCAGCTGCGATTCGGAGATCACCCGGAGCAGGCCGATCCGGGCGCCTACCTTGTCGGCCAGGATGCCAAGATCCTGGCCCTGTTCCAGGGTGGGCGCGCTGTCCGGCTCGTTCACCGCGTGCAGCACGCCGACCGTCCGGCCCATGATCGAGACCGGCACGCAGATCGCTGAGAACCGCTCTTCGGCCCGTCCACGCAGCTTCGGGCAGGCGTCCAGGGCAGTGCTGTCGGCGAAGCGCTGGACCTGCGAGCGGCGGGCCGCCGGGCAGTGGTCAGGCGAATCCACCGAACAGCCGGCGGCCCGGTCGGCCGGACCGCTGGTCACCATCCGGGTCAGGTGCGCGTGGCTGTTGTCGGCCAGTAGCAGTTCGGCCGCGGAGTCGGGCAACACGGTGGCCAGCGCCCGCTCGATCACGTCGATGACCTCGGGCTCGTCCTCGGCCATCTCCAGCGCGCTGTGCAGGCTGCGCTCGAAGTCCTGCCGGCGTACCTGGGTGTGCCGGCGCCCGCTCTCGTTCTCGACCTCGTCGATGGCGTTGCTCAGCTGGGTGCGCAGCGTCTTCATCAGCCGGTTGGACAGCCGCTGCTGATGGTCCATCCGCCACCACACCAGGCCGGTCAGCGGCAACGCCGCGAACAGCATGCCGGCGGCGGTGACCAGCGCGGCCACCAGGCCGGTGAAGAACCGGCTGGCCAGGTAGCTTGCCGGCACGCTGATCACCGTGATCAGCGAGACGGCCTGGACGGCGGACTGGGTGCCCAGCTGCTTCATCCTGGTCCGGGCCTGGTACCACTGGCCTTCGGTGGCGGCTATGACGTCGCGGTCGACCATGCATTCCTCCACGACGCTGCGCTGCCGGCGGGTCCGAGAGACTCACCAGTTTCATCGGCAGTTGCCGACGATTGCTGAGGACTGGCACAGCTTCCAGCCCGTTCGGCGGGTTTTGCCAGCTGGTGCAGGGCTAATCCAGCTGTCCGATGTCCGATTCGGCCAGCTGGCGGGCCTGCTCGGCACGCTCAGCAGCGCGCTCGGCCCGGCCGTGCTCCCGCTCGGCTGCCGCCGTCTTGGTGGTGGCCGCGGTCGCCTCTGCGCGGGCCGCTGCCAACCGGGCCTGCAGCTCGGTGATCTGCTGGGCGAGCTCGCGCTCGTGCCGGTGCGCCTCGGTCAGCCGGTTGGCGGCCTCGGCCAAGGCT
>JALYVF010000159.1 GCA_030853385.1 Actinomycetota bacterium | reverse complement strand
CGATGGTGCTCGACCGACCCTTGGTTGAGAGTCGGGACACGCTGATTCGCACCGTGATGTCGCTGAAAGGGGTGGAGTCTCGTGCCGCCGAACGCGGAGCCGCCGCCCGTATCGTCGACGTGGTCATCGACGCCATGGGAGAGGAGTCCGCTGCGACTCTCAGCGCGTTCGGTGACCGATGCGGCCAACGACTCGCCGCGGCAGTTCAGCAGTTCCTTGATGAAGATTCGAAAGCCGCCGTGACTTTCGGGGAGACGCTTGAGTGGAAGCGTCTGGAGAAGGCTCGACCAGCGGCCAAAACGGAGACCGAGGACCACCCCGACGCTGGGTTCCGCAAGGACACTGCATTCGACGGCTGGAAATATTGCCTCTATAGCCACTGCTGGTTCGACTCCAGCACCGAATACGACGCGGCCCGGGCAATCGACCGGGCCACCGAGACGGTCGTCGTCTGGGCGCGCCTGCATATCAATGACCTCCCGATCACCTGGGCCGGCACCGGCCGCGAGTACAACCCCGACTTCGTGGTCATAGAGAAGGTCAAGGACAAGCTCGCCGGCTGGCTGGTTGAGACGAAGATGAACAAAGAAGTAACTACCGGAGAGGTACAGGGAAAGCGCGTTGCCACCCGCCAGTGGGCAAGGCGGGTCGACTCGATTCGGCGCGGACAGCAAATGGATGGATTGTTCGACGCCCCAGGTCAAGCGGTCGTTGATTGGAACTACCTGCTCCTGTCCGAAGACGACGTCAAGCACGCCTCCGGGTCGTGGGACGCGATGAAAAATCTCGGCACCTGAACGGCACTTAATGCCTAAGGCATCAGATGTTGAGTAGGTCGGCTGAATCATGCACGCGGTCGATGACCTGCTCGAACGGCACGGCGTCACTGACGTCCCGACGGCTGTCGACAAGCCGGTAGCCAGTTTTTTGCCGACAAGCTAACAGTCGACTCGTCGAGCGCCACCGGCGAGAAGATGCTGCTAATAAGCAGCCCGTCGTTAACTCACCACGTGATGCCGTCACCCAGAAGCTCCTGAGTCCTGTCTGATGCCAGTGGGTCACCAGTATCAGCAGCCGGCAGCCCGATTCAGCCACCTAGGACGTCCTGCAGTTGATCACCGCACGACCGAAACCCCCGCGATGCTGCGCCAAACGTACGCAGGTAGGTCCATACCTCCGTACGCATCTGCGCAGTTCAGAGCGCTCAACCTCGCTCCGGTGACGGTGCCCGCATTTACTCTGGTGGTCGTGACGACAGCTTTGGCCTCAGTACCCGGGGCGGCCGACGGCCTAGCGCTGCCTGCCGCGGTGGTCGAGCTGCAGGGATCGGCGATGGCCGCCAATACCCAGTCCGCTTACCGGTCCGATTGGGGGTCGTTCTCCCGCTGGTGTCGGCTGCACGGCCATCAGGTGATGCCGGCCAGTCCGGCGGCGGTGTGCGAGTACCTGGCGGACCTGGCCAATCGCGTCCATTCTGACGGCTCGTGGGAGTATGCCCCATCCACGATCAGCCGCCGGCTCGCCGCCATCACGAAGATGCACGAGCTTGCCGGTCACACGTCGCCCGCCCGCCACCGGGCCATCACCACGACAATGTCCGGCATCCGGCGTGACCGAGTTCGGCCGACCAGACGGATGTCACCACTGCTGCTGAATGACCTTCGCAGCGTGCTCGCATCGATCGAGCTTTGGCAGTTCCCGCAAGCAGTGATTGGTCGTCGCGACACCGCGCTGTTGGTCATGGGGTTCGCTGGCGCATTTCGGCGTTCTGAACTGGCTGAGATGATCGTCGGCGACGTGACGCATCATCCCGAGGACGGGCTCCACATCCGCCTGCGCAAGTCCAAGACGGACCAGGAAGGGCGTGGTGCGGTCCGCGCACTGCCGTTCGGGCGGCACCCGAGTACCTGCCCACCCTGCGCGCTGATGGGATGGATGGAGGCCATGGAAGCGTTCGAGATCGAAGGCAGGGTGGGGCTACTGCGGCTGCTGCGGCGTCCGCCCCCTGCTGACGTGCCGATGCACGTGTGTAGGTCCGTACGTCCGAACGTCGACCTTCCGGCTGACCGCCCGTTGTTCCGACCGATCCACAAGACCGGAGTGCCGGGAGATAGGCCAATCTCCGGCCATGCGATCAACGCGATGGTGAAGCGGCGGGTGGCGGCCGTCGGTCTGGACCCAGCGGGCTTCGGTGGACACTCGCTGCGTGCCGGGTTCGTCACCCAGGCCGTTCGGGCCGGCGCCGATGCCGGTTCGATCATGCGTCAGACAGGTCACCGGAGCCCTGCGATGGTCGAGATCTACCGACGCGAGAACGCCCCTCTGATCGGCAACGCCGTCGCAGACCTGGGGCTGTGAATCCTTGGCCTGCGAATCCTGACTGGTTCAGCCGGCGAGCGCGTCGAACTGGTCGATGACGGCCCCCATGGCCTGCGGCACCGTGATGGTGACCGACAGGACCGGCAGACGCCGCATCGAGTAGCACTGGTCGCACTGGACGGGTCGTTGTTCGCCGGGGACGCGGACCATGCCGCGGCCAACGCAGGCGCCGCAGTCCTCGTACCCCATGACGGTGACCCGAATCCCGAGCAGCTCGACTACCGAGCGACGCTCGGTATCCGAGAGGTCTTCAACCCTCTCGCGCAGCGTCTCGGCCTTGGCGGCGTCGGCCGCAGAGGTGTTGGTCCGCCCGCGGGCTTTCGCGAGCCTAGTCAACTCGGTCTTGGACTCGGCCAGCTCTCGTTGCCGCCCGGCCACCATCATCCGCGCCATATCAGCATCGAATCCGGCGTCGATGGCACCCTGGTACTCATTGACGATCTGCCGCTGGATCGTCTCGACACGGGTGCTGGCGGCTGTCACCCGATCGGTCCCGACGGCTTCTTCCCGGCCGGCGGCCACCAGCCCGGCCAGCGCAGCCGGGTCAGTGAGAACGCGGACGATCTCCGACCAGACTGCGCCGTCCGTGGTCGACATGCGCAGGTTAGTGTCGTCGCACCGCTGCGGGTCGCCGGCGCGATGACCGGAACGGCCGGGGCAGATGTAGATGGGCGCTTGGTCCTTGGTCTTGGTCCGCGCGTGCCGCCCGGTGAACACGGCGCCGCAGGAAGATTCGATGGCTCCGGACAGCAAATAGGTGCTGTGGGATCGCTGGCCGGGCTGACCAGTGCCCACCAGCCAGGCACGCCACTGGGTGACCTGCTCGGCGGTCAGGATGGCGGGGATCGGGATGTCGATCCCGCCCCAGCGGAACGCACCACCGGCGGTCTGTGGGCCCTTCCGGCGAATCCAGGCGAGCAGGCCGCCACGGGTCCACGGCCGCCCGGTGTCGGCCAGCCGGTTCTCGTCATTGAGGGTTTGCAGCGCTGACTGGGTGCCGACCCGTTCGACGACCATCAGCTCGTGGATGCGCCGGATGGTGACGGCCTGCGACTCGTCGATGGCCAGTAGCTGGCCCCTTCCGCGGGGGTCGTCGAGCGTGGTGTAGCCGAACGGCGGCCGGGATGAGACGAATCCTCCTTCGGAGGCTCGGGCGTACAGACCGTCCATGATGCGTTCGCGGATCCGTTCCCGCTCGAACTCGGCGACCGAGGCCAGGATCGACAGCTGCAGCCTGCCGACCGGGGTACGGGTATCGAAGCTCTCTGAGATGGAGACGAGCTGCACGTCCAGGGCGTCGAGCTCGCCGAGCAGGGTGAGCAGGTTCAGCAGCGACCGGCCGATCCGGTCCAACTTGTGGACCAGCACCACGTCGATGGCGCCAGCGCGGATGTCGCCCATGAGACGGTCGAGTTCCGGGCGGCTGGCGTCGGCCCCGGACGCACCGGCGTCGACGTATTCGCCGGCGGCGGTGCAGTTCAGGTCCTTTGCGCGGGCGCGGCAGTTCGACAGCTGGGTGGCCAGCGAGGTCGTGTTGACCTGGGCCGAGGTAGAGACGCGGGCGTAAAGGGCGGCCCGCAGGGGCTTACCGACGGCGGGCACGCCGTACCTCCCGGAGCGGCACCACGGCGGCGGCAGGTGTCTCGGGGGTGAGCAGGTGCAACAGGCCGGCCAGCGCGCGGGGGTCCCCGGTGGTGGTCACGATGACCTCCATCGAGGCGATGCCGGGGTGCTGTCGGCTCTGCATGTCCCATACGAGTGCGGCCCGGCAGCCGAGTTGGGTTCATGCCGCCAAGGCGTAGTGTTTTCGCAGGTCGCACCGGCGATACGGTGGTGTCGGGACGACGAAGGAATCGGTGACGTTCTCGCCGGCCAGCAGCGGGAGAGTGCACAGCTTGACGACAGCCTCCCGCGCCGAGTTGGCGTGCACGCTGCACATTCCCGGCAATCCCGAGTTCAGGGCGATCAACAGATCCAGCGATTCCTCCTGCCGCACCTCGCCGACGACGATCCGGCTCGGTCGCATCCGCAGCGCCTCCTTCACCAATCGGCGCAGCCGGATCTCGCCATGCCCCTCCAGGTTCGGCTGCCGGGTCTGCATGGCCACCACGTCCGGAAGGTTCGGCCGCAGCTCGAAGACCTCTTCACAGGTGACGACTCGCTCGCGCGGCGGGATGGAGTTCAGCAGGGTGTTGAGCAAGGTGGTCTTCCCGGCCTGGGTGCCGCCGGCGACGATGATGTTAAGGCCTGCGGTCACCGCCGCTTCCAGGAAGCGCGCCGCGTGCGGAGTGATCGTCTCGCGGACCACCAGATCTTCCAACCCGTTGGCGGCCACCACGAATTTGCGGATGTTCAGCGACAGATGTTCGCGGGTGATGTCCGGTATCACCGCATGCAGCCGGCTGCCGTCCGGCAGCAGCGCATCGACGAACGGGCTGGACAGATCCAGCCGCCGACCGGATGGTTTGAGCATCCGCTCGACCAGGTCGCGGACCTCGCCCGGCGCCAGCATGGTGGTCGTCAGCTCGGAGTGGCCGTCGCGGGCGATGAACACCCGGCCCGGCTCGTTGACCCAGATCTCCTCGACCTGCGGATCATCCAGAAACCGTTGCAGTGGACCGAATCCGGCCAGCGAGTCGAAGACGAACTGAATAGCCGACTCGGGGTCGTGCAGCGGCGGCAGAGCGGACGTCGCCACCCGTTCTTCGTAATGCGCGACCACCTCGTCGATCAGCGATTTCGCCGCTCGCCGATCGGTGACCGGGTCCAGCCCGCGGCGGCGGATCAGCTCGCGCACCTCGTCGTAGATGTGGTCGACCGCGGCCATCGTCGGTGCCATCGGTTACCTCCCCTTCCCGTCGCCGATTCCCCTCGCCTTCCACGGACCAGGCGGCAGGTCCGCGATGTGGTGGCCGAACCGTAACCCGACTGCACCACTGTCCGCCGTGTTGTCCACACCCGCGACCGGCGCCGCGGCGACGGCGTCGGGGCGGGTGGCCGCCGTCCCGGTAGCGTTTCGCGGGTGCCGACCGATCAGAGTATCCAGCGCGACGACGACCTCGCCGTTGCCCTGCGGCTGGCCGATGCTGCAGATGCGATCAGCCTGCCGAGGTTCGGCGCGGCCGACTTGCGGGTGCAGAGCAAGCCCGACCTCACCCCCGTCTCGGACGCCGACCTGGCGGTAGAGAGGGTGATCCGCGACCTACTGGCGAGCGAAAGACCAACCGACAGCATCTTGGGCGAGGAATACGGCGACTCCCGGCCCGGCGCCCACCGCCGCTGGGTGATCGACCCGATCGACGGCACCAAGAACTTCGTCCGCGGGGTGCCGATCTGGGCCACTCTGATAGGGCTGGTCGACGGCGACCAGATCGTAGTCGGCGTCGTCAGCGCGCCGGCGCTGGCCAGACGCTGGTGGGCCGCGGACGGCGCCGGCGCCTTTGGCACGTTCAACGGCGGCGATCCGCGTCGGCTGCAGACCTCGGCCGTCACCGAGCTGGCCGATGCCTCGCTGGCCTACTCCGACTATTCCGAATGGGACGCCGCCGGTCGCGGTCCCGCATTCAGGGCGTTGGCCGACGGCTGCTGGCGCACCCGTGGTTACGGCGATTTCTACCCGTACATGCTGGTCGCCGAGGGGGCGGTCGACATCGCTGCCGAGCCGGAGCTGAGTGTCTGGGACATCGCGGCGCTGGTGCCCATCGTCACCGAGGCCGGCGGCCGGTTCAGCCAGCTCGATGGCAGCAGGACCGGACCGTCACCGGCCAGCGCGGTGGCCAGCAACGGCCCGCTGCATCAGATCGTCATCGACGCGCTGAATCCGTCATCGGGAACGATCGCCACCGAACCGGCGCCGCACGCGCAGTCCGAGGTAACACAGGGATAGGGGTTCTCGCCGGTACAGTTGGGCCTCGTGATTCATCTGTCGCACGTCTCCAAGAGCTACAAGACCTCTACCAGGCCGGCTCTGGAGGACGTCACCGTCGATGTGGAGAAGGGCGAGTTCGCCTTCCTCATCGGTCCTTCCGGCTCCGGCAAGTCCACCTTTCTGCGCCTGCTGCTGCGTGAGGACGCCCCCGAAAAGGGCGAAATCACGGTGGCCGGCAGCGATCTGAACAAGATCCGGCGCTCGAAGGTGGCAGTGCACCGCCGCCGGCTCGGCTGCGTGTTCCAGGACTTCCGGCTGCTCACCAACAAGACGGTGTCGCAGAACGTCGGGTTCGCGCTCGATGTGCTCGGCCGGCCGCGAGCCGTCACCCGCAGGGTGGTTCCTGAGGTGCTGGAGCTGGTGGGTCTGGAGGGCAAGGCCAACCGGATGCCGCACGAACTGTCCGGCGGCGAGCAGCAGCGCGTCGCCATCGCCCGCGCCTTCGTCAACCGCCCGCTGCTGCTGCTGGCGGACGAGCCGACCGGCAACCTGGACCCGGACACCAGCGCCGACATCATGCTGCTGCTGGAGCGCATCAACCGAACCGGCACCACCGTCCTGATGGCCACCCACGACAACGCCATCGTCGACTCGATGCGGCGCCGGGTGATCGAACTGAACCTCGGCAAGCTGGTCCGCGACGAGGATCGCGGCGTCTACGGCGTCGGCAGGTAAGTACCTGCGACCGGCGATTGATCGGACTTCCACACGATCGACATTCCCAGGCGACACCCACACTGAAACCGCGACACGAGATGCGCAAAGCCGCCAGGTTGAGCACATTCGCGGCTGATTTCAGGCAGATTGATGCCGACGAGAGGAACACATGCGAGGCGGATACGTGTTCAGCGAGGTCCTGACGGGCCTGCGGCGGAACATCACCATGACGATCGCGATGATCCTGACGACCGCGGTCTCGCTGGGGCTGCTGGGCGGCGGCCTGCTGGTAGCCCGGATGACGACGCATGCCGAGCAGCTCTACGGCGACCGGGTGCAGGTGGACGTCTACCTCAACAAGACTGTTTCCCAGGGCGATCCCGACTGCCGAGTTGCCTGCGCGCAGCTGCGGACCGATATGCAGAACAACCCCGACATCGCCAGCGTCGAGTACCACAGCCAGGCCGACGCCTACGAGCAGTACAAGCAGCAGTACGCCGGCCAGAAGGAAATGCTGGACATCGCCACCAAGAGCAGCCTGCCGGCGTTCCTGCGGGTGCGGCTGAAGGACCCGGCGAAGATCGCCATCGTCGGCGAACAGTACGGCACGAAGCCCGGTGTGCAGTCGGTCAACGACCAGCGCGAGCTGCTGAACAAGGTGTTCTCGATCTTCACCGGCGTCCGCAACATCACCCTGGCGATTGCGCTGATCCAGGCGATCGCTGCGCTGCTGTTGATCTCCAACATGGTGCAGATCGCGGCCTACACCCGACGAACAGAAACCTCCATCATGAGGTTGGTCGGCGCCAGCCGATGGCGCACCCAGCTGCCGTTCATGATAGAGGCGGTGGTGGCGGGCGTGATCGGCTCGCTGCTGGCCGTCGCCGGGCTGATAGTCGCCAAGTTCTGGTTGATCAACAAGACCCTCGGCAGCGTGATGTCAACCGGGGTGATCCCGCCGATCACCAGCGGCGACTTCATCGTGATCACGCCGGTACTGGTCGGGGTGGGCGTGCTGCTGGCCGCCGTTTCCGCCTACGTGACGCTGCGGGCCTACGTCCGCACTTAGCCGCTCGCAGATTGTCAGTGCTGGTATCCGCTCGCCGCTGCCCGGTAGCCTTGACCGGCTATGGCCAAGACATCCGCACCATCGAAGAAGACCGCGACCGACAAGCCGCCGGCGCGTCAGCTGATCGCCTCGAACAAGCGGGCCCGGCACGATTACGAGATCCTGGACACCTACGAGGCCGGGATCTCGTTGACCGGTACCGAGGTGAAGTCGCTGCGTTCCGGCCGGGCGTCGTTGATCGACGGCTACGCCACCATCTCCGAGGACGAGATCTGGCTGCGCGGCGTGCATATCGCCGAGTACGCAGAGGGCACCTGGACCAACCACACCCCGCGGCGGGCCCGCAAGCTGCTGCTGCATCGGGTGGAGATCGACAAGCTTGCGCTCAAACTGCGTGACGGCAGCGGCGGGCTTGCCCTGATCCCGCTGTCGATGTACTTCCTCGAGGGCAAGGTCAAGGTCGAGCTGGCGCTCGGTCGAGGCAAGAAGATGTACGACAAGCGGCAGACGATGGCAGCCCGCGACGCCGATCGGGAAATCGCCCGATACGCGGGCCGGCGGGCCAAGGGCATGCCCGGCTAAATGGGCCGGCGAGGTCGGGAATCGCAGTATGCTGGTGGAGTTGTAGTTCGAGAAGTGCCGCAAGAACCCCCTCGGGGGCGATTGGTCTCGACAGCGGCTGTCGAGTGAGAAGAAGCGGGCCGAGGAAGGCGACGATGATCTCGTTAACCATCTGTCGCAAAACAATTAAGCGCCGACAACAGTCAGCGCGAGTTCGCCCTCGCCGCTTAAGCGAGTAGCGACTCCGTCAGACCGGGAGTGCCTCTGGCCCGGATCCTGGCGCCGACAAAGAGGATCACCACCCGAGCCGGCCACGGACTCGGGTGGGACAACCAACAGTGGCTGGGCCTGTCACATCGGCTAGTTCGCGTGACCGATGGGGCCGAGTAGAGACCTAGCGGACTGCGCCCGGAGAAGGACTCACAACACACCGTTGGACGCGGGTTCGATTCCCGCCGCCTCCACAAATGGATCGGCCGGCCCCAGCACTACCGGGGCCGACCGATCCATTTCTGTGTAGCCGGCCGAGGGCGAGCACCCGCGGTCGGTCGTCCGGAACGTAGTGACGGACGAGCGACAAGGGTTCTGGACCCGTGGGTGAGCGGAGCGAGCCCACGGCTTCCCGCCGCCTGGTGAGCCGGGTGGGCTGACGCTTCAGGCCGGCGTCGTGGTCGGTATTCCGTTGGCCTGAGCAGCCTGCGCTCGGCGATTGTCGTAGGTGACGATGGAGTCAAGATCGTCACCGAGTCCCAGTGCGGCGGCGAGGTGAACAGCATCAAGGGTGCGGAGGACCGCAGGGTGGAGGCGACCTGCTTCCTCGAAGGTCGACGTAGTGAGTTGGATGAGTGTGATTGACTCCAGCACTGCCCGCGCTTGCAGGACGCGGTCGGGAGCTGCCCGACGAACGGTCCGTAGCAATTCGGTCCGTGCAAGGTCGCTGGAGACCAGCTCGCGATCCTGCTGGTCAAGCCATGCGCGCAAGGCCACCGTCTCGGCTTCGGCGACCACCAGCTTCACCAGCGCCGATGTGTCGAGGTAGTGGGCCATCTCAGCGGTCTTCGGCCGCTCTTATGGCCATCAGCTCATCCGACAGGCTCGGTCCGCTGGCGGGAGCGGGTAGATCGGTGATGCGGCGCCGAGCCGGCCTAGCGCGGCCCGAGCTGAGAAGCTGACTGATACGGGACGATGGAATTGCCGTCAGCTGAGCGACCGGCCGTCCTCGATCGGTGATCACCACCGTTTGGCCGGCGACCGCGTCTGCAACGACTGCGGACGCATTCTGCTTGAGTGCTCGAATGCCTACCTGACCCATGTGCTTCAAGGTAGCACATTGTAGGTGTAGATCATGAATGCGACCAAGAGGCCAGCGCTCGTCGGCCGCTGATGGTCTCACCGGGCGTCGTCACTTCGACTTGCGATGAAGTGTTGGCAACTTACGGTTCCGGTAGGGACGGCTACTGCCGCAATGCCGTCAGTTCCGCGCAGATCTAGAAGGAGCGAGCACCGTGATCACCTGTTGCATCCAGTACACCCTTGACCCCCACCGACTGGCAGCGTTCGAGGAGTACGCCACTCGATGGCCGCCTATCATTGAAGAGTGTGGCGGGAATCTGATCGGCTATTTCCTGCCGAAGGAGGGCGCCAACAACTTCGCGCTGGCGCTGATCGATTTCGATTCGCTGGCCGACTACGAGGTCTATCGGGAGCGGCTGGCCGCCGATCCGGCCGCCAGGGACAACGTCAGCGACGTCAACGCCGCCCGCGCCATCCTCGCGGAATCGCGCACCTTCCTCCGCCGGGTCTGAGCTGTGGCAGGCCAAACAGCTTGAGCCAGCGGTGTTCTGCTAGTCGATGAGCCGGTCCAGCAACTCGAAGGTCGGCGTCTCGAAGTGGCCGTCGTCGCGGATGATCAGGGTGCCGCCCAACCGGTCGAACATGGTGCGGCCTTGTTCGTCGTCACAGCCGTAGGGATCGCCGACGGAATTGATGAAGTACAGGTCTCGCACATGTGACTTGATCCGTGCCCAGTCGTAGCCGGCCTGCAGTACCGGCTCGTCTTCGGTGTTCGGCTCGGTGGTGTAGCCGGCAACCAACAGTGCTTGCGGAATCGTCGTTTCGACGTTCTGCAGAATGCTGAGGATCAGTGGCGCTCCGCCCGAGTGCCCAACGAGCACGGTGTCGTCGTCAAAGACGTGATGAGACAACACCTTCGGCAGGAAGGTGCTGATCGGTTCGGAGTTGATGTCCGGATAATGCGGTAGTTCGACATGGTATCCGCGCGCTGCCAGCCGGGCGCCGAGCCAGCCGTACCAGCAATAGTCGGGGTGGCCGCCGGTACCGTGGAAGATCACTGCTCGTCGGGTCATGAGGGTGTCCTCACTGTTGTTCTTGGCATTCCCGGCCGGTTCGTCGCGATGGCCGTTCAAGCAGACCACGGCGGTGAGCAGCGCGCAGCCGAACACGCCCCTGCGGGACCGACTAGGCCACGCCGGTGATGATCAACAGCGGGCCGGCCACGAACATCAGTTCCTGCACTCCGACATCGAGACTGAACGCCGCCCGTTGCACCTGGCTGTTGGAAGTCACCTGCGGCCACCCGATCTCAGCCATGGTTGGCCATTCGGTGGTGGCTTCTGGCGCAGCGGTCGCAAGTGAATTCACGGTGGGCCAGCTGCCAGCGAAGCAGTGAGGAGGTTCCACTTCGCCGGCAGCGTGCAGCGCGACGACCTCAGGCCGCCGGCACGGTCCACTCCCAGTAATTCCATAGGTAGCCAGGGGACAGCGTCATGTGGGTTAGCCCCTGCACCTTCTTGGAGTTGTACGACACCACATCCGGGAACTGGTACAGCACCGTCCCGAACGCGTCTGCCCACAGTTGCTTCTCGGTGTCGAGCGTCAACGCCAGCTGCTCCTTGGGATCGGTCGACTTGTTGAGCTTCTGCATGTCGGAGTCGACCTGCTTGTTGGAGTAACCGGAGTAGTCGTCCTGGCCGCCGGTCTCGAAGTTCGCCGGGTACTGTGCCGACCCGGTACTGGTGTTCTGCCAGCCGAACAGCGACGCGTCATAGATCTTCGTGTTGGTCAGCTGTGCGCTCCAGTCCGCGTTCTGGCCGTCGACCATCTTGAAGCCTGCTTGGCTGGCGGAGTTGGCGATCAGCTTGTATTCCTGCGCCCGTCTGGTGTTGTTGGCTGCGTACATCAAGCGCACCGTCGGGCTGGGGACACCGGCCTGCGCCAGTAGCGCCTTGGCACCCGCGATGTCGAGGTCCTTGTAGGCAGACGACCCGTTGGCCGCGATCATGGTGTCGTAACCCGGAGCACCGGGAACGAGCGTGAACGAGTCGCGGACAACGGCTTTCGGGTTCAACGGCTTGATCAATTTGTTGACGATGTCCTGACGCGGGATGGTCTTGAGGAATGCCTGCCGCACCATCAATGCCTTCTTGATACCAGCAGCACCGCCGCCGTAGGCCGCCGGATCGAACGGGCCCTTGTTGTTCATCGCCAGGTCGACGTGTTCGTAGGTACCGCCGTCACCGGTCTGGGTGGTGATGCCCTGGTCGGAAAGCTTTTGCACAGCGCCGAGCACGTCCGAGGTGGCCTGCGGGTTGATCACGTCAACCTCGCCGTTCTGCAAGGCCTGCACCGAGGCCATCGCATCGCCAATGATCTCGTAGGTGATTTCCTTGACCGCCGGCTTCGGACCCCAGGTGTAATCCGGGTTGGCCTCGAACGTCATGTAGGCGTCCTTCTTGAACGCCGTCATCTTGTAGGCCCCATCGGATAGATACAGCAACGGGTCGCTGGGCAGCTGGGTGAAATCGAATCCGGTGTTCCAGAAGTCGGAGATCTTCTTGACACCGGACACCACCGCCGGATCGACTGCCGAAGTGTCGGCGACCTCGGTGCCGTCCTTCAGCTTCTTGGTAGTGGCCTTGGCGTTGAACGTCTGCAGTGCGGTCACCAGGTCCTTGGTGGCCTTGGCCGGATCGGACTCGCCGAGTGCCTTCATCGCCACCACGTGAGCAGGGACATCGCCGCTGGTCGGTGCGTTGAGCTGCCAGTCGACGTAGAAGTCGTCGTAGGTCACCGTCATGCTCCGACCGTCGGTGGACAGTTTCGGGAAGTGGTGGATGGCGTGCATGGCGTCGGAGCTGGCATCGAAGGCGATGTCGCCGGTCTTGACCAGGTTGCCGGCGTCGTCGTACTTCGCCTCACCGGTGTTGTAGTAGCCGCTCTGCGACACCCAGAACAGCAGCATGTCGGCGTTGGTCACCGGCACCCCGTCGGACCACTTGGCGGCCTTGTTAATGGTGTACTCGACGGTCACCGGGTCTTTCGAGATCTCTTTGCAGGTCAGAAAAGATGTGTTGTCCCAATACTTCAGGTCGGAGTCGTAGTAACCGCCCTGGGCCAGTGTCAAATAGGTGGGGTAGACGTTGTAGGCCGCGTTGCTGTGCGAGCTGTTGGAGTTCCACGAGGTCAGTCCTTCGTTGAGGGACACCTTTACCGAACCGCCCTGCGACTTCGGCTCCGGGTATGCCGGATGCGCGGCACCACAGGCGTTGCCGGCCGCAACAGCGGATGGGACGGCACTGGACGACGACGAACCAGAAACCGTAGCAGAACCACTAGTGGTGACGGCAGCAGTGGACGATTTGACACCAGCGGCCTGGGTGGTCCCGGTGCTGGGGACTGTTGAATTCGGGTTGCTTTGATCCGTGCTGCCGCAGGCGGCAACGACCATCGCCGACGCAAGTGCCAGTGCAGTGAATGCCGCTGCCCGTGTTCTGTTCATGAACTGCTCTCCTCGAATCGTTGTGTCACTGGGCTTTTCGACCTGCGTTGACGACGCAGCCGCACCGGTGCCAGCGCGCCGACGCACCCGGTCACAGTGACGATCGGCAGCCGACTGCCGCAACGATTCCGCTCTGCTCGAATCCATCGGGCGTTGACATGACCATCCGTCGATGGTTAGTATACGAACCATGCGTACACGAAATATCAGTGCTGACGTGTCTGTGGGATTCGATCTCGACCGGAGCCTTGGGTTCCTCGCGGGCCGGTTGTCCAAGGCCATGACCGCGCAGTTCAACGGGGCTCTTGCTGAACACGGCCTGACGACAACCCAGTGGGGCGTGCTTGCCTGTTTGTGGCACGAGGACGGCCTGACCCAGACCGAATTGTCACGGCGAGCCAACATCGACACAGCCACCCTGACCGAGATGCTCAAGCGGATGGCAGCGCGTGGCCTCGTGCGGCGCGAGCGCGACGCGAACAACAACCGCTTCCAGCGCGTCTACCTGTGCAAGGTCGACTCGGAGCTGCGTGAGGCCTCGGCGGCGTCGGCTGCGGACGTCAATGAGCGTGCCATGGCGGGGTTCAGCCCGACTGAGCGGAAGCGTTTCATCACCTTGCTCGGAAAAGCGATCGTCAACCTCGAATCGACCGAAGGAAAACTCTCATGACGACACCGACGCCCGACCTCAGCTCGGTCCGCGTTCCCGATTCCGACCCTATCCACGACCACCCAGGTGCCCGCGGCACGCGGCGAGTTCTACTGTTGCTGGCCGGGGTCGGGTTCGCCGTTTCCTGGCTCGCCGGGTTGTCCGTGTTCAGCTCATCGACGCAGGTTCGTTCATCCGGCTCGCAGATCCAACTCGCCTACGCGGGCCATGTCGGGGTGGTCGGATTGCAGTACCTGTTGACCGAAGGGCTGCCCGCAGTTTTCCTGGCCATCGTGACGCTGTCACTGGCCCGCGCCGTTCGCGCCGCTGCCCGGTCAACGCGGACCATCACCGCCATCGCAGGTCTCACGGCAGCTGGGGTGTCGGTCGTGCAACTCGCGCTGGGCCTGTGGCTCAGCTTTTCCCTCGTCGATGACGCGGCGACCCATACGATCGGCATTGTGTACCGGGCGGTCAGTCGCCTCGACGGCCTGAAGATGCTGCTCCTTGCAGTGCTGGCTGTCACGATGACTCGAGCGATCCGCCGCCGCGATGTCGACCTGCCGAGCTGGCTCGCCTGGACCGCCGCCGCGCTCGCCGTCACGATCACCTTCTCCGGAATCGGCTATCTGACCCTTAACAACACGCTGGCGACCGTCGCGTGGGTGTCCCTGCCCTGCCTGATCGTCTTCGTCACAGGCGCTGCCGTCGTGCTCAACCGGCGCTGAGCGAATCAGTCGGCCCAATTGCTGGATTCCGCCAGGACGGAATCGTTGCGGCGTCCACCCGTAGTCGTCACCCTGACCTGGTGACCGAGATCGCTACCGACACCGACACCCTGACGGCGCTCAACGATCACTTCATTCAGGCGTGCCGGCTCGGGTCGTGGGAGATGCTGCGAGTAATTCTCGGCGACGATTTCCAATACTTGGACGGACTGACGGGCGAGCAATGGGATCTGCCCCGTTACGTCGACGACCTGCGGGCCAATCCGGCGCCGACGCTGGTGATCGACGAGTTGGCCGTCCACGTCGCCGGCGACATGGCGGCCGTCTCCGCGCGGGCGAGCAGCAGCGAACGGCAAGGGCGAGGGAATCGTTACCTCGACAGTTATGCCCGTCGCGACGGTCAATGGGTGTGTGTGCACGCCTGCGTCTGGCCCTTGCCCGGGTCGACCGGCGATACAGCACGTCCGGCCGCCGATTCCGTGGGCTCGGCGGGCGATACGGTGGCGCCATGATCCGGTTGCGGCTCAGCGCTGGCGATCTGGAGCGGATGCGGTTTGCGTACTCGCCGCTCGCTGAAGTGGCAGAGAGCCTGTACGTGGTGCACTCGCAGGACATTCCTGTCCTGCACCGGCAGTGGTTCGAGCAGACCCGCAAACGGCTCAGGCACGTCGACATGGAAGTACTGCGAGCCATCGTCCCGGCTCCACGACCGCATGTCGCCAGTTTCCTGCTGGCCGGGGCTCGGGCGCCGTCTACGGCGATCGACCAGCAGCTGAGAATGGTGGCCGACTGCCCGGTCGAACGGCTACGGGCCGACCTCGACGTCGTCTGGCACGGCGACCTGCCGCCGGAGACGGTTCGAATCCTGGAACATGGTGGTGGCCAACGCATCGCCGACGCGTTGTGGCAGTACTGGAATGTCGCGATCAAGCCGTATTGGCCGAAGATCAGGGCGCTGTTGGATGCGGACGTCGCGTACCGGGCGTCCCGGCTGGCCAAGGGTGGAATCCAGGCTCTGCTGTCCGACTTGAACCCCGAACTGCAACTGGCCGAGCACGCCATTCACGTGCAAAGCACGGCCGAGGGCGCTGAACATCAATTGAGCGGCGCCGGCCTGCTGCTGGTCCCGTGCGTGTTCGCCTGGCCGCACGTGATGGCCGATATCGGCTCCGGCAGCGCGCCGAGCATCACCTATGGGCCGCGTGGGATTGGCGACCTGTGGCCGAATGCCGACGTGCCCGCGACGGATGAGGATGCACTGGCCGCCCTGCTGGGCCGGAGTCGGGCGGCGATTCTGGCAACGGTGGGGCTGCCGAAGTCGACTTCCGACCTGGCCGTCGAGCTGGATCAGAGCATGCCGGCCGTCAGCGCGCACCTGGCGGTGCTGCGCAGTGCGGGTCTCGTCACCTCCTGGCGGTCCGGCCGTCGGGTGCTGTACCAACGCACCCCACTGGCGACCAGTGTGATCGCGGCGACTGGCGGGTTCCCTCGTCAGGAAGCGGCAGATCCCGCCTGAGTGAGACGCTGCCCTCAGCTTCAAGGCGTCTGCGGGTGCTCAGCTATGCCCGTAGTTGCCGCCACCGAAGAACTCTTCGACGACCGGTACCACGATGTCGGGATCGACTTGGTGATGCTGGCCGGTGAGCTCCCGGTACCTGCCGTTGGGCAGCGCCTCGGCGAGCTGCTGATTGGTGCCGAGCATCCACGCAGCATTGGCCCCGCCGCACACGACCATGGTGGGAGTTGTTGCGGCACTGAGGATGTCGAGCGGAATGCTGCTGCCGCTGCGATGGTCCATGACGGCGGAGTCGTAGGCCAGGGTAGGGGCCATCTCGGCGGCGGCCGACCACCACGGTTGAGTCTGCAGCTGTTGGACGACAGCGGGCGGGCTGCCAACCAGTTCCATGAACAGGGCCAGCGCGTCGCCGTTGCGGTTCGCCTCGAGCAGCGTCGCCAGACTCTGTGCGTACGCCTGCGACACGCTGTTGGCGTCGTCGGTGTCGGGGGTGAAAGGCGGGTCGTGCAGCACCGCCTTGCTGATCGGCAACCCGGCGGCAGATGCCCGCAGTACCAGCGTCGCGCCCGACGAATGTCCGGACACCGCTGCGGCGCCGCCGGCCTGTTCGATGACGGCGGCCAGGTCCTCTAGCTCGCGGTCCACCGAGTACGGAACGGTGTCTCCGCTGTCGCCCCGACCCCGACGGTCGTAGTTGAAAACCGTGAATTGCTGGGACATTCGCTCCGCCAACGGTCGCGTCCTTGCCCTGTCGCACATCGCGCCACCGACGACCACCACCGGTGGGCCGGCACCGAGACGATCGAAGGTGATAGCAGTTCCATCGGCCGAATTCGCCAGCTTCATGGACGTTCCTTCCAACCCCGCGGGGCAACGTTGGCGCCAGTACCGGATATCGCATCATCCTGGGACGCGTCGGCGGACAAGTTGACGTACACATTCCACCTGAATCCGAAGGCACAGTTCTCCGACGGCACGCCCCTCACTTCGGCCGACGTGCTGTTCTCTCTGCAGCGAGTGGCGAACATCAAGGGTAATCCGTCGTTCCTGGTGGCCGGCATGAAGTTTGCTGCTCCCAGCCCGGAAACCTTCACCGTGACGACAGCGACCTATGATCCGGCGATACTGGCCAAGCTGGCCAATCCATCCCTCGGAATCGTGAACTCCAAGGCCATCAAGTCGGCCGGTGGCACCGACGATGCCAACGCGGCCACCAGTGACAAGGCCGAACCCGCCTTCAACAAGGAGTCTTACGGCTCGGGCCCCTACATCCTGAACTCATTCGGCCTGACAACATCGGTCACGTTCACGCCGAACCCGAAGTACTGGGGTGGTCCCGGCAAGGCTGCATTCACCAAGGTGGTGCTGCAGAACGTTCCAGCGGCCGCGCAGAGCAACGACGTGGCCAAGGGAGTTTCGCAACTGGCGCTCGACCTCTCGCCCGACCAGGCCGCAGGCATCAGCGGCGGCGGCGTTGCCACCAACTCGGTCGCCAGCCAGTACACCTTCTACCTGTTCACCAATGCCAATCCTTCCGTCAGCAAGTGGACCTCGAACCCTGATTTCCAGAATGCAGTGCGCCAGGGGATCGACTACAAGGGCCTATTAGCCTTAGCCGGTAAGGGATCCCAGCGTGCTCCTGGGATGATCCCAGTACAGTTCCCCGGGGCGCTCCCAGCGAGCGACGCACCCCAGTTCGACCTGGCAGCAGCCAAGGCCTCCCTCACCAAGTCCGGCTACGACGGCACGCCGATCGACGTTTCGTATCCCAGTGATCTCACGCAGAACGGCGTCTCGTTCACCGACATGGCCACCCGGATCGCCAACGACCTGAACAGCGTCGGTATCAAGACGAAGCTGTCCGGCGCCCCGATCACGGTGGTGCTGCAATTGGCCAGAACGGGTAAGCAGCAGATCGGCGTGTGGCTGTGGGGCCCCGACTATCCCGATGCCAGCGACTACCTGGTGTTCGGGCCAGGCGGAGACGTCGGCGGCCAGCGGGTGAATTGGAAAGCCGGCTCCGACCCGTCGATCGAGGCGACGATGAAGGCCGCCCAGACCGAAACGGATCCCGCCAAGCGGATCGCCGACTACCAGATGTTTCAGCAGCAGCTGAACAAGGGCCCAGTGATGTCGCTGATCCAGCCCGCCCAGGTCTTCGTCGCAGCGTCGAAACTGCGCGGCCTGAGCTACAACCTGGTCTGGACTGTGAACATCGGTGAACTCTCCTACTGATGCGGAAGCCAACCTGGCCCAGAAGGGTCGGGGCGGCGCGCCTGCTGCCGGTGCGCTCGCCGCAGTTCTGACCCGGTCCCCCTGGTGGCGCCGGCATCCGATCATCACGCTTCTGGTGCGGCGACTGGTTGCCGGCGTGTTCCTGGTCTTGGGGGTGACGGTCGTTGCCTTCATCCTGACGAACCTGGTGCCCGGCGATCCCGCGGCGGCGGCCCTCGGGCAGCAGGCCATCAACGATCCGCAGATCGTGGCGAACTTCCGCCACCAGAACGGTTTGGACCAGCCGGTCTGGGTGCAGTTCTTCATCTACCTCGGACATCTGCTGCACGGCGACCTGGGTACCAGTCTTGCCACCAGGCAGCCGGTCTCGACCGATCTCGGCACGTATCTGCCGGCCACCATCGAGCTTGCGCTGGTGTCGATCGTCATCTCGCTGGTCATCGGTCTCACCCTCGGCCTGCTGGCGGCACTGTGGCGACATCGCTGGCCGGATGGGCTTATCCGGATCGTGAGCCTGATCGGGGTGTCGGTTCCTACATTCTGGTTGGCGCTGACGGCGGTGCTGCTGATCAGCGTCAAACTCGATTGGCTGCCCACCAACGGCCAACTCGATCCGACACTCGACCTGCCGCCCAAGCACACCGGCATGGTGCTGCTGGACGCGGCGTTGGACGGCCAATGGGCGACGCTGGCCAACGGGCTGGCCCACATCATCCTGCCGGCACTGGTATTGGCGGCCTATACCGTGGGCTTGATCACCAGGTTCACCCGGGCGTCCGTACTGGAGGTGCTGGGTAACGATTATGTCCGTGCCGCCCGTGCCAAAGGACTCCCGGAGCGAACCGTGATCCTGCGTCACGTGGTGCGGCCCGCGTTGGTGCCGATCATCACCGTCTCCGGTTTGGCATTCGGCTCGTTGCTGTCTGGAACAGTACTGGTGGAACAGATCTTCTCCTGGCCAGGCATCGGCCAGTATGCGTTCAAGGCCTCCATCGGCCTGGATCTGCCGGCCGTGATGGGAGTTTCGATTGTCATTGCGGTGGTATATGTGATCGTCAACCTGCTGGTGGACGTGCTCTACGGCATCATCGATCCCCGGATCCGACAAGCATGACGGCCCTTCCGATCAACCCGGAACCGACTACACCGGCGCCTGTCCCATCGCGTCGGGAGCTGCGCCGCGGCCGCCGACGTTCGGTGTGGACCAGCCCGTTGGCGATCATCGGCGTGGTCATTATCGTGTGCTGGATCTTGGTGGCGATCTTCGCCCCGTTGATCGCACCGGACGATCCGAACGCCCAGACCTTCGCGCTACACGCCGCTCCGGGCGGGGGAAACCTCATGGGCACCGACGAACTCGGCCGGGACGTGTTCAGCCGCCTGCTGTACGGCACCAGGGTAACGGTGCCGCTGGCGGTACTACTGGTGGTGCTGTCCAGCGGAGTTGGTTCGGTACTCGGCGGGATAGCCGGCTACTTCGGCGGTTGGGTCGATTCGATCGTCATGCGGCTGGCGGATCTGGTGTTCGCCTTCCCCGGAATCATTCTGGCGATGGCTGCGGCCGCCGCGCTCGGCCCTGGGCTGAGCCACGCAATCATCGCGCTGGTGATTGTTACCTGGCCCTCTTACGCCCGGGTTACCAGGTCGCTGATACTTGGCCTACGGGAAACCGAATTCGTCTCCAGTGCAAGGCTTTTGGGTGCATCCGGCCGGCGCACCTTGCTGGTCGACCTGGGACCGAACACGGCGGGCCAGCTGATGGTGCTGGCCTCGCTGGAGGTCGGCAACGCGGTGCTGTTGATCTCCGGACTGTCCTTTCTCGGCCTTGGCCAACAGCCGCCAGATCCCGAGTGGGGGGCCATGGTGTCCGAGGGCGCTCAGAACTTCAACTACTGGTGGCTCGGCGTATTTCCCGGAGTCGCGATCTTGACCATCGTTGTTGCGTTCAACTTCTTGGGCGACGCCCTGCGTGATGCGTTGGATCCGCGCACCGCGCGTGTCCTGCGGGCCACGCCGTGACGGGCACCCAAGTGGCGGGATCGCCTGCTGCACCGCCGATCCTGCGCGCGTCCGGTCTGACGGTGACGCTGCCGGGGTCAGGCACCCCGGTTGATGGCATTGATCTGGAGCTGCGACGTGGCGAAATCCTCGGCGTGGCAGGAGAATCGGGCAGCGGCAAGACAATGACGGCGCTGACCCTGTTCGGACTGCTGCCCGCCGGGGCGCAAGTGAGCGGATCGCTGGAGTTCGACGGGCTCGAGGTCACCAGGATGCGCCCCGCGCAGTTGCGAGGGTTGCGCGGCAAGCGAATGGCGATGGTGTTCCAGGACCCGATGACGTC
>JALYVF010000124.1 GCA_030853385.1 Actinomycetota bacterium | reverse complement strand
AACCACAGGTGGAACGCCGTCCCCCGCCTGGCTTGCGGGGCCGGCGGTATCGGCACCGGCCGGCGGACGACGGTGGCCAACGCCGCCGGGTCGGCGGCCAGGTCGACCAGCGCGGACACCGAGATGGTGCCTGGCAGCTCGACATCGATGACGGCGGCCCGGCCGGCCCGCCGCTCGCGCAACAGGGTGGTCACGTCGGCTGCCCAGCCGAATGGGTCGTCATCGGGTTCGGCATCGGCTTCCTGGGCGGCAGCGGTCGGCGGCGCGTCGGCGAGCGCTGCCGCCACCGCATCGGCACCGGCTCTGACGGCGGATCGCCTGTCCCCCAACGGATCTCGCGGCCATTCGGCGATGCGCGGGTCTGCGGTGTTCGGGTTGGCATCACCCACAGCCGGCGGCGCAGCCCAGCTATCGGGTTCGGTGCCGGCGGAGGACGACAGTGCCGCCGCCCGCAGCTCCTCCAGCAGCGCGCTGGCTCCTCGCGGCTTGACGCCGGTTGCTCCCCAGTGATGGCCGGACAGCAACAAATGCCGCTGCGCCCTGGTGACGGCCACATAGGCCAGCCGCCGCTCCTCCTCGTTCTGCCAATCTTTGAGGTCGTCGACGTGCTGCTTGAGGGTTTTGACCAGCGCGCCCTGATCGACGCCGGCCGGCGGGAGCGTCAGCGCCGGCACGTCCGCCACGTCGCCGCGCAGGTCGGGTGGCAGTTGGGCGGCGTCCGACAGCCAGCTGGTCTTCCGGCCGGCCGGGAACACCCCGGTGGACAGGTGCGGGACGGCCACCACGTCCCATTCCAGGCCCTTGGCGGCGTGCACGGTCAGAAGCTGCACCCGGCCGGCTGTTGCCTCGATCTCGCCGGGGACCAGCCCCTCCTCGCGGTCGGCCGCTGTTGTCAGGAAGTCCAGCAATTCCGGAACTCCGCCGCCAGCGGCGGCAAAGTCGTCCACCACGTCGGCAAACGCATCCAGGTGCGCACGGCCTTCGGGACCGGCGACGGCGACTTCCACATCCAGCCCGATGGTCCGCTCCACGTCGGCGACCAGGTCGGGTAGCGGTTGGGCCAGCCGCCGCCGCAGCTGCTGCAGCTCGGTGGCCAACCTGGAGATGCGGCGATGCCCGGCGGCCGAGTAGAGCGCGGCGTCGCCTGGGTCGGCGATGGCGTCGACCAGGCTGGGGATGTCCTCTGCTTCTTCTGCGCCGGTGGCGGCCTCGGTCAGGGCCGCCCTGACCGATTCCGTCGGGTCGCCGGCGGCGTTTTGCCGTCGCCGGCCGGCCAGCTGCTGCGCCCGTCCGGCCAGCGCTGCCAGGTCGGCGCCGCCAAGTTGCCAGCGGGCACCGGTGAGGATCCGAAGCGCGGCGGCACCGGAGTTGGGATCGACCAGCAGGTGCAGCATGGCCACCAGGTCGGCGACCTCCGGCTCGTCCAACAGGCCACCGAGACCGACCACTTCGACGGGTAATCCCTTGTCGCGCAACACCTCCGCCAGGTCTGCCATCTCCCGGCGGCGGCGCATCAGTACCGCGATCGTCGGCGGCGGGCAGCCGGCATCGACGGCCGGGTGCCAGTGCTGCGCCAGCAGCTCTGCCAGCCAACGGTTCTCGTGTCCGATGGTCGGCAGTAGTGCGTAGCGGACGGAGCCGTCGACGGCGCCCGGTCTGGCCCGCAGACCGTCGACGTCGCGCCGGACCGGCTCGGACAGCGCATTGGCCAGCTCGAGCACCTGCGGCGGATTCCGGAAGCTGGTGAGCAGGGTGAGCCGCGGTGCCGGCGTTCCGTCCGGTTGCGGGAAGTCGGTGGCGAACCGTCGCAGATTCGACGCCGACGCCCCCCGCCAGGTGTAGATCGACTGCACCGGATCGCCGACGGCCGTCACCGGGTGACCGACCGCCTTGCCGCCAGCGCCGCGCGGGCGGCCGGAGTTATCGCAGCTGCCGAACAGTGACCGCAGGATGACGCGCTGGGCATGCCCGGTGTCCTGATACTCGTCCAGCAGCACCACCCGGTACTTCTCCCGCAGCGACCCGCCGATCGCCGGATGCCCGGTGACCAACTCGGCGGCCAACTGCATCTGGTCGGCGAAGTCGACGGCGCCGGCGGCCCGCTTGGCCTCGGCAAAGGCGTCCACCAGCGGCAGCACCCAGCGCCGTTGCCGCAGGTTCTTCAGGTGCGCTGCCAGCCCCGAGTGCACCGGCCCCTGCTGTGCCTTCGATGGCGGCGCGGCGTCCAGCTGGGCGATCAACGAGTCCAGGAAGCCGACCAGTTCGTCGGGTCGGCGCAGATGATCGGCCAGGCCGCCGGACAGCGCCAGCAGCGTCTCGGTCACCTGATCCGGTGATTGGTCGGTGTCCAGGTCGTCCTCCCAGCGACCGACCAGCCGGCGGGCCAGTTGCCAGCAGGACGTCGGGGTGAGCACCCTCGACGACGGTTCGACGCCGACCAGCGGGCCGTACTCGCCGATCAGCCGGCCGGCGAAGGCGTGATAGGTGGAGACCTCCGGCTCGGCCCCTGCCAGCGCCTGCGCGATCTCGGCAGTGACCCCAGCCTGTCTGGTCAGCGCGCGCAGCCTGGACCTGACCCGCTCGGCGAGCTGCCCTGCGGCCTTGCGGGTGAACGTCAGACCGAGCACCTGCTCGGGCAACACCAGCCCGTTCGCCACCAGGTACACCACCCTGGCGGCCATCGTTTCGGTCTTACCCGAACCGGCTCCGGCCACCACCAGCGACGGGCCTAGCGGCGATTCGATCACCGCGCGCTGCTCGTCGGTGGGAGGTGGCAGGGCCAGCAGATCGGCCAGCTGGATCGCCGAGATGCGTGGCGCGGCAACCACTCCGGCAATGGTCGTCGTCATCTCGTCACCTGCCGGCCCTCGGACTGCAGCGGACAGCAGAACCGGACAGGGCAGCGGTCGCAGCGCAGATTCTCGGTGGCCAGCAGGTCAGCACCGGCCAGTCGGCCGGCGGCGGCCAGCACAGCGGCGCTGGTGCTGGCGGCCAACTCGGCATCCAGCGCCGGCTGTTCCCGCAGCTTGCCGGTGCCGCCGCGGACGTACAGCAGCTGCGCGCCGGCCGGGGCACCCTGCGCGCCAGGCACTCCGTCCAGCGCCAGCGCCAGCTGGTAGGCGGCCAACTGCAGGTTCTGCCGGGCCTCGGAGACGCTGATCATCGACGCGCCGGTCTTGAAATCGGTGACCAGCACCGCGCCGTCCTGCTGCCTGGCCAGGTGGTCGATCCGCCCCGTCATCCTGACCGGGTTGGCCTGGTCGGAAACCAGTGGCAGGTCGACGGCCAGTTCCGAGCCGATGGTCTGCCAGCCAGCCGCGGCACTGCGCTGCAACCAGCCGGCGATCGCGCTGGTCATCGAGGTAATGGCGCGTCGTACCCGCCGCAGCTGCCAGTCGGGCAGTTGGTCCTGGCCGGCCAGGAACTGGTCGATCTCGGCCACCACTGCCGGCTCCGGCATCCCCTGCGACAGCCCGTGGGCGGCGGCGTGCACGACCATCCCGATCATCTGCGGGTCGCCGATCGGCCCGCGGGCACCGCGACGCTCGAGGACCCCGCGCAGCGCGCACTGCTGCAACGCCTCCACCGCCGACGGCGACACCGACACCGGCTTGCCGGGTGCCACCGCCGGCGCGTCGGTGGAGTGGCCGGCCAGCGCGTACCACTGCCCTGGGTGTGCGCCGGCCACTCCCGCCTCGGCCAGCCTGGCCAGCTGCCGGGCCGCCTCGGCCACCACCGCCGGCTCGGCTGTGGTCGAGATGACGGTCCTGCGCAACTCGCCGACCAGCTCGGAAAGGTGAAAAGCGCGGCGCGGCGCGGCGCCGTTCCTCGGCCAGCCCTGGGCGATCTCGATCTGGTTCGGGTCGCCGTCGGCGCCGGCCAATTCGTCCAGAAACCTCGACGGTGCCCGTTCGTCGCCGGACACCGCGGTGACCAGCAGCTGCCGGCCGGCCCTGGTGCAGGCCACGTAGAACAGCCGCCGTTCGTCGGCCAACAATGCGGGGATCCGGGAGATCTTCGGGTCGAATCCGGCCGCCAGGTCCAGCAGATCCTCGGTGGCCAGCAGCCCACCGCGGGTCCGCAGGTCCGGCCAGCTGCCCTCGCCGGCGCCGGCCACCACCACCAGCTCCCACTCGAGGCCCTTCGCCGCGTGTGCCGACAGCACGGTGACGGACTGGCCGCCACGGGCCGGCCTGGCCGCCGGATCTCCTGGCAGGAGTTCACCGTGCACCTGGTCGACGAATGCCCGCACCCCGGCGCCAGGCAGCCGGGCCGCCAGATCGGCAGCGCTACCGAACAGTCCGACCACCGCGTCGAGCGCGGCATCGGCTCGTTGGCCGGCCCTGCCACCCCGCTCGCTGGCCGCCGTCAGCTGAAGTTGCAGCCCGGTTGCCGACCAGAGCTTCCACAACGCCGCCTCACCGTCCGGCAGCACGACCGCCGCGCGCGCG
Source organism: Actinomycetota bacterium (assembly GCA_030853385.1). Lineage (GTDB taxonomy): Bacteria > Actinomycetota > Actinomycetes > Mycobacteriales > Nakamurellaceae > Nakamurella. The sequence continues at coordinate 119 of JALYVF010000124.1, read as the reverse complement.
GTGCGGAGCAGCCCCGCCAGCCGCCGCATCGTCCGTCCGACGTCGTCGGGAACACCGTCGAGCAACGGCGAGTCGCCACTGTCTGCGAGGTCGCCGAGCGCCGTTGCCAGCAGGTCGGC
>JALYVF010000122.1 GCA_030853385.1 Actinomycetota bacterium | reverse complement strand
CCTGTGCGAACGCGGCAACTACGTCAAAGACATGCCCGGCTGGACCACCAGCAAAGGCAGCCAACCCGGCGAAGTCATCACCACCACCCCCACCGGCCACCAATACCGCACCCTGCCACCACCACAGCTGGGCGTGCCGAGTACCACCGATCCCTGCTGAGGACCAGCGGCAGCAGCGCAGAGCTGGAAGTACGGTTGCACTCATGACTGCACCTCAGGATCCGAATTCGCCGGCGACTGCTGCCGCCACGACCGGCGCGACCGATGCCGACGACGAGGTCGTCGACGGCGAATTGGTCGAGAACAGCAGCGGGACACTCGCAGCGGGCGACGATCCGGACGACCCGGCCGACATCTCGGATGCCGAGATCAGCAACGACGAGGCGACCGAAACCCGCGCGGCAGAAGACAAGACAGCAGGCAAGACCGACGCGGTCGGAGCTGCCAGCCATGGCGACCCAGACGTTCCCGCGGGAACGGAATCGGCCGCCCCGACCCCGGCAATCCCGTGGGGAGGTCTCACCTATCCGACGACGCCGGCTCCGGCATTCGACTACACCGACGCGGGCGTTCCTACCTTGAGTTATGTCCAGGACAAGATCGAAAAGCGGCTGGGCACAGCCCAGGGCAGTACCGAACTCAACGAGTCGAGGAGCGCCGGCAAACAGGCGGCCGACCAGCAGACAGAACGGGAACGGCTGGCGAAAGCGAGGCTAGACGAAATTCGTCAATCGGTCGAGGGTCACTGACCCGCCCCGGCCAATCGGCCGGGCAAGAAATGGAACAGTGGACGGATGTAGGTCGGGATCCTCGGCCGTTGACGGTCACCGGGTTCTGGGTGCCGGTGAGATCTTCGTCGACCGATGCGTACTGGCCGGTGAGCCCGATGCTGCGCCGCACCTCAGCCGGCTTGCTGGCGACGTCGAAACCGGCAACGGTGGCGTGGCCCGCATCGGCGCGGAGCAGGGTTGCCAGGATGCGAATGGTGGTGGTCTTGCCGGCACCGTTCGGGCCGAGCACCCCAAGGACCATCCCTGGCTTGACGGCCAGATCGACTCCGTCGAGGGCTTGGGTGGTGCCGAAGCGCTTGCGCAGGCCCTCGGTGGTGATGGCATATTCAGGTGCATTCAAGGTGGGTCTTCCTCTCTTGTCTGTAACAAGACCCACGATGCACTGCGCTACTGACGACCCACTGTCACGCCGCTGTCATGCTGCTGGCACGGCTTTACCCACGGCGTCAGACCCGGCGGTTTGCGGGAGCGAAGCGGTACAGGTGGCCGGATTCCTCGGCCCTGATCATGTGCGTCACCGCGTTGATCAGCGCCAGATGGGTGAAGGCCTGCGGGAAGTTCCCGAGGTGCCTGCCGGTGCGGGCATCCAGCTCTTCCGCGTACAGGCCGAGCGGCGATGCGTGCGACAGTAACCGCTCGCACAGCTCGTGTGCCCTTTTCAGCTCGCCGATCTCGACCAATGCCGACACCAGCCAGAACGAGCAGATGGTGAAGGTGCCCTCGTCGCCGGTCAGCCCGTCGGTGCTTTCTTGGACCCGGTAGCGCAGCACCATGCGGTGCTCGGTGAGCTCGTCGGCGATGGCCAGTACGGTCGCCTTGATCCGCTTGTCCTTCGGCGGTAGGAACCGCAACAGCGGCGCCAACAACAGCGACGCGTCCAGTGCATCGGAGCCGTAGCGCTGGACGAAGACGCCGCGCGAGTCCACTCCGTTGGCCAGGATGTCGGCGTGGATCTCGTCGGCGATCTTCTGCCATTTGTCCTCGTCGACGTCCGATCCGTGCAGTCGTGCCAACCGCGCCCCGCGGTCGAGCGCCACCCAGCACATGATCTTGGAGGAGGTGAAATGCTGCGGCTCGCCGCGCATCTCCCAGATTCCCTGGTCTGGTTCGCGCCAGTGAGCCGCGGCCTGTTCCACCTGGGCGACGATGATCGGCCACAGCTCGGCTGGCAGCCTGTCCCGCGACCTGATGTGCAGATAGATGGAATCCAGCAGGGCACCCCAGACGTCCAACTGCCGCTGCCCGAAGGCGCTGTTGCCGATCCGGACTGGCTGCGAATTATCATAGCCGGTCAGGTGATCCAGGGTGCTCTCGGTGAGGGTGGCTTCGCCGCCGACCCCGTACATCACCTGCAGACAGTCGGGATCGTCGGCGCAGATGTCGTGGATGAAGTAGAAGAAGTCGTCGGCTTCTCGATTGAATCCGAGGGTGTACAGGCCCCAGAGCGCAAAGGTGGAATCGCGCACCCAGCTGTAGCGATAGTCCCAGTTCCGTTCTCCGCCAACGGTTTCCGGCAGTGAGGTGGTTGCCGCAGCCAGCAGCGCACCGGTCGGTGAGAAGGTCAAACCCTTGAGTGCCAACGCAGATGACTGCAAGAACTCTCGCCAGGGGTGGTCCGGGAAGCTGCCCTGGGACAGCCACTGTCGCCAGAACTTCTCCGTCGCGTCGATCTGATCGGTGGCCTGCTCGACGGACTGCGGTGCCGGCAGCTCGGAGAAGGCAACGGCCGCGAAGTGGGTCTCGCCAGGATGCATGGTGGTGCGAGCGACCGCGGACCGGCCCTCGACGCCGAACCGCAGCGAGGACGTCAGCCGTAGGGTCGGATTGCCGTCGTTCTCCTTTCCTGTCGTTGCCTCCAGCTGTGAGTAGTCGTCGGTGAGATACCGCCAGCTCGGCGGGATCCTGGCGTAGTCGAAGACCGGCTCGCAGGCAGCGGTCACGTCGACCGTGCCGTACAGGCAGGTGACGGTCCGCACCAAGCAATGCTGAGCATCTTTGTCGGTGGGCGGCCGGCGGTGCGTCGCTGATCGCGAGTGAAGGTTGTGCCATTCGCCGATCACCAGCGCATCTTTGACGATCAACCACCCGGTCGGCGTCTGCCAGGTGGTCTCCAGCACCAGGGTGCCAGGTAGGTAGCGGCGGGCGACGGGAACGTAGACGCCCATCGGGCCGAGGGTGAACGAGCCGCCCGAGCGGTCGAGGATGGCACTGAAGACGCTCGGAGAATCGGGGCGCGGCAGGCACATCCACTCCACCGCGCCGGAGGCGGCGACCAGGCAGGTGCTCTCGCAGTCGGAGAGGAATGCATACTCGCCGATCGCCGGGAAATCGCCGGGTTGGCCTGTCGCATCGTCGTTCATCTGGTCATTGTGGTCACCGACGGGCGGCAGCGCACCTGCGGCGGCTCAAGTTCTTGGATTGTGCTCGACGAGCTCGGCATTCGCGGCCAGCAGCACGGCCGGTCCGGCGGCCTCCAGCGGCTCGGTGCTGCGCAGGCGATGCGGCAGACTTGACGCCATGCGGCAGATCGTGTTGTTGCGGGGCATCAACGTCGGCAAGGCCAAGCGGATCGCGATGGCCGACCTGCGGGAGCTGCTGGCCGGGCTCGGCCATACCGAGGTGAAGACGCTGTTGAACAGCGGCAACGCCGTCGTGACGACCGACATGAGTGCCGCCAACAACGAGAAGGCGGTGCGCGCCGCCATCGCCGAGCGCTACGGGTTCGACGTCGCGGTGGTGGTCCGCACCGGCGCTCAGCTGACGCAGGCGATGGCGGGGGATCCGTTCGAGAAGATCGCCACCGACGGCTCAAGGCACTTCATCGGGTTCTGCTCAGCGAAGCCGAAAGCGGCTGCTGCCAAGAGCTTTGCCGCCCTGTCGGGGGAGAAGTTTCGGGTCGCGACGTCGGGCGATCACGTCTACGCCTGGTGTCCGGACGGGCTACTCGGTTCCGGTCTGGGCGACGTCGACCTGCCCAAGGTGCTCGGCGTCGACTGCACCATGCGCAACTGGAACACCGCGGAGAAGCTGGCCCAGTTGGCGGTGTGACCGGCGTTGCAGTCGGTCTGGCCGGCAGCCGCTAGCTGGGATGGACGAACGGTGTGGTGGTCGCCAGCTCGACGAAACCCAGCTTGTTCAGGATCGGCCGGCTGTCCGCGGTGGCATCGACCTGCAGATAACGGAATCCGGCGTCCAGGGCCAGCCGGGCCCGGTAAGCCACCAGGGACCGAAATACCCCGCGGCCACGCCATTCCGGCAGCGTCCCGCCACCCCAGATGCCGGCGAAGTCGGTGCCGTGGACGAACTCCAACCGCCCGCAGGACACCGCCCGGTCGCCGGCCATCGCCAGGATCGCGACCACGGTCCGCCGGTCCCGATCCAAATCGGCGAGCACTGCGGCGCCGATGGCCGAGTGGTCGCCGCCGAACACCTCGTCGTGCACCCGGACCAGAAATGCCGCGCCGGCCGCGTCCACCACGGGTTCGAGGGTGACGCCGGCCGGTGGTCGAACGTCCAGCTCAAGATCTGCGATCTCGGCGACCAACAGCGTTTCGGACGGTTCGGCGACGAATCCGGCCGCCAGTAGTCGATCGGGAAGATCCGTTGGCCCGTCACCCGAGTAGTGCTTCCACTCCCAGGCGCGGCCAAGCCCATGGAACCATTCGAGTTGGCGGGAGATCGCCGCGTCCACTGTTTCGGCGTCGAGGTCGCTCCAGCTGACACCCGTCCATTCAGCGGAGACACACCTGATCACCCGATCGTCGCGCTCGACGATCCCCTCCGGCCCGGCATCGGGATTGCGGCGGATCTGCTGATCGTACCGGGTGAGCATGGTGGGTGGCATGGGCCAAGGATGTCACTCTGGACGGCCGCCGGATTGCTCCTGGTGCTTCATCTCTGCCTCGTAGAGGTGCGGGACAGCGACCCCCAGCTGCATTCTCGCGTGCTCCTCGACCTGCCGAAAAGCCGTCCAGTACTGCGCGTCATAGGACTCGACCAGCTGGAAGGTCCACATTCCATCGACCGTGTCGCGGCCGACAAGAGTCCGGTCGACGTCGTCGGCCAGCTCGCCGTGCCCCGCATCACGGAGCAAGCCGACCGCCTCCCGCAGCGCCAGGTCGGCCGAACCCGAGAGCCGGTGGAACCCGTAGAGCAGCCCGCGAGCATGTTCCACCATCTCCAGCGCCTCGGACAGTTTGCCGAGAGCACCGACGGTGGCATCGCTGACGCCGTCCGGTCGGGCATGGGCGGGCGGCCGGTCCGGCCGCGCAGCGCTGCCGTGCTGCTCGGCGAGCGGACCATTGACGCGCTCAGTCGTCACCGCTGACCTTTTCCTTGACCGCAACGGCCGCCTGCTTGGCGCGCCAGCCAAGCGACGGCTTGCCTGCGGTGTCGACGGCGGCCAGCAGCAGCCCGCCGAGCATGCTGACGTTCTTGAAGAACTGGATCCGCTGCATTGCCCGCTTCTGCGGGTCCGTCTCGGTCCAGAAGCTGTGCCCGGCAAGGGTTGTCGGCACCAGGCTGCCGGCCAGCGCCAGTGCCGAGAGTCGCGGCAGCTTGCCGAGCGCGAGCAACCCACCCGCGGCCACCTGAACGGCGCCGTTGGCCTGCACCAGCTGCGCGGTGTTCGAGACCGCCGGCAGTTTCTCGGTGAGGCCGCCGACCACCTTTTCGGCGGCCGGCACCTTGGTGTGGGGATGGCGCAGGGAGTCGAGACCGCCGATGACGAACATCGAAGCCAGCAGGGGACGAGCGAGAGTGCGAACGATAGCCATACCTGATCTATACCCTGATTCGGGCGGAAGTACTCGTTCTAGCGGACGCCGATCGGGCGGAACTGGATCGAGATGCGCGGCCCGACGGGGCGCGCGGTCTTGGGAATGCAGTGGTCCCAGGTGCGCTGGCAGGAGCCGCCCATCACGATCAGATCGCCGTGGCCGAGCGAATGTCGCACCGAGCTGCCACCGCCGCGCGGACGCAACATCAGCGATCGGGCCGACCCGACGGACAGGATTGCCACCATGGTGTCGCAATAGCGGGACCGGCCGATCCGATCACCGTGCCAGGCCACCGAGTCGCGCCCGTCGCGGTACAGGCACAGGCCGGCGGTGACGAACGGTTCGCCGAGTTCGCTGCGGTAGTGGCCGGTCAGGGCATCTCTTGCGTGAACGAGCAGCTGGTGGGGGAGTTGCTCGTCGGCCTGATAGAACTTCGTCAGCCGCGGCACGTCGACCACTCGCTCGAACATTTCGCGCCGCTCGGCCTGCCATGGCACGTCCCGGCTGAGCGCCTCGAACAGTTCGTCGCCGCCGGTCAGCCAGCCGGATCGATGGTCGATCCAGGCGCCGTCGGTGAGCTCCGTGCGCGACAGCGAGTCGAGCGGATGGAGCGTCGGTTCGTCGGCAGCGTCGAAAAGGGATGCCTGCAGTGCCGCGCTCATGCCGACAGTCTACGCCGAAAACGTACATTTGTACTAGTGGTTCCGGACGTTGCGTCGTGCCTGGCGTATTTGGAGCAGCTTCGTTGGCCCGATGGATTCGTCTGCCCGGCCGGCGCCGCTGCCGGTGGGTGGCGGACGGCGAAGGCCCGGTGGATGTGCACCTCATGCGGCCGTCAGACGTCGGTGACGGCGGGCACGATCTTTCACCGGACCAGAACGCCGTTGTCGACGTGCTTCGCGGCGATCTGGTTGCTCACCTCGCAGAAGAACGGGATGTCCGCACTCGGTCTGCAGCGGGTACTCGGGTTCGGGTCGTATGAGACGGCGTGGGCATGGCTACAGAAGCTGCGACGGGCGATGG
>JALYVF010000101.1 GCA_030853385.1 Actinomycetota bacterium | reverse complement strand
CTCCGATGCCGACGCTCCGTCTGAGATCGCTGACGACGCCGATGCGGTAACCGTTACCGGCGCCGAACTGATAGCCGGCGACCGTCAGCCAGCGGGCGCGACCGTGACCGTGCCGGACCCAGCGCTTTCCGACCCAGCGCCGTCCACCACCCCGGTGTCGTCCGATTCGGTGCCGTCCGACTCGGTGCCGTCAACGGATCCTGAGCCGCCCAGCCGGCGATGACGATCACGGCGGTCGTCTTCGATGTCGGCAATGTGCTGGTCAGCTGGGATCTGGAGTTCCTGTACCGCAGCGTTATCGAAGACCCCGCTGCCCGGCGCGAGTTCCTGGCCGAGGTACTGACAGCAGAGATGAACCGGCAGATCGACGCCGGCCGCAGCGTCGACGAGGCGCTGGCCGACCTGGTCGATGCCCACCCGGACAAGGCCGACTGGATCCACGCCTTCCGTCGTCGCTGGATCGAGACCATGGGTCCGCAGATCGACGGCTCGGTCGAGTTGTTCGACCAGCTACAGGCCATCGGCCTGCCGATCTTCGCACTCACCAACTTCGGCGCGGAAACCTGGCCCATCGCACGGGTCCTGGGCCAAAACGCGTACCGTGCGCGACGGTGATCACTTCACACCTCTGAAGATCATCACCTCACCGGGCCCATCCTGTGAGCTGCGGGCGGATCTTCAGAACGCCGCAATCCTGTAACCTGCTCGTCATCAGGCCACCGTCGCCCTGATCGCACAACAGAGGTCGATCACCTACTCGGGGCCGGACGACGATTGCGGTGAACCCGCACCCAGTCTGCCTCGCCCGCGATCCGCATTGACGGACACCCAACCAACGCCGTCGACGGATCCGCAGTCACACCAAACACCGGTTCCGCGCGCTGCGCCGGGATCGCCAGGACGCCATCGGTCGGGCAGTGTCGCTCGGTTCCTGCGAGATACACGGCGGAGGTCTGCGGTGCAGTACTCGGCAATTCCGGGCCCCCAGGGCCTCTACAACCCGGCGTTCGAGCGGGACGCCTGCGGGGTGGCCGCGATCGCGGACATCGCCGGCCGGCGCAGCCATCGGATCGTTGCCGACGGCGTCACCGCGCTGATCAACCTCGACCATCGCGGCGCGGCCGGCGCCGATCCGGCGGTGGGCGACGGCGCCGGGATCCTCATTCAGGTCCCCGCCGACTTCTTGCGGGCGGTTGTCGACTTCGAGCTACCGGTGTGCGCCGCGCACGCCGAAAACCCCGACGGTGAGGCCTTCGCTGTCGGCACCGCCTTCCTGCCGACCGACCACACCGAGCGGGCCGCCGCCAAGCAGATCGTGCACCGGATCCTGGCCGAGGAAAACCTGGAGCTGTTGGGCTGGCGCACCGTGCCGACCGACGGAGTCGGCGCCGGTGTCGGCCAGCTGGCCCTTGATGTGGTGCCGGCCTTCGAGCAGCTGTTCATCGCCGCACCCGAGGTGGCTGGCGCCCGGCCGCACGGCCTGGCCCTGGACCGGCTGATCTTCCCGGCCCGCAAACGGATCGAACACGAGACGGTGGCAGCCGGACGCGGCGTCTACTTTCCGTCACTGTCCAGCCGCACCGTCGTCTACAAGGGCATGCTCACCACCTCCCAGCTACCGGCCTTCTTCGCCGACATCGCCGACGAGCGGGTGACCAGCGCGATCGCTGTCGTGCACTCGCGGTTCTCCACCAACACCTTCCCGGCCTGGCCGCTGGCGCACCCGTACCGGTACATCGCGCACAACGGTGAGATCAACACCGTCCGCGGCAATCGCAACTGGATGCGGGCCCGGGAGGCGCTGCTGGCCACCGACCTGATTCCCGGCGACCTGTCGCGGGTGTACCCGATCTGCACACCGGGCGGATCCGATTCGGCGAGTTTCGACGAGGTCCTCGAGCTGCTGCACCTGGCCGGCCGGTCGCTGCCGCACGCGATGCTGATGATGATTCCGGCGGCGTGGGAGAACAACCCGTCGATGGACCCGAAGATTCGGGCCTTCGCCGAATTCCACGGGTCACTGATGGAGCCGTGGGACGGACCGGCCTGCGTCACCTTCACCGACGGCCGGCTGCTCGGCGCCGTACTGGATCGCAACGGTCTGCGGCCCGGCCGCTGGTGGCGCACCGACGACGGCGTCATCGTGCTGGCCAGCGAGGCCGGCGTGCTGCCAATCCCGCCGGAGCGAGTGGTCGCCCGCGGCCGACTGCAGCCGGGGCGGATGTTCCTGGTCGACACGGTGGCCGGCACCATCCTGGACGACGAACAGGTGAAGGGCGCGCTGGCCGACGAGCGGCCGTACGGCGAGTGGGTGCACGCCGGGATCAGCAGCCTGGACGATCTACCCGCCCGCGAGCATGTGGTGGCCGCGCACGATGCCGTGCTGCGCCGCCAGCAGACCTTCGGTTACACCGAAGAGGACCTGCGAATCCTGATCACCCCGATGGCCGCGCTGGGCGCTGAGGCGAACGGCTCGATGGGTACCGACACCCCCGAGCCGGTGCTGTCCGAGCGGCCGCGGCTGCTGTTCGACTACTTCACCCAGACGTTCGCCCAGGTGACGAACCCACCGTTGGACGCCATCAGGGAAGCCGTCGTCACCTCCCTCGGCGGGGTGATCGGACCAGAGCAGAACCTGCTGGAACCAACCCCGGCGTCCTGCCGGCACGTCACCCTGCCGTACCCGGCCATCAACAACGACGACCTGGCCAAGCTGGTCGGGATCAACTCCGATGGAGACATGCCCGGATTCGCCTCGGCGGTGATCTCTGGCCTGTACCAGGTCGCCGACGGTGGGACAGGTTTGGCCGAGGCCATCGAACGATGTCGGGCCGAGGCGGACGCCGCCATCGCCGCCGGCGCCAGGATTCTGATCCTGTCCGACCGCGACTCCGACGCATCCAGAGCGCCGATCCCTTCGTTGCTGCTGACCTCGGCGATCCACCACCATCTGGTCCGGATGAAGACAAGGACCCAGGTCGGGCTGGTAGCCGAGGCCGGTGACGCCCGCGAGGTGCATCACGTGGCGCTGCTGTTGGGGTTCGGGGCCGCGGCGGTGAACCCCTACCTGCTGCTGGAGACCGTCGAGGACATGGCATCCGCCGGCCTGCTGGGAGCAATCGCACCGCAAAAAGCCCTGCGCAACACCATTTATGCCCTCGGCAAGGGCGTACTCAAGATCATGAGCAAGATGGGCATCTCGACTGTCGCGTCGTACACCGGTGCCCAGGGGTTCGCCGCCCTCGGGCTGGACGCGGACGTCGTCACCCAGTACTTCGAGGGCGCCAGCCAGCTCACCGGCGGGTCCAACCTCGACGTGATCGCCGCCGACGTCGCCGCCAGGCACGCGGTGGCCTTCTCGCCGAACAAGACCGCCCGCGAACATCGCGGTCTGCAGACCGGTGGTGAGTACCAATGGCGCCGTGAGGGCGAGCTGCACCTGTTCAACCCGGAAACGGTGTATCTGCTGCAACACGCCACCAGGAGCAAGCAGGAGTCGGTGTTCGCCAGGTACACCGACACGGTCGACGGGCTGTCCAAGGCCGGTGGGACGTTGCGTGGCCTGTTCGAACTCAAAACCGATGCCCGGCAACCGATCTCCATCGACGAGGTGGAACCGGCCAGCGAGATCGTCCGGCGGTTCGTCACCGGAGCGATGAGCTACGGCTCCATCTCCACCGAGGCACACCAGACGCTGGCCATCGCGATGAACAGGCTCGGCGGCAAGTCCAACACCGGCGAGGGTGGCGAGGACATCGACCGGCTGCTGGATCCGGAACGGCGGTCGGCGATCAAGCAGGTGGCGTCCGGCCGCTTCGGGGTGACCAGTGCCTACCTGGTGAACGCTGCCGAGATCCAGATCAAGATGGCGCAGGGCGCGAAACCCGGTGAGGGCGGCCAACTTCCAGGACACAAGGTGTACCCGTGGATCGCCGCCACCCGGCATGCGACGACGGGTGTCGGGCTGATTTCGCCGCCGCCGCACCACGACATCTATTCCATCGAAGACCTCAAGCAGTTGATCCACGATCTGCGCAACGCCAACCCGGCTGCCAGGGTCTCGGTGAAGCTGGTGAGCGAACCGGGCGTCGGGACCGTCGCGGCCGGGGTGGCCAAGGCGCATGCGGACACCGTGATCGTTGCCGGTTACGACGGCGGAACCGGTGCCGCCCCGTTGACCTCGCTCAAGCACACCGGCCAGCCGTGGGAGATCGGCCTGGCCGAGACGCAGCAGACATTGCGGCTCAACGGGTTACGCGAGCAGGTGCGGGTTCAGGTCGACGGCGGGCTGAAGACCGGCAGGGATGTGGTGATCGCCGCGCTGCTCGGGGCCGAGGAGTTCGGCTTCTCCACCGCACCGCTGGTGGTGGCCGGCTGCATCATGATGCGGGTCTGCCACCTCGACACCTGCCCGGTCGGCGTCGCCACCCAGAACCCGGTGCTGCGCAAGCGATTCACCGGCACCCCCGAGTTCGTCGAGACGTTCTTCATCTTCCTGGCCGAGCAGGTTCGGCGCTACCTGGCGCAGCTCGGCTTCCGGTCGATCCAGGACGCTGTCGGCCATGCCGAGGTGCTGGAGACCGGACCGGCTGCCGATCACTACCGGGCCGGCGGGCTGGACCTGACCCCGTTGCTGGCGATCGCCGACGTCGACTCGCCGCTGTATTCGGCGAACCCGATCCGGCACGACCTGTCCCGCACCCTGGACGCCCGGCTGATCCGGCAGGCTCAGACAGCCCTCACCGACGGATCCGCCGTCACCATCACCGAGGCGATCCGCAACACCGACCGCACTGCCGCCACCATGCTCGGCTCCGAGGTGACGAGGATCTTCGGACCGGACGGACTGCCGGCCGACACCATCTCGCTGAACCTGACTGGCACCGCCGGCCAGTCGCTGGGAGCCTTTGTGCCGCAAGGGATATCGATCGATCTGATCGGAGACGCCAACGACTACGTCGGTAAAGGGCTTTCCGGCGGCCGCATCGTGGTACGACCGGCAGCGGGCGGTCCGTCAACAGCAGCGGGGCCGATGGTGATCGCCGGCAACACCATCGGATACGGCGCCACCTCGGGCGAGCTCTACCTCAGCGGGACGGTGGGGGAGCGGTTCGCCGTCCGTAACTCGGGAGCCTTGATGGTCTGCGAAGGCACCGGCGACCACGCCTGCGAGTACATGACGGGCGGTCGGGTGGTAGTGCTCGGCAGCACCGGCCGGAACGCCGCCGCCGGAATGAGCGGCGGCATCGCCTACCTGCTCGATCCCGACCCGTCGCTGATCAACCCGGAGCTGGTCGAGTTGGAATCGCTGGCCGACGACGAAGTGGTCTGGCTCGGCGAGGTGATCGGATCGCACGCCCGGTACACCGGCTCCCCGATCGCCAGCGAGCTGCTGGCCGACTGGCCGGCGTCGGCCCGTCGATTCCTGCGGTTGATGCCCCGGGACTACAAGCGGGTGCTGGCAATCCGCGCAGAAGCGGTCGAAACCGGGGCCGACGCCGACCAACTGATCATGGAGAGCACCCGTGGCTGATCCGAACGGCTTTCTCAAACACCAGCGGAAGACGCCGGCGCGCCGGCCCATTCCGCTGCGGCTGCGCGACTGGAACGAGGTGTACCAGCCGTTCGCCGAATCCGAGACGCGCGACCAGGCGGCTCGCTGTATGGACTGCGGAGTTCCGTTCTGCCACAACGGATGTCCGCTGGGCAACCTGATCCCGGAGTGGAACGAGCTGGTGCGCATCGGCCGCTGGGAAGAAGCAGCGGATCGGTTGCACGCGACGAACAACTTCCCGGAGTTCACCGGGCGACTGTGCCCAGCGCCCTGCGAGGGCTCGTGTGTGCTGGCCATCGACGACGATCCGGTGGCAATCAAGGTGGTCGAGCAGCAGATCGCGGACCGGTCGATCGCGGCCGGCGGCTTGGTTCCCCGGCCGGCGTCCCTCTCGACGGGCAACAGGGTGGCCGTGGTCGGGTCGGGTCCGGCCGGGCTGGCCGCCGCTCAGCAGCTGACCAGGGCCGGGCATGCCGTCACCGTCTTCGAGCGTGATGGCAGGGTCGGCGGGCTGATGCGCTACGGGATCCCGGAGTTCAAGATGGACTCAGCAGTGCTGGACAGACGGCTCGAGCAGCTGGCGGCCGAGGGCGTCAGGTTCATCACGCACTGCCAGGTCGGGGTCGATCTGACCGTCGCAGAGCTCCAGAACTCCTTCGATGCCACCGTGATCGCCACCGGCGCGACCGTTCCGCGCGAACTTGATGTCGCTGGACGCGAGCTCCGCGGCGTCGAACTGGCAATGGACTACCTGGTGCAGGCCAACAGGGTGGTGGAGGGCTCGCTGGACAAGCTGGCCATCGACGGCGCCGGCAAACATGTGGTGATCGTCGGTGGCGGCGACACCGGCGCCGACTGCTACGGCACGGCCTTGCGGCAGGGAGCCGCGTCCGTCACCCAACTGGACATCCACCGTGAGCCGCCGCCGACCAGGCACCCGTCGACGCCCTGGCCCACCTACCCCCTGATGCTGCGGATGTCTGCGGCCCACGAGGAGGGCGGCGAGCGGGTGTTCGGCGTCAACTCCACCTCGTTCGAAGGCACGGACGGTCGGGTCACCGGCCTGAATCTGGTATCCGGAACCAGGGTCCCCGGTGGTTTCGTAACCGACGAGGGCTCGGACACCCATCTGCCGGCGGACCTGGTGCTACTGGCCCTCGGCTTCACCGGGCCGGAGCGGGCCGGGCTGCTGGACGGGCTCGGCGTCGAGTTGACCGATCGCGGGGTGATCGCCCGCGATCGGGACTACGCCACCAACGTGCCTGGGTTCTTCGTTGCGGGTGACGCCGGCCGCGGTCAATCGCTGATCGTCTGGGCGATCGCCGAGGGACGATCGGCGGCCGCCGGGGCAGACGCCTATCTGGCGGGCAAGAGCGACCTGCCCGATCCGCTGGAGCCGACCGCCGTGGCGCTGAGCTGACCCTTCGGCCGCTCCCCGCCTCAGCTTCGGGCAGCGGGGGACACGCGTTATGAACCGATTCAGACGTCAGACTAGGGTGAGCGCTATGGATCGCCGAGTGAAGATCGTTTGCACCCTTGGACCCGCCACCTCGTCGCAGGAGCAGATCACCGCTCTGGTTGAGGCCGGCATGGACGTCGCGAGGATGAATTTCAGCCACGGTGATCATGCCGATCACGCCGATGTGTTCCATCGGGTACGAGCGGCAGCGGCGGCGTCCGGCCGCGCCGTCGGCATCCTCGGCGATCTGCAGGGGCCGAAGATTCGGCTCGGCCGGTTCGCCGAGGGGCTGTCCCCGGTGTGGGCCACCGGCGAGGACGTCGTCATCACGGTGGACGACATCGTCGGTACCGCCACCCGGGTGTCGACCACCTACCAGGGCCTGGCGAACGATGCGCGGCCGGGCGACCGGCTGTTGGTCGACGACGGCAAGGTCGGGCTGGTCGTCACCGAGGTCAGCAGCAACGACGTGCACTGCAAGGTGACAGAGGGCGGCCCGGTCTCTAACAACAAGGGCATCTCGCTGCCCGGCATGAACGTGTCCGTTCCGGCGATGAGCGAGAAGGACATCGCAGACCTGAAGTTCGCACTCTCGCTGGGAGTCGACTTCATCGCGCTGTCCTTCGTCAGGTCGCCGACCGACGTCGAGCTGGTGCACCAGGTGATGGACGAGGTCGGTGCGCCGCGGGTACCGGTGATCGCCAAGCTGGAGAAGCCGGAAGCGGTGGCCAACCTCGAGGCCATCGTGCTGGCGTTCGACGGGGTGATGGTCGCCCGCGGCGATCTCGGTGTCGAGCTGCCGCTCGAGCAGGTGCCGCTGGTGCAGAAGCGTGCGGTGCAGATCGCCAGGGAGAACGCCAAACCGGTAATCGTCGCGACCCAGATGTTGGAATCGATGATCGAACACTCCAGGCCCACCCGGGCAGAGGCGTCCGACGTGGCGAACGCAGTGCTGGACGGCGCCGATGCGGTGATGCTGTCCGGTGAGACCTCGGTCGGCAAGTACCCGATCGTCACCGTCAAGACGATGGCCAGGATCGCTGAAGCGGTCGAAAACGAGTCGGTGGTAGTGCCGCCGCTCACCCACGTGCCACGCACCAAGCCCGGCGTGCTGTCCTACGCCGCTCGCGACATCGGCGAGCGACTCGAGGCTAAGGCGCTGGTCGCCTTCACCCAGACCGGGGACACCGTGCGGCGGTTGGCCAGGCTGCACACCCCGTTGCCGCTGCTGGCGTTCACTCCGCTGGAGTCGACAAGGAACGAGCTGGCGTTGACCTGGGGGACCGAGACCTTTCTGGTGCCAGGTGTCGATTCAACCGACGTCATGGTGCGCCAGGTGGACAGTGCGATGCTGGAGGTTCCCGGCTATCACCCGGGCGACACCGTGGTGATCGTCGCCGGCTCGCCGCCGAACACGTCCGGCTCGACGAACCTCATCAGGGTGCACCGGATCGGTGCGGAAGACATCAACTGAGCTATCGGGCGCCCCCTCTTGCTACCGCGTTACGGTTGCTGACGTGACAGACACCGATCGACCGGCCAGCGCGTCGTCGGCTGCTATCGAGCTGGATACCGACGGGGTCCCGCGCGGGCAGGCTGTGCTCGATGCGCTGCTCCGGCTGCTCGATGTGCGTGAGCTGGAACCCGATGTGTACCAGGGGTTCTCGCCGAAGAGCCGGCTGATGCGGGTGTTCGGCGGCCAGGTCGCCGCGCAGGCGTTGGTGGCCTCCGGCCGTACCGTCCCGGACGGCCGCACCGTGCATTCGCTGCACTCGTATTTCCTGCGGCCCGGAAATCCGAAGGAGCCCATCACCTATCGCGTCGATCGGGCACGGGATGGCCGCTCGTTCACCACCAGACGGGTGGTGGCGGAGCAGCGTGAGGTGCCGATCTTCACGCTGTCGGCTTCCTTCCAGATCGACGAGGCGGGCCTCGACCACCAGCTGACGATGCCGACAATGCCGGCGCCCGAGTCGCTGCCCAGTTACGCCGAGCGACTGGCCAGCGCCGTCGATGCCGGACCGTGGGCGCAGGTGCCGCGCCCTGTCGACATCCGCTACGTCAGCGAACCGCCGTGGTCGCGGCGGCCGGGACCGCCGGAACCCGGTGCCCGCAGCCAGGTCTGGTTCCGCGCGGACGGCACCATGCCCGACGACCCGCTGATGCACATCTGCCTGCTCACCTACGTTTCCGATCTGTTCCTGCTGGATTCGGTGCTGGCCACCCATGGCCGCAATCCGAACGTCGGCAACCTGCAGATGGCCTCGCTCGATCACGCCGTCTGGTTCCATCGGCCGATCAGGATGGACGACTGGGTGCTCTACGACATCTCATCGCCCAGCGCCTCCGGTGCCCGCGGGCTCGGCCTCGGCTACTTCTTCGGCGCCGACGGGCAGATGCTGGCGACCGTCGTTCAGGAAGGCCTTGTCCGGCTTCGCTGAATGGAAGGGCCGGGGAACGCGGGGATTCATCGTGACTGTCTCAGCCGGCGACAAGAACGTCCTGGCGCAGGCCGCGGGGCAGCTGGGCGCAGGTCGTCGAGGGCGCCTCTTCCTGTCCCGCCAGCGCCTCCGGTGCCCGCGGCCTCGGCCTCTTCTTCGGCGCCGACGGGGCAGATGCTGGCGACAGTCGTTCAGGAAGGTCTCGTTCGGCTGCGCTGACTGTTGCTCGATCCTGGGCATGTCCACCTAGCACCAGGGTCCGCCGGGGGGAAATGATCAGGGTCGCTTGGGAGTCACCGGGATTCGTCGAGACCGGTTCAGCCGAGAGGCTGAACGGCATGACGATCTTCGGTGTGGACGGGACTCGTACCGACCGCGGACAGCTGTCTGGAGAACGGGTGGCAGCCCTCGCACCGACAGCGCTCGCCTGCGCCATGCTGGCGGTTCTCGCTGCTCACGTGTCGGCCGGCGGCGACTACAGCTCGCTGCGGGATCCGCTGTGCGCCCTGTACTGGACTCACGAAGGCTGGCTCTTCCCAGCTGCGCTGCTCTGCCTGCTGGCCGCAATGTGCTGCGCCACAACGGTTCTGCGGCTGTCCGGCCGGCTGGGCCGGCTACCAGGCCGGCTGCTGATGGGTGCCGGTACCGGCGCCGGCGTTGCCTCCGCGTTCCCGGCGGATCGGATGGACGCGGTAGCTGCCACCACGATCGGCGAGGTGCATCGGTGGGCCTCGATGGCGGTGCTGGTGCTGCCGTTGCTGGCGGCGCTGGCAGCCGTCAAGCGGTTGTATCGCACCACCGAGACGGCCGATGCCGCCGGTCGGAGCTGGCTGCTGGGCACCGTCGTCGCCGCAGTTGCAGCGGGGCTGGAGTTTCTCGGCGGGTTCCTGCCGACGTTGATGCACACCGACAACGCGGTGATCGATGCACTGGCGGGCGTCAACGGGTTGTCGCAGCGGGTGCTGGCGGTGCTGATGATCGTCGCCGTATGGCAGCTGGTGCGGATCGGCCGGGCCGACCTGCCGACCGCTGCGGGGGAGCGGACCGGCGGTCAGGCCGATTCAGTCGCCACCGACGGCCAGCACGGTATTGCTGGCAGCGGTGCCGGACTCGAGCTCGCGATGAACGACGGCGGCGACGAGCGGCCGCACCGTACCCTCGAGCTGGTCTCGTAGCGACACACCAGCGAGGGCAATTGACAGCCATTCGACGTCATTAGTAGCGCGGCCACACCAGATACGTCTCGACCTCAGCAATCTGCATTCAGTAAGAATGCAAGAAGACAAAAGTCATTGGGAAAGGCCGGCGATCCTGATCCTGGTGGTGTGCACGTCGCCTCGACTCAGCGTTACCAGGTCGGTGCCGGAGTTGAACGCGTCCGGCGGGCAGGTCATCGGCTCGGCGGCCAAACCGGTCCGGTGGAACTCTGGCTGCGGCCGGTCGGCGGTGCAGAGCTGTACCCACGGCGTGGTGCGGGCCCAGGACATCGTGACGCCGGCTCCGTCCGCGGCGGTCAACTGCAAGCTGGAGATGCCGGCCGCGTCTGCCGACAATCCGGTGAAGGCGTGGTCGACGACCAGGCCGGCCAGCGACCTGCCTTCTCGGAAGTCGAACTCGTCGACCGGCTGAAGTCCTTGCGGCAGCAGTCGTTCCGGATCGACCGACAGGTAGCTGTCGGCCGATAACCGCAGTGTCCAGTCGTCGACCGTGCCGTCTCCGGCGACCAGATAGGGATGGATCGAGCAGCCGTACGGCGCGTCGTCGAGACCGTTGTTGCGAGCCGCCAGTTCGACCGTCAGCCCCTCATTGTCCAGGGCGTACCGCAGTTTGAGGTCCAAAAGGAACGGATAGCCCTCCGTCGGCCACAGTCGAAGCTGCAGGGTGGCAGAGGTTTCCGACACCTCGACGATCGACCACTGTCGATCGGCGACCAGCCCGTGCAGGGCATTGGCCCTGTCCACTTCGTTGATCGGTACCTGCAGTGGCTGTCCGCGAAACGAATAGCTGCCACCGGCCAGTCGATTGGGCCACGGCGCCAGCACCGCTCCCGAGTACAGCGTCGGAATCTGGTCGGCTGCGAAGGTGCGCACCAGATGTCGGCCGTGCCAGCTCAACTCCCGTAGTCGGCCACCGACCTCGGTGACGACGGCCCGGTAGCCGGCAGCGTTCAGCTCGATCTGCCTGCCGGTCGGCTCGAGGTCGGCGGGTTGCGCAGCGAGCGGGGGGTCTTCGGTCATGGTCAGACGATAGCCAGCCGGCCTGCCGACGATCCGGTGGCCACCGCCGCCATCGGATCGACGACAATGCTGGTTATGGGCATCGATCGAACCGCGGCAGGCCGGTACCAGGACGCCCCCCCCAAGCGCGATGAGAGCAGTCGTCTTCGACCGGTTCGGATCGCTGCCGCAGGTCAGGATCTTCTAGGCGCCCGGTCGCCAGGCCGGCCTGATCCAATTCGTCGGTTCAACAAGGGTGGCGGACCGGCGGCGCCATCGACCAAGCGATGGTACGCGGATACTTGCACTCCGATCTGTAAGTGGTAGCTTACCGTTTGTGCAGACTGACGGATCGGGTGATGGCTGGGAAGCGCTGGGTGATCGCACCAGGCGCGCCATCGTCGAGCGGCTCGCCGAGCGACCGCTAGCGGTAGGTGAGCTCGCCGAAGGCTTGCCGATCAGTCGGCCGGCGGTGTCCCAACACTTGAAGGTGCTCAAGGACGCGGGTCTGGTCACCGACCAGGTCGCTGGCACCAGACGGATCTACCGGCTCAACCCCACCGGCGTATCCGCATTGCGAGATCAACTGGACACGTTCTGGAATCGCGCCCTGGTCAGCTATCGGGACCTTGTCGAACAACCATCCGAGCAACCAGTCGAACAACCACCATCGGAGGAAGCATGACCCAGACAGAAGCAGCGGTAGTCCGCCGGCAGATTGTCGTCGAGGCACCCATCGAGCGCGCGTTCGTCGTGTTCACCCAGCGATTCGGCGACTTCAAACCACCGGAGCACAATCTGCTGACGGTGGCGATCGCCGAGACTGTGTTCGAGCCGCGGGTCGGCGGCTACATCGTCGACCGTGGCGTCGACGGCAGCGAATGCCGCTGGGCCCGAGTGCTGGCCGTCGACCCGCCGAATCGCGTCGTCTTCAGCTGGGACATCGACCCGCAATGGCAGGTCGAAACGGATCCGGACAACACCAGCGAGGTCGAGGTGCGGTTCGTCGCCGAATCCCCGCACCGCACCAGAGTAGAGCTGGAGCACCGCAACATCGACCGGCACGGCCCAGGTTGGCGCGCCGTCAGCGACGGCGTTTCCGCTGATGACGGATGGCAGCTCTACCTGAACCGGTATGCGGCGCTGTTCACCGAAGGCAGCTGACTACAGGATCACCGTGAGCATCGGGGCTCAGTCACTTTCTGCTGCTGGTGAGATGCCTTGCTACACCGCACAGTTGCCAATCGCCATGCAAGGACCGGGCAGGCATTCGCCGCCGCTTTTGCCCTGCGGACGAGATTCGCCGGCAAGGATCCCATGCCCGCCGTCGGCTCTTCCGCGGTTAGTCAATGGACTCTCCTGCTGCTGTGCCGCCGAACCTATTGCCGGCACGCAGCTGCGGGCACACTGGGCGCTACCTGCCTGCCAAGACAAGCAAGCCGGCCAATTCGTTGCGGTAATGCAGCCCTAATATATGACCAGGTGGACGACAGAAAGGCGACCCGATGACGGCCCAACACGGCCCTGAGGTGGACATCTGGGCTTATCAGGGTTGGCTGTTCGACCTGGACGGCGTGCTGACCAATACCGCCGAAGTCCATGCGGCTGCCTGGAAACAGGCCTTCGACGGATTCCTTGCCAAGCAGGAGAAGCGAACGGGTAAGACGCTCGCGCCGTTTGACCCGGTGGCCGACTATCAGCGCTACGTCGACGGCGAACCGCGAGCCGACGGTGTTGTGCACTTCCTGGCCGCCCGCGGGATCGAACTCCCCGCCGGTGCCGACGACGATCCTCAGGACGCCCGCACGGTCGCTGGGCTCGGCAACCGGAAAAACCACCTCCTCCTGCAGCTGCTGCGCACCAACGGGATCGATGTCTACCCGGGTGCGCTCGCGCTGGTGAAGGCGCTGCGCAGCAAGGGAATGCCGACCGCCGTCGTCTCGGCCAGCGAGAACACCCATGCGGCGCTGACGGCGGGCCACATCGCCGATCTGTTCGACGCCGTCGTCGACGGGCAGGTCGTGAAGGAACTCAGGCTGGCCGGCAAACCGGCGCCCGACAGCTACCTGGAAGGCGCGCGCCGGCTCGGCATCCCACCCGGCGAGGCCGTCGTCGTCGAGGATGCCCTCGCCGGTGTGGAGGCGGGCCGAGCGGGGCATTTCGGACTGGTGATCGGGGTCGACCACCAACACCACGCCGATGTCCTTCGTGCCCACGGAGCCGACATCGTCGTCACCGATCTCGCGGAGCTGCTCGACGCCGGCGGCAGCAGGTGACCGGTCCCCGTGCTCGTGCCAGCAACGGCCAGTGCTGCCTTTCAGGTGGTGCTGTCGCTGGACAGACGGCGTCCTGGTGCACGGCCGGCCGGCTGGGTCGGCGGGTTCAACTGCGGGCGGTGGTCCAGCGCGCAGGTGACGGGCTTGTCCGCGGTGACGGTGACGGGTTGCTGCTGGTGATAGATCTGCAGCGGTTCACCCGAGCGGAGCTGGTAGCTGACGGACCCGGGTGTCACCGCAACGTGCAACCGCCGGTGCTGGTAGGCGA
>JALYVF010000056.1 GCA_030853385.1 Actinomycetota bacterium | reverse complement strand
GGCTCCGGAATAGATGTCGAGCGCACCACCGGCCCGTTCCCAAGCATCGCCCAGCACGGCCAACTGCGGTGCCATATCCAGCAGCAGCAGATCCGAATGAGTCTGTCCCTCGTCACCGAGGAAGCTCACCGCCGACAGCGAGCCGGCCGCCGACAGCTCCGCCGACGCAACGGTCGACTCGAGCGAGAACGACTGCCACGTCGCAGCAGAGACCTTGATCGCCGCCGGGTCCCCACCCAGCACGAACACCAGTTGGTCGTCCATCCCGCACCCCCGTTCTGCTGCGCGAGAACGATGGCAGAAATCAACGAAAGGTCGCGGCCGCTGTCCACAAAGCCCAGGTCAGCGGGCGGATGGTGGGGTGCTGACGACGCACCGCACCCTGGGCGCCCGGCCGATCCGCCGATCCAGCGTGACGAGCGGTGCACCGATCAGCTCGGCGACTGCGACGTAGCTGGCGTCGTAGCTCGAAAGATTCGTCCGAAGCTCCCACACCCGTGAGCTCAAGAGTTCGTAGGGCCAGTATTCGATGGCGAGGTCCAGCAGGTCGGCATGCGCCTGCGCCGCCTGGTCGGTGCCCACCGCGCCGGATAGCTCAAGGCGTCGAATGACGTTGCTGGATTCGAAGGCGACCAAACTCGGTGCGGCTAGGCCGACACCTCGCAGTGTCTCGGCTGCCCACTGTCCGTCCGGCCCGGCATCGAGAAGCAAAGCAACCACGACCGAGGAATCGCAGACAGCCCGGTCGGTCACCGACGATCAGCATCTCGCGCCGTCAGGATCGACTTCGCATCGACTCGTACGCCGGTCGTGGTGACCCTGGCCCGCGCCCGGGCGATGACGTCTTCCACCGACGGCCGCGCCGCGAGGTCTACGTACATGCCGCGGAGGTACTCCTGCAACGACTTGCCGGCGCGCGCGGCCCGAGCGGCAAGTTCGTCGCGTACGG
Organism: Actinomycetota bacterium; assembly: GCA_030853385.1. Classification (GTDB taxonomy): domain Bacteria; phylum Actinomycetota; class Actinomycetes; order Mycobacteriales; family Nakamurellaceae; genus Nakamurella. Next base: position 3,522 of record JALYVF010000056.1, on the reverse strand, counting down.
CGTCCGGAACGTCCCGCACGGTGATGACCACTCCCATGCAGTCATTATAGCTGCACAACAGCCAATTTGTAGCGAGGGCGGGCTGCTCCGCCAGCGGCGCGGCTGAATCGGATGTGTCGGAGCGACCCGCTAGCGTCAGGGTATGGGCACGAACAACAAGGCGCGCCGTGCGGCCAAGGCCAAGCAGCGGCAGCAGCGCCGGCGGGAGTCGGAGGCGCACAGAGGTGGTCACTGGTCGGGTACGGGGTTCGATCCGCAAACGTCGTGGGTTCACGGGTTTTTCGGGCCGGCGGATCCGGCCGCCGAGATCGCCGAGTTCTGGGACGAGATGGTGTGTCATCCGCCGGGCCATGCCCACGTCAGACGAGCAGCCGACGGACTCTCTCGTCGGCCGGAGCATCAGGTCGACGCCTGTGGTGAGCGGATATTCACCGATCTGCTCGCGGATCTCTGGCGCGGTGGCTGGCAACCCGCGGAGTTGCGGCGTCACGTGCGTCATGCACACGGTGCGCTCGCTGCGCGATTGGTCGAGGTGGCCATCCTTGCCTTCCACGACCGGCTGTCCGGCGTGCCGATCGATCCACGGTGGTCGGCTCAGCTCGCGGAATTGTCCCAGCGCACTGTGTCCACCCATGGCTCCTGGCTTCGTACCTGGCGACACGGGGAGAGCATCGATCGACCCGAGGCGCAGCTGATCGTCGGCACGGTCCTTTACCAACTCGCCGCGCTACCACCGCTGGACGTTCTGATCGCCGGGCCCGGCGTCTCGCCAGACAGTGTCGTAGGGGTGTCCGGCGCCGGTCCGGTCCGCGGCGACCCGATGCTGAACCGGATCCGTCGGTTGCTGACCAAAGCGGAATCGACACAATTCGAGGAGGAAGCAACCGCGCTGACGGCCAAGGCGCAGGAGCTGATGACGCGCTATGCCATCGATCACGACATGCTCAGCGCCACAGCCGATTCCGGCGACCGACCGCGGATGATCCGCGTTCCGGTTGACGCCCCATATGCCGACGCGAAGTCGTCGCTGCTGGCAGTGGTCGCCGCCGCGAATCGGTGCCGCGCGGTGAGCATTCCAACCGTCGGACTGTGCAGCGTGCTCGGCTTTCCTGGCGACCTGGCCTTGGTCGAAATGCTGTTCACCTCACTGCTGATCCAGGCCCAGCACGCGCTGGCCGGCGCGACGCGGGAGATCGCGGGTGTGCGTGCGCGGCGGCAATCGTTCCGGGCCTCGTTCTTCCTCGGCTTCGCCGACCGGATCGCAGAGCGGCTCGAAACGGCGAACGCGGCGGTGATCGCCGAGCTGCCGGACGGCAACTCGGTGCTGCCTGTTCTTCGATCCCGCGATGCCGCCGTCGACGATTTCCTGACGGACCGCTACGGCGACAGCCTGGTCGCCAACCGTGTGCGCGGGGGTTGGGATTTCGCCGGCGCAGGCTATGGGCGGATGGCTGCCGACCGGGCCAAGCTCAACTCCGGTGAGCTGGTCGGCTGATTCCGGCGCGATCCACCGCAGCACCGGAGACATTCACCTTGGTATACCTCGCGCCAAGTATATGTGGGTGTATGGAGCTGGACGTGCGGCCAACACCCTACGCAAGACGGGTTGTGCTCCACACCGACTTGCAAGTTCATCGAGATGAATGAGCCGTGTCGATCGGGCCGTCGTAGTTCCAGCCGGCCCAGGCGCGAACGATCGCGGTCAGAGCGTGGCCGGCCAGAGTTGCGATGTCGCCCTTCGGTGCGTCGTGATGGATGGCTTCATACAGGCGCTGCAAGCGGGGGATCTCGTCGCCGTCACAGTAGATGTGTCCGACCGCCGCTGTCGGGTCCGATAGTGCACAGCCATCGACGAGAGTGTTTGTGGCGTCGTCGAAGTCACGGCGGAGAGGTGGCTGCTCATCGAGGTCGTCAGCACCGTAGTCGGCCAGCGAGGCAAGGCATTGGGCTGCGAGGGCTCGCCGGGGATACTCGCTTACAAGATCGGCGCGATCGACGGCTTCTGGGTTCCACGAGCTGCCGTTCATCACAATCAAGTTCAACGTGGCCTGCGAGAGCTCATTGATCTGGTGCCAAAGTGGGTGATCGAAGAAGGTCTCTGGCCAGTCGACGAAGACAGCGTCGAGGTCCAGAAGGATGTCACGGCAGTCGAGCAGCGGCTGCAGACGACGCGCCTCGTCCGGTGTACCAATGGATCCGCCGATACGCTCGATGACGGGTGGTGGCGTGCCAACCCAGTCATCGATGTCGTTCATCTGTTCACGCAGTGTGTCCCAGAACGGCTCTCTGCGCTCTTGCCTGATCCATTGCCGCTGCTGGATGTCGCGATCCGACCAGTAAGCGAGGATCGCGGCCACCCTGACCCGAAGACTCGGCGCAGACACGTTTACGGGTGATCCCATGATGACCAAGCCTTCCACTGCGAGAACGGAATGTGCATGGCAGCCCGTTCCGCCTCCGTAACAGGCCCATCGGGGAACGGGATGCCGTCTGGTCCGATGGTCTGCCCATTGACGGTAACGACAACATGGTCGACACGTTGGGACGGAAACGTCGAGTTCGGGTTGCCGCGGTCGATGCGTACGGTGTTGCTCCCATGGCGATCTTTCGCAAAGCGGATCGTTATCTTGCCCGCGTCGTCATTGCTTGGCTTCCCGCGAATCGGTAGCGGCCAGTCTTTGGGGATCTTTTCGGCGACCACCGGTAGCCACGCTTCCGGCGCGGTTTCCTGGCCGGGCTTGACGGGTTTGACGGCGTCGCGAAACTCGTTGACGCGTTTGGTGAGTGCTTGCTTGGCGGCTTTGGCTTCGGCCAACCGACGGGTGGCCTCGTTGGCTGCGGTGACCACCTTCGAGTCCTGGACCGCTTTCTTGGCGTTGCCGGCCTTGTCCACGATCTTTGCTACCCAGCCGACCGTCTCGCCGGCCTTCTTCAGGGCACCGAAGACCGGTCCGAGCATGGCGAACCCGAGATCGACCGCGCAGCCGCTCTTGTCGCCGTCCACACAGGCGCCGTAGCCGGCAACTTGGGCGGTGAACTTCGTGATGTCGGTGACCCCTTCCCATAACGCTCCCCACGGGGTGAGCTGCGGCAGCTGGGGCATTCCCATCTCGGGGAAGTCGCACAGGGCTCTGCGCAGGTGCCCCATGTCTGTCAGTGCTGAGTCGGCGAAGCCCTGACAGAGCATGTCGGCATCACCGATCTGATCGGGGCCGAGGTGCTTGCTGTTCATTAGGCACACGTCACGCAGCCGAGGCCGCAGCTGCGCCTTCAGGTCGGGCGGCACCGGCTCGCTGTCCTCGGGGCTCTGATAGATGGGATCCGGTGGGTCGACCGGGTCGGCAAGAAAGCTGTTGCCCCGCAACGCTTCCGCGGCGGTGAATCCCGACAGTGATGCATAGTGCGTGGATGTGGTCGATGCAAGGCGCAGCCCCGCCGAGACAAGGGTCAGCGGACTGGCCATCGTCCAGGCGCTCTGGATGCCGCCGGAGTGGCTCAGGCCCGGCTGCACCGCCGACTGAA
>JALYVF010000052.1 GCA_030853385.1 Actinomycetota bacterium | reverse complement strand
CATGGTCAGCCACTGCGGACCAGCGAGGTCATCACCAACCCGGTCTGCCACCTGACGTTCGAGCAGGGCAGCCGGACCGGCGGCGACCCGTTGGTGCGGCACAACATCCGGCTGCCGGCCGCTGTCGTCACCACCGTCTGGACCAGCCGGTTCCGGGTGCAGCTGGCCGGCGAGGGACGGGTGCTGGGGCTGCGGTTCAAGCCGGGCGGCCTCTCCGCACTGATCGATGCCGTGCTGCCCGCCGACCAGGCGCTGCGGGCCGACAGTCTGCTACCGGGGGCGGCCGAGGTACTCGCGGCGGTGTTGGCCGAACCCGACGACACGCAGCGGCGCGACATCGTGCAGAGCTGGCTGGTGCTGCTGGCCAGGGAGCCGAGTGTCGACTACCTGATGGCTCGCGATCTGGTCGAGTGGTCGCTGCGGGACAGCGACGTGGTGCGGGTGGAACAGATCGCCGACAGGGCCGGGATGTCGGTCCGGGGGGTGCAACGGCTGTTCCGTGAATACATCGGGGTGCCGCCCAAGTGGGTGCTGATGCGCGGCCGGCTGCAGGACGCTGCCGCCGCCCTCGACCGCGACCCGAGTGCCGAGCTGGCCGACGTCGCCGCCGGCCTTGGCTGGTACGACCAGTCGCATTTCGTCCGCGACTTCCGGCGGTTCCTGGGCGTCACGCCGGGTCGGTACGCCAGGGACGCCCGTCAGGACGCGCTTTCGACCTGATATGCCACTGTAGTGCCAGAATGGCTTGCACTGGCACCAATTTGGTGCCATAGTGATGCCATGGAGCTTACCCCCTATGTGGAATCGCTACGTCAGGAACTGGCGACGGCCGCCGAAGCGGGCGGGCCGGATGCCAAAGCGCTGGCCGAACGGCTGACGGCACCCCTCGACTCGGCCGTTCGACTGACCTTGCTGGATGCCCTCGGCGCCGCCGCCGCCGAGATCAGCAGGGATCTGGCTCCCGGCTCGGTGGACCTGCGGCTGCGCGGACGGGAGCCGAGCTTCGTCGTCACCACCCCTCGGATGCCGGACCCACCGCTGCCACCGCCGCCGGTCGCCGAGGTGGTCGTGCCGACCGACGACGAGGGCGCGGTCGCCAGGATCAATCTGCGATTGGGCCAGGACCTCAAGGACAAGGTCGAGCGGGCCGCCAGGGACGCCGGCCTGTCGGTCAACGCCTGGCTGGTCAGGGCGGCCGCCGCCGCCCTGGCCGCTGGCGACCAGGACACCAGCACCGTCAACCGCGCACCGCGGAGCAGTCAGCGCTACACCGGCTGGGTGCGTTAGCAGCCAGCCGTCACACCCCCACACCGTTCCTGCGGCGAAGCTGCCGCACCGAGCAACGAAGGATTCGTCATGCCCACATTCGGTACACCAGAACCCATCACCCTCACCATCGACGTCCCCGTCGGCGACATCCGCCTCACCGCGAGCGACCGCGAGGACACCGTCGTCGAAGTACTTCCGAGCGACAGCGGCAAGAGCGAGGACTGGCAGGCCGCCGAGCAGACCCGGGTCTCCTGCGCCGACGGCCGACTGCTGGTGAAGGCCCCCAAGCAACGCGGCCTCGGACTGTTCAACAAACCGGGATCGATCGATGTGACGGTCTCGCTGCCCACCGACTCGCGGTTGGAGTGCGACGCTGCCGTTGCGGCCGTGCACGGCACCGGACGATTCGGCGGCTGCCGGGTGAAGTCGACGACCGGCGACATCAGGTTCGACGCCATGGCCACCGCCGATCTGCAGACCGCGGTCGGTTCCATCCTGGTCGACCTGGTGGCTGGTAACGCTGAACTGACGTCGGGTTCGGGAAGGTTGCGGGTCGGCAGGATCGATGGCAGCGCGACCATCAAGAACTCCAACGGCGACTGCTGGGTCGGCGAGATCAGCGGCACCCTCCGGATCACCTCGGCCAACGGCACCGTCGCCGTCGACCGACCGGCCGGCGACGTCACGCTGGCAACCGGCAACGGCGACGTCCGGGTCGGCGACCTCATCAGCGGAGTCGCCTCGACCAAGACCGGCTTGGGCCGGATCGAGATCGGCATCCACGCCGGCACCGCCGCCCTACTGGATCTGCACACGTCGTTCGGCAGCGTCCGGAATTCGCTGGATTCCACCGACAGCCCCGAAGGCGCGGCCGCAACGGTCGAACTTCACGCCCACACCAGCTACGGCGACATCGTGATCCGCCGGGCCTGAACCCGGCTCGACAACTACCGAATCGAGAAACCATGACATCCACCAGCAGTCGGCCGGCCGTTTCGGTCGCCGGACTGACGAAGTCGTACGGGGACAAGATCGTGCTCGACGACATTGCCCTCAGCGTTGCCGAGGGGACCGTCTTTGCGTTGCTCGGCCCGAACGGCGCCGGCAAGACAACGATGGTGCAGATCCTGTCCACCCTGATCACCGCCGATGCCGGCCAGCTGCAGGTGGCCGGACACGACCTGGCCGCGGCCGCCGACGCCGTCCGCGGCGCCATCGGCGTCACCGGCCAGTTCTCGGCCGTTGACAACCTGCTCACCGGCCAGGAGAACCTGGTGCTGATGGCCGACCTGCATCACCTGCCGAAGGCCGAGGGCCGGCAGCGGATCGCCGACCTGGTCCGGCGCTTCGATCTTGTCGACGCGGTCGGCAAGCCAGCGTCGACCTACTCCGGCGGCATGCGACGCCGGCTCGACCTGGCGATGAGCCTGATCGGGAGTCCGCGCATCGTCTTTCTCGACGAGCCGACCACCGGGCTGGATCCCCGGGGCCGGCACACCATGTGGCAGATCGTCCGGGACCTGGTCGCCGACGGGGTGACGATCTTCCTGACCACCCAGTACCTGGACGAGGCGGACCAGCTGGCGGACCGGATCGCCCTGCTGGACCACGGGAAGCTGGTGGCCGAAGGCTCGCCGGCCGAACTCAAGCGGCTGGTTCCAGGCGGACACATCCAACTGCAGTTCGCCGACGCTGCCGGACTCGACGCGGCTGCCCGCATCTTCGGCAGCGAGTCCGGCACCAACTCGGGCAACGGTGCCGGCACCGTCTCGAGCAACGGTGCCGTCCGCGACGACAACGCGCTCACCCTGGAGGTCCCCGGCGACGGCGGAGTGCGTTCGCTGCGGGCACTGCTCGACCGGCTCGACGGCGAGTCCATCGAGGTCGACGGGCTCTCCGTGCACACCCCCGACCTCGACGACGTGTTCTTCGCCCTCACCGGCCGGCCCGAGCACCACGTCGATCAGCCGACCGGTCAGCAGACTCAGCAGACTCAGCAGAAGGAGGCGCTCCGATGAGCACCGTGAGCTATGCCGTCACCGACACGGCGACCATGCTGCGCCGCACCCTGCGGCACATGCGGCGATACCCCTCGTTGACCATCATGTTGATCGGCATGCCGATCGTCATCCTGCTGGTGTTCGTCTACGTCTTCGGCGGTGCCATCGGCAACGGCATCGGTGGCAGCGGGCTCGGCGGCGGACTGGCCGGAGCCGGCGGCCGGGGCGCCTACGTCAACTACGTCGTTCCAGGCATCATCGGAATCGCGGTGGCCTCCGCCGTGCAGGGCACGGCCATCTCGGTCGCCATGGACATGACCGAGGGCATCATGAACCGGTTCCGCACCATGGCCATCTATCGGGCCTCGGTGCTCACCGGACACGTGATCGGCAGCATGATCCAGACACTGCTGAGCATCGTGGTGGTACTCGGTGTTGCGCTGGCGGTCGGCTTCCGACCCAACGCCACCGTCGTCGAATGGATCGCGGCCATCGGCATACTGGCGCTGTTCACGCTGGCCCTCACCTGGCTGGCGGTCGCGCTGGGGATGAAGGCCAAGAGCGTGGAGACCGCCAGCAACACGCCGATGTTCCTCATCCTGCTGCCGTTTCTCGGCAGCGGCTTCGTTCCCACCGATTCGATGCCGGCCGTTCTTCGCTGGTTCGCTCAATACCAGCCGTTCACACCCGTGATGGAGACACTGCGCGGGCTGCTACTGGGCGGCCCGATCGGCAACAACGCCGTCATCGCCGCAGCGTGGGGTGTGCTGATCACCGCGTTCGGCTACGTCGTGTCCAAGCGGCTGTTCACCCGCGACCCACGGCCCTGATCCGGCACCCTGGCTCCGTCCGACGGCCGGCGCCGAGGGACCCGGAGCTGGCAGGCCTTGACCCTGACAGCGACACTGAACATCGGGGTCGCCGCAGCACCCCTCCAGTGGCCACGGACGGATTGCTAGCCTTGGATAGTTAGACACCGCGGACTGGTCGTCTAGCACGGCGCAGTTCATGTGGTCTGCGTCATAGCCGGCTCGGTGTCGATGACGACGACCGAGATCTCCACAGCTGTCCCCGTCAGCTCCAGCACCGCCGATCGCACGCCCAGTTGTACCGCGTTCACGGTGTCCAGGACCGGCGGTTGGCCGGTGGCGATGATCCGCACGGTGATCACGGTCAGCCCGCCGTTGTGCTGCTCGATGTCGACGGCGTCCTGCTCGGGCCGGCCGTTGGCCGTCGGTGTCGCGACAGTCCTCAGCTTGCGGGCGGTCTTGCTGACGGCACTCTTTACCACCCTGGTCAGACTGGGAGCCAGTCGAGCGACGCCCGGGGTGTCCACCGCGGCCTGAGCAGCGACCTTGGCCAGGGTGACGTTGCCAACGGTCATCGCGAAGCCGGCCGGTCGGGCGTGTTCATCCGGCCCAGCTTTCCGGCTGGAATATGTCGACGAAGAACACGTCGATGGTGTGCGGCGTCAAGCCGAACTGGCTGAGCAGAATGCCGGCGGCATGAATGCGGGCGCTGTCAGCCAGCGCGGTGAGATCGGTCGGGTACGCCGCCGCCGCTCGCACCTCGATCCGGAGCGGCTGCTCAACGGGGTGTGGATGTGCGTCGTTCGACACCTGCAATCGACACAGGTGCACCAGCAGATCCGGCAGTTCGTCCAACCCCTGCTGCACCGTCGCGGCGATGGCCCGTTCGGTGGCGAATGCCGATCCATGCGAGGCAGGCAGCGGGATGTTCCGCCCCGGACGTAGCTCGGCCCAGACGGTGGTCATCACGGCCGGCAGCAGGCTGGCCGGCGCCTGTACCGGGAGCTCGCGCAGGCTATCGGCGAGCCGAAGGTGTTGTTCGCCGGCCGCGATCGCCGCCCGGCAGTACCGACAGCTCCTTGAGTGCTCGTCGAGCACACCCAGCCGGGCCAGGTCGACCACCTCGAGCGGGTCACGGCCACATGACAGCCGGCCGGGCTCATTCGCTAGCGCCATGACTTCATTGCCTCCGCCAGCCGCAGCCGGGCCCGATAGATCCGCCCCCTGGCGGTATCCAGACTCACCCTTGTGATGTCGGCAATGTCTTGGTACGGGCACTGTTCGACCTCCCGTAACAGCCAACATAGTCGCAGCTCTTCGGGCAGACCCGCGAGTGCCCGCCGGATGGCGTCGATCATTGCGACCCGTTCGGCGTGCTGCTCAGGGTCGACGGCGGAGCTGCTGGACCTCCAGCTGCCATCTGCGTGCAGTTCCAGATCCGTGGTCTGCACCGGGGTTGCCCTGCGGGTCCGGGCGCGGACCTGGTTCAACGCCCGATTGGTGACGATGCGGTACATCCAGCTGGAGAACTTGGAGTCCAGCCGGAACTCAGGCAGCTGCCGCCACGCCGCGATGAACGCGTTCTGGGCCGCGTCTTCGGCATCATCCGGATCGGCCAAGATCCTCAGGGCGACCGCATACATCTGCTGCTGGTAACGCAACACCAAGGTTTCGAAGGCCCGTGGATCGCCCTGCTGGGCCCTGGCGATGATCACCAACTCGTCGACCGCTGGCTTGCGCGAGGCGCCCGGCGGCCGGCGAGCTGAGCCCTCCGCCGGCAGCTCCCCGTCGATCGTCCGCTGGCCGGCGTCGGCAGTGTGCACCCTCACCACTGCGATGCTGCCAGACGATCGCCGCCGCAACCACCGACGCATGCCGTCGGTGGGCAGCAACCGGGCCGGGCAAATCCCGTTCGTGACGTTCTGCCGAATCCGGTGTCTTAACTCAGACGTCCGCATACCGAAAGGAACCCACCATGACCACCGCCGCCGGAGCCGAGAAGACCGACAAGTCCGAGAGGACCGATGAGCGCAAGAACCTCCCGGTCCAGAGCAACTCGGCGCTCATCACCAGCCATGGCAAGACCACCATCGCCGACACTGTTGTGGAGAAGATCGCCGGCCTAGCTGCCCGCGAGGTCAGCGGGGTCTACGCGCTCGGCGGCGGCGCTGCCCGCGCCTTCGGTGCCATGCGCGAGCGAATCCCTGGCGCCAAGACCAGTCTGGCTCAAGGCGTTTCGGTCGAGGTCGGCGAGCGTCAGGCCGCCGTCGATCTGGCCATCGTGGTGCAGTACGGCGTCGAGATCGGCGAGCTGACGAAGGCCATCCGCCGCAACGTCATCGCCGCCATCGAGCGGATGACGGCGCTCGAAGTCACCGAGGTCAACATTGCCGTCGGCGACGTTCACGTCGAGGGCGACGATGACCAGAACAAGAAGAACCAGGACGATGACGACAATCCCGGCCGGGTTCAGTGAGTCTGATCGGCCCCGGCAGACTCAGCTGCCAGCGTCGATCACACCGACACCGGCCTGGGTATCGCCGTTGCAGCAGGACGCCGAACAGGCCGAGTGGATCAGGGCCGCGGTCGAGCCCTGGCGCAACGGTCGAGACGTGCAGGTGGCTGTCGACGACATCCTGCTGCCGGGTGAACAGCTGACCGACCCGGCCGGCCCGGATCGGGGCGAGCCCTAGCCGATGGCAGCTGCAGACTCTTTCGAAGACACCCGCCGCGCACGACGGGCCTGGATCCGTGAGCACCACCCCGACCGGGGCGGCGACCCCGAGCGATTCGCCGAGGGACTTCGGCGACTCGCCGGTGGCCAGCCGGCATCGTCGCGACCGTTGGTCTACCGGACCCGACCGATCCGGCGGGCGCTGCGGAAACTGCGCCGGGCCACCGTCCGGCGGCTGCGGCAACGCAGCGGGTCGCACCGGGTCCGCTGACCCAGGCGAACAAACGGGGCTGAGTGACAGCTGAGTCATCAGGGTCACATCGAACATCCGAGCAAGGAGAAGCTATGAATCATCAAGGAACGATCGTCGGGCTGCTCGCCGGGCTCGCGCTGGGTGTGACGGCCGCCTTCGGCGGTTTCTGGGCATTTCTGTTGGTGCTGGTCCTGGGAGTGATCGGCCTCGTCGTCGGTCGCCTCGTCGACGGCGACGTGGACCTCTCGCGTTACCTGGGCGGCGGCCGCCGGGACCGCCTGGACCGGTGACGGTGCAGCCGTCCACCGCCCCCGCCGAGGGTGCCAGTTCCGACGCCGAAACGCGCGGAAAGACGACCCTGGCCGACCGGGTGGTGGAGAAGATCGCCGCCCGCGCGGCCGCCGAAGTGCCGCACTGCCTCGGCCTGCACCGCCGCGTCGTCGGCATCACCACCGGCCGCACCGCCGTCACGGCCGATGCGGTGACCGACGGGGCAATCACCGGCCTGAGCCTGTCCGTCGCGATCGCCTACCCGGCCCCCATCATCTCCACCACCCGGCAGGTTCGCACCCACGTTCGGCACCGGGTGGAAAACCTCTGCGGGCTGACGGTCGACCACGTCGACATCACTGTCGCCGACGTGATCCGGCCCGAACGAAAGGAACAGCGAGTCGTATGAGTCCTGCGCACACATCGATTCGCCTTCCCAGGGGGCGCCGCACCGTGCCGGCGGTAATCGTCGCGGTGTTGCTGTTGCTGGCGGCAGTAGCCGGCGGCTACCTGGCGACCATCGCCGCCCTGCATCGCACCCTGGTCGGGGTGAACCTCCGCGGCGCCACCCGCTGGTTGCGGGAAACCGGTTGGGACGCAACGACTGTGCTGATCATCGGCATCGTGGTGGCCGTTGTCGGTGTCGTCCTGTTGGCGATCGGGCTGTTGCCCGCATCCCGTCATCTGATCGAGCTGAATGGGCCGGATGCCAACGTTGCCGCGGCCCTGAAAAAGAACAGCCTGCGTCGTACGCTCAGTTCCGTCGTGGTGAAGATTGACGGCATCTCCCGCGCCGACGCCCGGATCGGTCGGCGCACCATCCGGCTGGACGCCAACAGTGGATTGCGGCACACCGACGGACTTCAAGAAGCCGCCGACGCCGCCGCCAACCAGCGCCTTCAGCTGCTCGATCTGCGGCGCCCGCGCACCGTCAGGACGCAGCTGAGCAGAAGGGACACCTGACATGTACCGCCGCACCACCCGGGGGAACCGGACCGGGCTGACCATCGTCGGACTGCTGCTCGTGCTGGCCGGCGCCGCCATGGTCACCGTCCACTTCGGCGTCTTCGGGGCAGCCCCGGAACACCAGAAGCTGTACCCGCAGCCGGCCGACACCTGGGTCACCAACCATCACTGGATCTATTGGGCTGCAGCGGTTCTCGCGCTGATCATCGCTCTGCTGGTGCTGCGCTGGCTGCTGGTACAAACGCGCACCGACAGGGTGCACCGGCTGATCATGGACAGCGAGCGACAGCCGGAAACCGGCAGCGGAACCACCTCGCTGTCCGCCGGCGCCCTCGCCGACGTCGTCATCGCCGACGCCACGGCGATCACCGGAGTCCGCAGCGCCTCCGCGAACCTGACCGGGCCACCGGATGCGCCCGAGCTGTGGCTCAAAGTCACCGTCGACGACAACGCCGATACCGGCGTCATCCGCACCCGGCTGTTCGACGGCGTGCTGGCCGATGTGCGTCAGGCGCTCGAAATGCCTGACCTACCAACCTATTTGACTATCGTGGTCAACAAGCGCACGACGGCTCGCCAGGTCAGCTGAGCGACCGCCTGGCGTTATCCGATCCGCCTGGCGTTATCCGATCCACAGGGCGTTGGCCAACGCCGGGGCGAAATGGTGCGTCCGACCGTCGTCGGTGCGGACCAGATAGTCACCGTCGAACGGCAGCTGCTCGAGCAGCTCGATGCGCTGCCCGAGGGTGATGCCCGCCTGAGTGAGGTGTCGCAGCACCTCGGGATCGGAGTCGTCAACTCGCACCAGCAGGCCGGCCTGTGCCGGCTTCAGGGTGGCCAGTCGATGCGCATTCAGCGCAGGGACATCCCCACCAGGTCCGGGGATCGGGTCGCCGTGCGGGTCGAAACGTGGCCGGCCGAGGGCGGCGTCGATCCGCTCGACCAGCCGGTCCGACACGGCGTGTTCGAGGATCTCGGCTTCGTCGTGCACCTCGTCCCAGCCATAGCCGAGCTGCGCGACCAGGAACATCTCCAGCAGCCGATGGCGGCGGACCACTTGCAGGGCGCCGGCCAGGCCAGAGCCAGTCAGCGTGACGCCACCGTACGGACGGTGATCGACCAGGCCCTGAGCGGCGAGCCGGCGCAGCATGCCGGATACCGATGACGCGGACAGGCCTAGCCGATCCGACAACCGGGAAGTGGTCACCGGACCGCCATCCCGCTCGCCGAGGGAAAAGATTGCCTTGAGGTAGTCCTCGACGGTCTGCGATCGCGCGGGGGGACCGGCCATCCCTCGAAGATATCGCTGCACCGGCCAAACCATTGCTGCCGCTGTTCCGAACTCCCCTCACAGGCTATCTTCGGAGATAGCAACTCTGAATTTCGTACGAACGAACTTTGGTTCGGGTCAAGGAGCGCGGTGAGCACGACAAAGCCGATGGCGGTGATCAGCGACGACGCTCTCGACGGTGCGCCGGGCTACTCAGCAACCGGCAAGGGTGTGCTGATCGACTCAGCCCCCAGCGCGCTGGCGCAGATCAGGGCCAAGGGCCGCACCCGCGGCACCGTCGCGCTGCTGGGGCCGGCGTTCGTCGCGGCCGTCGCCTATATCGATCCCGGCAACTTCGCCACCAACTTCAGCGCCGGCGCCCGCTACGGCTACCTGCTGGTCTGGGTGATCGTGGTGGCCAACGCGATGGCGATGCTGGTGCAGTACCTGTCGGCGAAGGTCGGCGTCGTCACCGGCAAGGATTTGCCCGAACTGTGCCGCGAACACTTCCCACGCTCGGTTGCGCGGGGTCTGTGGGTGCAGGCCGAGCTGATTGCGATGGCCACCGACCTTGCCGAATTCGTCGGTGCCGCCGTCGGGCTGAACCTGCTGTTCAACATCCCACTGCTGCCGGCCGGCCTGATCACCGCCGTGGTGGCGTTCGGGGTGCTCGCCCTCGAGCAGCGCGGCTACCGGAGGTTCGAGCTGGCCATCATCGGATTGCTGGCGTTGGTGTTCCTCGGCTTCATCTACGACCTGCTGCTGGTCGGTGCCTCGGCGCCGTCGGCGTTGGCCGGTCTGGTCCCACGGCTGGACGATTCGGGCAGCGTGCTGCTGGCCGCCGGCATCGTCGGCGCCACCGTGATGCCGCACGTGGTGTACCTGCACTCTGCCCTCACCAAGAACCGCTTCCGCGCCGTCGACAACGGCGAGCGCCGCACCCTGCTGCGGTTCGCCAGGGTCGATGTGTTCATCGCCCTCGGACTGGCCGGCGTGATCAACCTGATCATGCTGCTGATCGCGGCCAACCTGTTCCACAGCACCGGACACACCAACGTCGACTCGATCGAGGCCGCCCACGCCGGGCTGGGCCAGTACGTCGGCGGCGGCGCGGCGCTGGCCTTCGCCTGCGCGCTGCTGGCGTCGGGGCTCTCGTCCTCCAGCGTCGGCACCTACGCGGGCCAGGTAGTAATGCAGGGGTTCATCCGGCGCAGCATCCCATTGTTCCTGCGTCGCGGGCTGACGATGCTGCCGGCGCTGGTGGTGCTCGCCCTGCACCTGCCGACCACCGACAGCCTGGTGGTCTCCCAGGTGGTGCTGTCGTTCGGCATTCCGTTCGCACTGATTCCGCTGGTGCTGATCACCCGCAGGCGAGACATCATGGGGCAGTTCGCCAATCGCCGGATTACCACCGCGACGGCCACCCTCATCGTCGCGCTGATCGTCGCCCTCAACGTCTATCTGCTCGGGGTCACCTTCGCCGGCTGATTGGCTGGCTCCGCTGCCGCGCGGCCAGCTGGCGCCGGTCTGCTGTGTGCTGCATGCTGTATCAGAAGCTGTTGAGCAGGGCGGCCAGCGGTGCCGGTATCCGGTCGAGTTCCAGCGCATCGACGAGCAGCGCCCCGTACCGAATCTTCCGGCCGCTGCCGGTGCCCAGGAAGCGCCGCAGCCGGGCCGCGTCGGACTTTCCGTGCTGCGCCGGCTGCCGCTGGAAGGTACGGAATGAGCCGAGATCGCCGTGGGCGTCGAGGATTTCCTGCACCGCTGCGACCCCATGAGCTCTGATCAGCTCGTCCTCGAGGTCGGCGACACAGACGAAAACCCGTTGTGACGCCAGGGCTTTGCGGGTCGGTTCGGTGGGTTGCGGGTGCGCGCCTGCCAGCTCCGTAGGTGCCAACCCGACGGGTGTCACGCCGGCCCGCTGCAATGCCCGCCGAAAGATGCCGGCCTCTGCCTCGTCACACAATCCCGCCAGACCGACGTTCGCTCCTGGTGGGCCGTAGGTGCGCAGATAGTGGCCAATGTTGGTCGCCCCACCCATCGCCAGCACGGCGACGCCGTCCGCCGCCAGATCGCGGCCGTGGCGCAGGGCGAGCGCCTCGACGGCGAGCTGGTCGCTCACTCCTTCGACCAGCACCACCGTGCGGGCGTCGACGACCTCCGGCACCAGCGTCAAAGTTGGCCTGCCCCATACAGATCGCGGAGCAGTGCGATCTCTGCGCCATGATGCAGTACCTCCTGATTGACCCACCAGACCGTGTCCAGGAACGGGTCTTCCGGATCGCTGCCGTTCGGATAGCTACTCCAGCCGACCGTGTCCAGGGCAGCGTCGTCGGCCGCGACCAGCGCCGCTCGCCAAGCGATGGTGGTGATCGGCGGCGGCCATGGGTGCGGGCGTCCACCGTCGCGGCCCCACTCGCCGGTCCCGGCCAGCACCGTTGCGCCCGGTCCAGGACCATCGGCGCGCGGCCGGACGGTCCAGCTATTGCGCACCGGTTCCCAGCGATACTCGTCGTCGGTGATCGCCGGTATCTCGATGTGTTCGCCGTCTCCGCTGTCCCCCGCCGGACCTTCCAGCCTGTTAACCAGCCGTTCGCAGGCCCAGTCGTACTGGGCGAGCAGTGGGACAAGGCGTGATGGTGTTGACATCGTGGTCCTCTACTGGCGCGGAAATGGCATACGGCGGGGTCACCCCGAACCGTGGCACACCAGCCACCTTCAGGCCACTGGATAGTCGGGTGGAATCTCCGCAGGCCGGGAGTACAGGCTCCTAGGTTCGGCATCACCACGTTCCGCTGTCTTGAACCCCGAGCAGGTAGCGGAGAACTGCCGCGACACGCCGCGATATTCCGCACGTCGCGACAGGTTTCCGCTACCTAGTGGGGCCGAACCTGAACACGGCAGGTTTGCTCGCGCGCGGATCGCGCAAAAGTCGTGGCTAGATCGCGCTGGGCACCGAGCCGGCGACATATTCGTGATCCCGCCACCAGTTTTGCGGGGACGGGCTGTCCAC
This sequence comes from Actinomycetota bacterium, assembly GCA_030853385.1. GTDB lineage: Bacteria > Actinomycetota > Actinomycetes > Mycobacteriales > Nakamurellaceae > Nakamurella. Next base: position 60,235 of record JALYVF010000052.1, on the reverse strand, counting down.
CGGACGGCGGCCGACGACAACCGGCATACTCCGGTGCTATGAGCAGCAATGCCGGCAGAGGCGACAATGACGGCAAGGCAGAGCCGAATGCGGCAACGGCCAACGACGCGGCCGCCGGTGGCGAAGACACCGGCACCGACAGCACCGACAGCACCGACACCCCCAGGACAGGCGCCAGCAAGTCGAGCACTGGCAGCGCCGCCACCGCCGGAACCCCCAGCACCGGCACCATCGCCACCGCCGGAACCCCCAGCACTCGCAGCAGCGCCTCCACCGCCAGCGGCAGCGGCAGCGGCAATCCGGATCATCCGGCCGCCCACGGTGCCGGCATCTTCGGACTGGCCCTTGGCGCGATCGGGGTGGTGTTCGGCGACATCGGCACCAGCCCGCTGTATGCGATGCAGACGGTGTTCGCGATCGACGGCAATGCCGTCAAGCCGACCACCAACGACGTGTACGGCGTGGTGTCGCTCATCTTCTGGTCGATCACGCTGATCGTGTCGATCAAGTACGTCGTCTTCATCTTGCAGGCCGACAACGACGGCGAAGGCGGCATCATGGCGCTGGCCGCGCTGATCCGCGGCAAGCTGCGCTCCCGTCGCCGCCGGGTGGCGATAGCGATGGTGCTCGGCGTCATCGGCGCCTCATTGTTCTACGGCGACAGCCTGATCACGCCGGCGATCTCGGTGCTGTCCGCGGTCGAGGGCATCGAGGTGGCGGCGCCAGGAGCGCACGCCGTTGTGCTGCCGGTGGGCATCGCCATCCTGGCGGTACTGTTCGTCGTGCAGCGCTGGGGAACCCACCGGATCGGCCGACTGTTCGGCCCGCTGATGGTGCTGTGGTTCATCGTGTTGGTACTCACCGGGCTGCCGCAGGTCATCGCTCATCCCGGCATCCTGCGCGGGCTGTCGCCGACCTACGTCTTCACCTTCATCGGCGACCATCCGTTCACCGCCTTCATCGCGATGGGTGCTGTGGTGCTGTCGATCACCGGTGCTGAGGCCCTCTACGCCGATATGGGCCACTTCGGGCGCCGGCCCATCAGGTTCGCCTGGTTCGCGATCGCGTTTCCTGCCTTGATCATCAACTATCTCGGCCAGGGCGCACTGATCCTGAACCGGCCGGCCGCGATCTCCAATCCGTTCTATCTGCTGACGCCCAGCTGGGCGCAGATTCCGATGGTGGTGCTGGCAACGTTTGCCACTGTCATCGCCTCCCAGGCAGTGATCTCCGGCGCCTTCTCGGTATCGCGGCAGGCCGTCCGCCTTGGCTTCCTGCCGCAGCTGACGGTGCGGCAGACCTCGACCCGCGAGAGCGGCCAGATCTACCTGCCGGCCGTCAACTGGTTGCTGTTCGGCGGCGTGCTGGTGCTGATGCTGGCCTTCGAATCATCCAGCAAGCTCGCCACCGCCTACGGTCTGGCGGTGACCGGCACGCTGCTGCTCACCACCACCCTGTTCCTCATCCTGGCCGGCTCGGTCTGGCACTGGCCGGTCTGGCGACTGATCCTGGTCGGCGTGGTGTTCGGCGGTGTCGAGCTGACGTTCTTCGCCGCCAACCTCACCAAGGTGGTGCACGGCGGCTGGTTACCGCTGTTGATCGCAGCAGTGGTGGTGACGGTGATGATGACGTGGCAGCGCGGGCGGCAGATCATCACCAGCCGGCGCATCGAGGCCGAGGGGTCGCTGCCGGAATTCGTCGAGAAGTTACGGAAGTCGCCGGTGGCGAGAGTACCTGGGACCGCAGTCTTTCCGCACCCAACAAAGGAGACGACGCCGCTCGCGCTGCGGGCGAACACGCATTTCAATCACACCGTGCACGAGCATGTGGTGATCGTGTCGGTGCTGTCCGAGAACGTCCCGCACGTTCCCCTGGATCAGCAGCTGACGGTCGACGAACTCGGGTACTCCGACGACGGCATCGTTCACCTCACCATCCGAGTCGGGTTCCAGGACGAGCAGGACATCCCGGCCAAGCTCAAGGCGGCGGCCGGGATGAGTGACGAGCTGCAGTTCGACGTCGACCAGGCGTTCTACTTCCTATCGCGCGCTGCGATCGAACGCGGCACCAGCCCTGGGATGGCGACCTGGCGCAAGCGGCTGTTCATCGGGCTGGCGCACAACGCGGCCAGCCCGGCTGCCTACTTCCGGCTACCGGAAGATCGAACGGTGATGATGGGCTCACGGATCGTGTTGTAGCGCATGGGTTTCGGCGGTCGGGGTGGAAGTCACTGATCGCGCCGATCTGAGCAAACCCGACCCTCATGCCGGTGGCGAATTCGCAGCCGTCGAGCAGCGTCAAGCTGGCACAGGCACATCAGAGAAGGCACTCCGGTGTGGTGGCGTCGCTGTGAGATCCCGAGAAGCCGAGCCAGCATCCAGACGCTCGTCAAGGGGCCGACGGCCGCGACGTACCCTTCCTGCATGAGTAGTGGCTGCTGGCGGGTGCTGAGCGGCTTCGGGCTGCTCACTCTGCTGCTGGGCGAGCTGGCAGTGGCTGGATTCCGAGGCCGGCGGCGTCGCGAGACCAGCGCGTTCTAAGGGTGCAGCAGATGGATTTCGACGCCGTCGCCAACCAGCTGTACTCCTTGCCGCCGGAGGACTTCACCGCCACCAGGACGGCGCGGGAGAAGGAAGCCAAGACAGCAGGAGACCCCGAACTCGCCAGCCGGATTCGCAAGCTGACCAAGCCGAATGCGGTTGGCTGGCTGGCGAATCAGCTCGTTCGGGAGCATCCAGAGGACATCCAGCCGCTGATCGAGCTGGGCGACGATCTGCGGGCAGCACTTGCCGGTCGGTCCGGCGATCGGTTACGCGAGCTGAGCACCCTGCAGCGGCAGTTGATCTCGGCGCTCGTCGAAGAAGCCCGACATCTCGGCCGCGCAGCCGGACGAGCGGTGAGCGCCGACACCGCGCGGGAACTGGCGAACACGTTGCGCGCCGCGTTGTCCGACGGAGCCGCCGCCGAGGAATTGCTGGCCGGTCGGCTCGCCGTTGGGCTGTTTCGCAGTGGCCTGGAGAGCGGCTCCGCCGAGTCGGCACCAACGCCGAAACCAGCGTCGGCAGCAGCTCCGGCCCGGCGCCCCGGGGCCCCGAAGACCGCCCACCGCAAGGGTTCTGCGGGTCGACCGGCCACCGAGCAGATGGAGAAGCAGCAGGCTGCCGAGGACGCGGATAAGAGGCAGGCCGCCGAGCTGGCGGAGCAGCGGTTGATCGACGATGCCCGTACAGCTCTGGACGAGGCGCAGGTGGCGGCCGACGACGCCGAGCAGGTGGTCGAGCGGGCTCAGTCGGCACTCGACGCCGCGAAGGCGGCTCAGTCGGCGGTCAACGTCACGCTGCGGCAGGCCCGCGCCGAGCTGGCGAAGGCCGAGCGAGCGGTGCACAAGAGCGTCACCCGGTGACCGGCGACGCGACCAAGCTGCACCGGCGGTTCACAGCCAGTCGCGCCGTTTGAAGATCGTATACAGCCCAAGAGCGATGACGATGATTGCGGCCGAGCTCAGCGCGAATCCCCACTCGCGGCCAAAGCCAGGGTAGGGAACGTTCTGGCCGAAATAGCCGGTGATGGCGGTCGGAATGGCAATGATGGCCGCCCACGATGTCAGCTTCTTCATCACCGTATTGAGCCGGCTGTCCTGCAACGACAGGTTGGTCTCGAAGACGGTGGTAACCATGTCGCGCAACGATTCGGTCCACTCCGCTGCGCGCAGCACGTGATCGTTGAGGTCCTCGAACCACGGGTCGAGTTCGGGGCGGGCATTCACGTCTTGCCGATGCCGCAGCACGGTGTTGATCACCTCCCGCATCGGCAGCACGACGCGGCGCAACTGGACCAGGTCCTTACGCACCCGATACGTCAGTCGCTGCAGCTGCTTGTTCACCGCCCTATCGTCGAACAGCTGGTCTTCCAACGATTCGATCTGGTCGTCCAGCAGCTGGACGGCCTCGAAGTGGGCGTCGACGATCACGTCCAGCAATCCGTGAACCAGCGCGGCCGGCCCGTATTTCAGCAGCTCGGCCTTTTCCTGCCAGCGTTGGACGACCTCGTCCATGTCGAATTCGTCGCCGTTCCGAACGGTGACGATGCCTCGGTGCATCACGAACGCCGAGACCCTGGTGATCGACAGGCAGCTCTCCGAGACGTCCCGATTCTGCTCGTCGGAGGTGGCTACCGAGTACACCGTGAGGAAGGTGTGGGTGGCATACCGGCTGGCCTTGGCCCGCTCCGCCTGGCCGATGGCGTCCTCGACGGCCAGCGGATCGAGCGAGAGCTCGTCGGCCAGGGCCGACAGATCCGCCGACTCCGGGTCGCTGATGTCGACCCAGACCAAGCACCCCTCCTCGTTCAGATAATCGGAGATGCGGCCGAACGGAAAGTCTTCGGCCTCGAGCTTTCCGTCGCGCCAGAGCCTGCTGCGGACGGTTGCGGTGTCCTGGGTCATGGTGTCGACAATGCCCTAAACCTGCCGACGAATGGAGTCCGCCACTCCTGGACCACAGGCACTGTCTGGATTTTCCGCGACGCGCCGGTCCCGGACAGGCGCAATCATGCTGTCGGACAATGGTTCTCCTCATCGGGCCACCGGCAGCTCCAGCTCCAGCGATCGCGAACTCGCCACCGCCGCTATACCGTCTACGGCGTCCTGAACGGCGAGTCCAGCAAGCTGCTTCCCGCCCCGCAACCGCAGCGCGACCGATCCGGCAGCGACCTCCCGTTCGCCCAGCACCGCCAGGTACGGGACCATCCGGTCCCTGGCACTGCGGATCCGCCGGCCGAGACTGCTGAACGCGCCGTCGATCTCGGTGCGGAGCCCCGCTGCTCGCAGTCGACCCACCAACTTCTCGGCGGCGCGCTGCTGGTCGGCGCTGATCGGCAACACCACCACCTGAACCGGCGACAGCCACACCGGGAAGACCCCGCGGTACAGCTCGATGAGGTGCGCCACCAACCGTTCCATCGCGGACAGCAGGCCACGGTGGATCATCACCGGCCGGTGGCGTGATCCGTCCGCGCCGATGTAGCTGAGATCGAAACGCCCTGGTAGCACGAAGTCCAGCTGAACGGTCGACAGGCTGTCCTCCCTGCCCGCGGTGTCCCGCACCTGCACGTCGATCTTCGGCCCGTAGAACGCGGCCTCGCCAGCGACCGCCCGGTAGGGCAGCTGCAGTTCGTCCAGCACGCCGGCCAGCAGCTGCTCGGCGCGCGCCCACAGCTGCGGATCGCCCAGATACTTGCCGCTCTTGCCACTCAGCGACAGCCGGTAGTAGTCCACCTGGATGCCAAGAGTCCGGTAGGCGGAATGGATTTGTGAAACCGCCGCCGACACCTCGGACTCGATCTGGTCCTCGGTGCAGAAGACGTGGGTGTCGTCCAGATTGATCTGCCGCACTCGGGACAGCCCACCGAGCACACCGGACAGTTCGCTGCGGAACATCGACCCCAGCTCGGCCAGCCGGATCGGCAGCTCGCGATAGCTGTGCTGGCCGGCGGCATAGACCAATGCGGCGTGCGGACAGTTCGCCGGGCGCAACACGAACTCCTCCCCACCCACCACCATCGGCGGAAACATGTCGTCGGAGAACTTGTCCCAGTGACCTGACCGCTCGAACAGCTCCCGCTTGGCCAGTACCGGGGTGTAAATGCGGCGGCAGCCGGCCGCAGCGGCGCGCTCGGCGACGAACTTCTCCAGCTCGCCACGAATCACCGCGCCGTCGGGTAGCCACAACGGCAGGCCGGAGCCGACCAGCTCGTGGGTAGCGAACAAGCCGTGTTCCCTGCCGAAACTACGATGGTCGATCGGCAGACTATTGCTGCGCTGCATGGGATTTCCTCTCGAGGAAGGCCACCCCCAAGGCATCGCCACCGACGACACAGCCCCGGGGGTGGCCCGGGGCTGTGTGCTGGTCAGATCGCAGGGATCAGCAAACTGCGTGCCGGGGCAGGGTGCCCGGCGTGGTCGTCTGAACGCGATGCGACATGAACGGAACTGTACACCCGCGGACGTCGAAGCCGTCACCCGCTCGACCGTGTAGTTGTTGCCTCCCAGCGGTTCTAGGTATCGATAATGCGGTTGACAGCTTCTGCTGCTGGCGCGATGTAGCCGGTGTCCAGCTGTTCCTTCAGGTGTACTGCCGCGTCGTCGACAGGATCGGGTCGACCGAGCTGACGTCGCCCAGGCTGCCGATGGCACGAACGCTCCGGCCGCGGTCTACCGACGGCAACGGTACCGGGCTCGGTTCGGCTTACCGCTCGTCATCGCCTGGCTCAGTCGACCAGCCCGGGTGATCGGCCCGCACCGGCCAGCACCACAATGGCCGCATGCGACCGTTCCACTTCCTGGCCGATATCCACGAAATCGTCGACGGCGCCGAGTTGGCTACCCGGGCCCGACGGGCAGAGGGGCTGGGCTACCACTCCGTGGTGCTGCCAGATCACCTGCTCGGGCAGCTGTCGCCGGTGGTCGCCATGGCGACCGTCGCGGCGGCCACCTCGACGCTGCGGATGTCGGCGTTCGTGATGAACAACGATTTGCGGCATCCGGCGGTGCTGGCCCAAGACTTGGGGAGCATCGACGTCCTGTCCGGCGGCAGGCTGGACATCGCACTCGGCGCCGGCTGGAACAAGCCCGAGTACGACGCCATCGGCATCCCCTTCGATCCGACTCCGATCCGGCAGGCGCGGCTGGCCGAGTCGATCACGGTGCTGAAGGGGCTGTTCACCGGTGAGGCGTTCAGCTATGCCGGCGAGCATTACACGATCATCGACTACGCGGCCAAACCTGTTCCGGCGCAACGCCCTCACCCACCGTTCCTCATCGGCGGCGGCGGTCGGCGCACACTGAGTCTGGCCGGCCGGGAGGCCGATATCATCGGGCTGTCGCCGCGCATCGGCGCCGGCGCCAACCTCGACGCTGCGTCACTGACGCTGGCCGCCACCCGCGAGAAGATCGACTGGGTACGGGCCGCCGCCGGCGATCGGTTCGAGTCGCTGGAGTTCAACATCTATCCGTCGATGTGGCCGGTGACCGTCACCGACGACCTGCGCGGTGAGGCCCGCAAGGTGATCGACGCGCTGCGTTCACGGACCGGCACCGAACTCACCGAGGACGAGGTGATCGACTCACCGCACCTGTTCATCGGATCGGTCGACCGGCTGGTGGAAAAGTTCCTGCAGCTGCGCGAGGAAATCGGCATCTCGTCGATCCTGCTCGGCGCCGTCGGCGACCTGGAGCCGGTGCTGGAACGGTTGGCCGATAGCTGACGCGAGTGCCCGGCACTTGTCGGCGCTCGGGTCACTTCTGGTGAGTTCTGGTCATTCGAGATGGCCGTACAGCAGCTGAACCCGCACGTCCTCGATGAACGGCGCGTGCGGTTCGAGCGCTTCCGCTATCCGCGCGGTGAATCCGGCCCGCCGCGCCGGCAACGGCATCCTGTTAACGGGCATGGCGGAGTAGACGTTGCCGACGATCTGCTCCAACGTCAGCTCGTCCGAGTAGCGAATCTCAGCGCTGCTGACCGTGTATCCAGCGGCCGTCAGACTCTGCCGATATCGCTGTTGGCTGTCGTCGTCGGTGCCGCAGGTCGCAGTCAACGGCGATCTCAGCCATTGTTCGAGTACCTCGTTGAGCGCATGAGAGAAGGCTGCATGCTGTTGCCAGAGCGGAGTCCCGTTGGTGACCACTGCGATACCGGCGCCCTCGGCCAGTAACGGCTGCGCTGCGCTGAACAGCTCGTCATGGTCCATCCAGTGCAACGCCTGCCCGATCGTGACGGCGCCAACGGACCGTTCACCGAGCAGGCTGATCAGCGTCGAGATGTCGGCCGCGGCGCCGATCATCCAGCTGATGTTTGCCTGACCTTGCTTTTCGGCCGCACCGCGAGCGGCGACCAGCATGGCCGGCTCCGGGTCGATCCCGACGACAGCGCGGACCCGCTCGGCGAGGGGCAACGCCAACTGCCCGGTGCCGCAGCCGAGATCCACCACCAGGTGATCATCGGTCAACGCGAAAGCAGCGACCAGCGCGTCGATGACCGACTTCGGATAGCCGCGCCGATACTGCTGATAAAAATCTGCCACCTCGCCGCCGAAGCCCAAGACCATCGGGCCAGCGTGCCACCGCAGAAGCTCGCGGTCGGTGCGATTTCGCTGTCGGCTTGACCGTCTGCCGCATGCCTGTCGGCACGACAACCTCGGCGGAGTGCTCGCTGCCGTCGGGACGATCTCGCAGCTGACGATTCCGCCAGGGGCCAATCAACCGCAGCAGCTCGGGCTTTGGTAGATCGAGCCAGCTGCTACCTCGCCGAGGTGCCGGCCGATCCGAGTTCCTTGCAGGCTTCCAGCACGCGGGCCGCAAGCCCGGTCTCGCCAAGCTTGAGATAGGAGCGCGGGTCGTAGGCCTTCTTGTCCCCGACCTCGCCGTCGATCTTCAGCACCCCGTCGTAGTTGGTGAAGAAGTGCCCGACCAGCGGGCGGGTGAAGGCGTACTGGGTGTCGGTGTCGATGTTCATCTTGACCACGCCGTAGGACACCGCCTCGGCGATGTCGTCCCCCGACGAGCCGGAGCCGCCGTGGAAGACCAGCTCGAACGGCTTGGAACCGGCCGGCTGCTTCAGGTATTCGGCCAGCGCGTCCTGACCGGCCTTCAATACTTCCGGCCGAAGTTTGACGTTGCCCGGCTTGTACACACCGTGCACATTGCCGAAGGTGGCAGCGACGATGTAGTTCCCGTCCGGTGCGCCGAGCGCCTTGACGGTGGCGATGAAATCGTCGGGGCGGGTGTACAGCTTGTCGTTGATCTCGTTGGCGACGCCGTCTTCTTCGCCGCCGACCACGCCGATCTCGATCTCCAGAATGACGTTGGCTGCCTGGCACATCGGCAGCAGATCCTTGGCAATGGCAAGGTTTTCGTCCAACGGGATTGCGGATCCGTCCCACATGTGCGACTGGAAAAGCGGGTTGCCGCCGGCCTTCACCCGCTCGGTGGAGATCGCCAGCAGTGGCTTGACGTAGCTCTCCAGCTTGTCCTTCGGGCAGTGATCGGTGTGCAGCGCAACCGTGACGTCATATTTGGCGGCCACCACATGAGCGAACTCGGCCAGCCCCTGGGCGCCGACCACCATGTCCTTGACGGCCGTGCCGGATGCAAACTCTGCGCCGCCGGTGGAGACCTGCAAGATGCCGTCGCTGCCGGCGTCGGCAAAGCCCTTGATCGCTCCGTTGATGGTCTCCGACGAGGTGACGTTGATGGCGGGGTAGGCGAATCCGCCTTCCCGGGCCTTCGAGAGCATCGCTGCATAGGTCTGCGGGGTGGCGATCGGCATGGTGGGGTCCTTCCAGCAAAGAGGGTCGATCAAGTATCCCTCAGCCTCGCATCCGGTTGACGCGGGTGGCGGAGCGAAAGCCCTTCTATGACCGCAAGGCATGCTTGCGTCCGCCCTCACCACCGCTGTCAGCTCTTGATGATCGGCTCATGGCGCCGCCAACGCTGTCTCACCTGTGCGGACTTGGGCGGTCAGTCCTGGGTTGGTGAGGTCGGGCCGGTGTGAGTGACTTGGCCCGACGGAGCATCACCCCCTGTTGCACGGCCAGCGTGACTGCCATGGCCAGCCAGATCGAGCCGACCGTGAAGGTGTGGGTCGTGACCGTTTCCCACCCGTCGAGGACGACTTTGAGGGTCACGGTGATGACCCAGAGGGTGACGGTCAGCGCGGTGCCCCGCCGGTAGACAACTCCGTCCGAGGCCAGCCACATTCGCATCGACGTCCCCCGCCACACGCCGAACCCGATGGACACAACAACCGATGCCAGCAGCAACGCGATACCCGGGGGCGCGGTGGGAAAGCCGCTGTAAAGGCCATAGGCGAACAGGATCGCGACGAGAAGGAAGGTCCGGGAGGTCACCGCTCTGGTGCTGAGCTGGCGTTGCAGGACGTAGGCCAGGACAGCCAGGAAGATGGCCACATTGACCGCCACCGCCTGTTGACTCATGGCTGGCGAGCCGGTGGACATGGGGGCGGTGAGATCGGTCAGCGCGGTCACTTCTCGACCAGGTGCACGGTCACCGCGGCGGACAGTAATTCTCGGAACGCGGCATCCTTGACAGGGTCGGCGGGATCATGGCCCAGCTCGGTGAGCCAGACCCTTTTGCCGAGGGTGTAGCCGTAGGCCGCGGACAGCCCGAGCAGCACGGCCGACTCAATCCGGTCCCGGTCGGGCATCTGTGCCGCCGGCACGACGGCGCCGATGCCGGCCTGGATCACGGTGACCAGCTCGCGCAGATTCCCCGCTGGGGCGGTATCGCTGTCGGTGGCGTGCAGGGTGGACCACGCCCACAGTCGCACGTAGCGCTCGTCGGTCAGGGTCTCCAGCAGCACTCGGATCATGCTGTCCGCGTAGGGCAGGTCATGATCGGCCCGCAGCTGCTCGCGAACACGCTCATGGTGGTGTTCGCTTTCGCGCCGCAGCACCGCCTGCGCCAACGCACCGTAGGTGCCGAAGTAGTGGCTCACCAAGCCATGGGTGACACCGACTGCTTCCGCGACCTGGCGCAGGCCCACCCCGTCGGGCCCGAGCCGGGCAATTAGTTCCCCGGCCGCGGTCAGCATCTCCTCGCGAGCCTGTTCGGGTTCCCGCCTACGCCGCTGTGACATCACAACCTCCTATTGGCAATGTTGCCAACAGTAGCACTGATTCGAGGCTCCGCTAGCGGCGCTTCAGCAACGGCGTCTGACGGAGGTGACACGCCCCGAGCAGCGTTCGCCGACACGGCGCGTCGCGCTGACCACCACCCAGAACGTCGCACTGTTCGGCCGCTGTCCGACGGAATCCGCGTTCGCCTGGCAGGATCAGGCAAGTGGCTAACGAGTCGGGCGAGCACCACACATCCAGCGAATCGTCGATCGAGCACACCCTCGGGACGCTCAAAGCGCTGAACCCTATCCAGGCGCCCCCGCCGTTCGATGCACCGCTGAGCATCGACGACCTGTACAGATCGCACCGGATGGGCATGGTGCGGCTGGCAATTCTGCTGGTCGACGACATCTCCAGCGCCGAGGACGTGGTTCAGGAGGCGTTCGCCGGTCTGTACAAGCAGTGGGGTTCGCTGCGGGACACCCGGGCGGCGATCGGCTACCTGCGGACAGCGGTGGTCAACGGCTCAAGGTCGATGCTGCGGCGTCGACGCACCGCCCGGGCGTACACCCCACCCGACCCTGGCACCGCCAGATCCGCCGAGTCGCTGGCCATCATGTCCGCCGAGCACCGCGCCGTCGTCGAGGCGATGGGCGACCTACCGCCACGTCAGCGCGAGGTGCTGGTGCTGCGGTACTACGGCGGGCTGTCGGAGGCCGAGATAGCCGAGGCGACCGGGTTGTCCAAGGGAACCGTCAAGTCGACGGCCAGCCGAGGGGTGGCCAAACTCGGCGAGCTGATGCGCATCTCGATGGGCTGACGCGAAATGACAGCGGATCCGAAATGACAGCCAGATGACGGGCGGATCGCCGCAGGATCCGGATCCGGAGAGGGTGCTCTCGCAGGCACTGCGGGCAATGGCAGGCGGCCGCCCGACAGCCCCTGGGAAAGCCACCGGCACCACACCGCAGCCAGCCAGGTCAAGAGCCCTCACACCGGCCCAGATTTTGCTGATCGCGGCCATCGTCGGCGCCATCATCGGGATGGCCGCCGGCCTGCTGACGATCCTCTAGCGCCGCCGCCACCCGGTACGCTTGGTGATCGTGACGAACCTAGCACTGCTCCCCGGCTGGCTCGACCCGTCGACCATGATCAACGGCATGGGGTCCTGGGCCGTCCTCGGGATCATGCTGGTGCTGTTCGCCGAGTGCGGCCTGCTGATCGGTTTCTTCCTGCCGGGCGACACCCTGCTCTTCATGGCGGCCCTGTTCGTCTCGACCAAGGTGCTGCACGTCAACCTGATCCTGCTGATCCTGCTGGAGATCGTCGCCGCGTTCGTCGGCAACATGGTCGGCTACGGCATCGGCTACAAGGTCGGGCCGGCGGTGTTCAATCGGCCGGACGCGAGGTTCCTCAAGCCGGAGCACATCGAGCGGTCGAGCAAGTTTTTCGACAAGTACGGGAAGATCACCGTCGTATTGGCCAGGTTCGTCCCGGTGGTCCGCACCGTTGCCACCGTGATGGCGGGTGCCGCCAAGATGAATGCCAAGGTCTACACCGGCTATTCGCTACTCGGCGGGGCGTTGTGGGTTGCCCTGGTCTCGGTCGCCGGCTTCTACCTCGGCAAGATCACCTTCATCCAGCAGCACGTCGATCTACTGGTGGTGCTGGCCGTCGTCGCGGTGGTGCTGTTCAGCGCCGGGCCGGCGATCTACCACTGGCAGGGCAAGCGCAAGGCCAACAAGTCCGACGGGGCAACGGTCCCCGAATAGTCACCGTCGCGGTCAAGGTTTGAGTTAGCCCTTCCCCATCACGTGCCGCAACGCCGACTCGAGATCGGGGGTCCGGAATCGGTGTCCGGCCCGCTCCAGTACCGCGGGCGTCACCCGCTGGGACGCCTCGGCGACCTCGGCCGCACCCTCGGTGCCCAGCAACAACTTCGGTCCGAACGACGGCACCGGCACGATCGTCGGACGGTGCAACACGTGGCCGAACACCGAGGTGAACTCCTTGTTGCGCACCGGGTTCGGCGCGACGGCGTTCACCGGTCCGGACATCGAGGCGTCGGTCAGCGCCCGCAGATAGATGTCGAGCAGGTCGTCGATGCCGATCCAGCTGAGCCACTGCTCCCCCGAACCGAGCCGGCCGCCGACCCCGAGCGCGAACAGCGGCCGGAGCTGTTTGAGGAAACCACCGGCCGGCGTCACCACGATGCCGGTCCGCACCTGCACCACCCTGAGCGTCGAGTTGGCAGCGGCAACGGTCGCCGAGTCGGCCTCCCAGTCGACCACCAGCTCGGCCAGGAAATCGTGGCCGGCGATGGCGGTCTCGTCGAGCGGTTCGTCACCGCGATCGGCGCCGTAGATGCCGATCGCGGACGCGCTGACGAAGGTGCGCACACCGGCGGCCGCCGCCACCTCGGCGAGCCGGCGGGTCGGGCCGATCCTGGAGTCGCGGACAGCCTTCTTGTGTGCCTGGGTGAAACGGCCGGCGATGCCCGCGCCGGCCAAGTGCAGCACTGCATCCACCCCGTCGAGCAGATTGTCCGCCGGATTGTCGGTATCCCACTGTCGCTCGCCGGCTCCGCTCGCCGGATGACGCGTCAGCCGGACGACCCGGTGGCCGCCGGTGGTCAGCAATGCCGTCAGCTGGGATCCGATCAGCCCGGACGCGCCGGTGACGGCGACAGTGAGCGGCGGCGAGGCGTACGCGGCGTGGGCGGCCAGGTCTCCGGCGAGTTGCCGGTGCCGATATTCGAAGGTGGCCCGCAGCAGGGCAGCCGGCACCGGCGTGATCACCCTGTCCGATATGACGGATCGGCCGCCGGCCGCTGCCTGCACTCGATGTTCGTGCCGCCACGGGTTCACCAGCCGCAGCGGGAACGAGGTGAGCTGGTCGACGAACTGCTGGCCGTCGACATAGCCGTCCGGCTGGTGCTGCGAGGTCCACGGCGCCCCGGCGACCCGCAGCTTGGCGGTGCCGTCCCGCAGGTTGGCCGCTTCTTGGACGACGGTCATCGGTTGCCAGGGCGGGATCAGCCGGTGAATCACTCCTGGCCTTTCCAACAGCGCCCAGAGATCCTCGGGGGATGCGTCGATCTCGGCGGAATGGTCAATGCCCATGGTGATCTCCTCTCGCTACCACCATGCCCGTCGCGGCTGCCGGTCAATCAGCAGCCGGCGTCACCGAAAGCGGTTGATCGGCCTGATGTCGGTGGTGGTGGTGGGAACAACGCCCACCACTTGTTCGCCCTGCAACACCTGCAGCGCGCCGAACCGCAGCCCGAACTGCGGGACTTCGTCCGACAGATCGATCGAATACCTGGCACGCGACATGCAGACAGCCGCGCACTGGACGACCTTGGGGTCGGCCCTCACCAGCACGAACACCGGGGGTCCGACGGCCTTGCCGACCCAGTAGTTGATCAGATCCCCCGGGTAGAGCTTCGGGCCGCGAAACCCGGAGGTGGCGGTCTTGCCGCCCTGGGTGCGGCTGATCAGCGTGACGAATTCGTCGGCTCCAGCAGCGCCCTCGACGGCGCCGGCCGAGACTGCCCAGGCAAGGTCACCGGCTCCGGTGCCGGCCAGGACCTGCGTGAAGTTATCCATGGGCTCGAGGCTGACGCTACCCGCATTGGGAAGCCGCAGAACCCCAGCAACCAGATCCGTTGCCCCAGAACCTGCCGACAAGCCGTTGCCGACTGCTATTTGCACCAGTCGGCGGGCAACTTGACCGTGATGCCGAAGAAGTGCGGCTGGGCCGCGCACACCTGGCCCTTCATGTCGTCTGCGTAGTTGACGACGTGAGTCCGCTGCTGCCAGGCGAAGAAGATGATCGCGGCGGCCAGCAGCAGCGAGATGATCTTGCCGATGATCTTCTTGATGATGATCGCGGCGAGCACGCCGATGACGACGAAGGCGATGATCACCGTAGTCGCCACGGTCTTCACAGTGTTCAGATCCACCTGCGCAACCGTACCGGCGACCGCCGACCTGCCAGGGCCAGGTTCAACCCTGAATCGACCCTGGTGTAGGCGTCGGGCAGGCGCCGATGCGGCGGCGATCCGGCGACACATCGCTCACCAGGCGCTGTTCAGGTCGGCATGCTGCCGGATCCAGGCGTGCATCGCGATGCCGGCGGCCACCCCGGCGTTGATCGAGCGGGTGGATCCGAACTGGGCGATCGATACCGTGATGGCCGCCGCGTGATGGGCCGGCTCGGACAACCCAGCCGACTCGGATCCGAACAGCAGCAAGCAGTTTCGTGGCAGCTGCGCCGTCTCCAGCGGGACCGAACCGGCGGTGTTGTCGACACCGACGATCACCAGTTGCTGGCGCCCGGCGTCGGCGACCAGCGAGTCGACCGTGTCGTGGTGCCGCAGATGTTGATAGCGATCAGTGACCATGGCGCCGCGGCGGTTCCAGCGCCGCCGTCCCACGATGTGTACCACGGCCACCGCGAAGGCGTTCGCGGTACGGACGATGGTGCCGATGTTGTAGTCGTAGCCCAGGTTCTCGATGCCGATGTGCAGCGGGAAGCGGCGGCGGTCGATGTCGGCGACGATGGCGTCCCGGCGCCAGTAGCGATAGGCGTCGACCACATTGCGGCGGTCGCCAACGGCCAGTAGCTCGGGGTCGTAGCGGGCATCGGCGGGCCAGTCGGCCGGCTCGGCGGGCCACGGTCCCACACCGACCTGCTCGCTGGTGGTCCATTCGGTGGGGCCGGGCTCGGCGCCGGGTGCGTTCGATCCGGCTACGTCAGCCGGCGGTCCGGCTCCTTCTGTCATCGCCTGATCAGGCCAGGCCGAGATCCGTCAGGTCGAGCAGGTAGCGGTAGTCGATTCCGCGGGCCCGAACTGCCTCGGCGGCCCCGGTGGCCCGGTCGACCACCGTTGCCACTCCGATCACGATGGCCCCGGCCGCCAGCAGCGCATCAACGGCGGTCAGCACGGACGCGCCGGTGGTCGAGGTGTCCTCAACGGCCAGCACCCTGCGGCCGGCCACGCCGGGGCCTTCGATGCGCTTGCCCAGGCCGTGCACCTTGGCTTCCTTGCGGACCACGAAGGCGTCGATCGGCCGTCCGGGAGCGTGCATGATCGCCAGCGCCACCGGGTCGGCGCCGAGCGTCAGACCGCCGACCGCCGCATAGTCCCAGTCGGCCGTCAGCTGCCGCATCAGGGTGCCGATCAGCGGTGCCGTCTGGTGCTGCAGGGTGGGCAACCGGCCGTCGAAGTAGTAGTCGGCTTCCTCGCCGGACGACAGGGTCACGGTGCCCCGGAAGACCGCCATCGCGCTGACCAGGTCGGCGAGTTTGGCCTTGGCGGCGCCGTCCGGCTGCGGCGGGCTACCAGGAGTTGACGGCCCACCGACGACGTCCGCAGCGGACAGGGCGGGTGGCTGCTGATCGGGCACGCCGTCCAGCCTATGTCCGGGGCCTGCGATCAACGCTGTTGGCCACCGCGCGGACCACCGAACGCGGCGCGAGCTTGGCGGCGGCCGCGATCGACGAGTACAGCCTCCCCGGAATCGACAACGGCCGGTTGGCCAGCAGATCGGCCAGCGAGGTATCGACCAGCTTGTCGACGTCGACGTACATCCAACCGGGTTTGCTGTCCATGTCGATACCGGCCCTCGAATGGAATTCGGTGCGGACGAAGCCCGGGCACAGCGCCTGGACCCGGACGCCGGATCCCTTGCAGGCCACCGCTAGTCCTTCGCTGAAGGCGATCACCCAGGCCTTGGATGCCGAGTAGGTGCAGCCGCGGCCCGGCAGCAACCCGGCGATCGACGCCACGTTGATAATGCCGCCGTGGCGGCGCGCCGTCATGCCGGGCAGCGCGGCCTGGGTCAGCAGCATGACGGCCGTGACGTTCAGCTCCAGCTGTTGCAGGATCTCACCTTGGCTGGCCTCCGCGAAACCCTTGCCGAGGGCCTGGCCGGCATTGTTCACCAGCAGGTCCACCGGCCGCGCCGGATCCGACAGCCGACCCGCGACCAGCTGACGCTGACCGGGATCGGTGAGATCGGCCGCCAGCACCTGCACCTCCGGCGCACCGGCGGCCAGCAGCTCCGTCTCCCGGTCGGCCAGTCTGGCCGCATCTCTGGCCACGATCACCAGCCGATAGCCGTCGGCGGCCAGCCGCCGGCTGAACGCAGCGCCGATCCCTGAGGTGGCACCGGTGACGAGGGCAGTAGGCATGGACTCCAGGCTATCGCCCGGTGCGGCTCGCAGCCGGGCGCGCGCCGTGCACGGCAGGACAGCCGGTCGAGCTCGGTGGCACCACGGTCGGCAGGTTGCCGCCGCTCAGCGGCCTACTGACCAGCGGCAACCGTCTGAGCAGCAATCGGATCGCCCGCCACCGGATCAACACCGGGATCCGATATGGCACACCACGAACGCGGCGGACCGCGGTGCGCATCGATGCGGAAGTGAGCGGCTCGATCGGGCCGCCGACAGTGGCCGCCAGCACCAGCTGATCGTCCCGATGCAGGTTCACCGTCACCTGCAGCCGGTCGGCGGCCAGCGTCAGCCGGACCCGGTACTCGCCGGCAGTGTCGTTGAACGGCGAGACGTAGAAGTCCTTGGCCACCAACCACTCTGCCGACGTCCCGTCGGCTTGTTCGGCCGGCAATACGTAGGCGTGCCGCTCACCGTAGGTGTTGTGCACCTCGAGGATGGCGGCGCGTAACCGGCCGTCGGCGGTGACGCACCAGAACACCGACAGCGGGTCGAAAACGTAGCCGGAGCTGCGCGGATGCGCCAATAACAGCACCCGATCGTCGTCGGCGAGCGTGATATCGCACTCGGTCAGTAGGGCCGTCAGGTCCGGGCGAAATCCGTTGCTGGACAGGTGATCCGCGGCGCGCAGACCGAACAGCCGACCGGCCGCTCGCAGCTGCGGAATGTCGTCGATGTCGACCAGCCACTGCATGCTGCGGTAGCGGAACGCCTCGTTGACGCCGACGTGCCTGCGGTGGCTGACATGGCCGACCACCAGCGCCGGAACGGCGGGAAGGTTCACCACCCCTCCGAGAGCGTTCACCAGGTCTCCCCGAACGCGGCGGCGGCGTCCACACCCGACCTGCAACCGTCCTCGTGGAAACCCCAGCCGTGGTAGGCGCCGGCGAAGGTCGTGCTGGCGGTGTTCAGCGATGGCAGCGCGGCGCGGGCCCTGCCCGATTCCATGTCGTAGACCGGGTGCCGGTACTCCATCTCGGCAATCACCGAGCGCTGATCGATCCGATCGGTCGCGTTCATCGTCACCAGAAACTGCC
Organism: Actinomycetota bacterium; assembly: GCA_030853385.1. Taxonomy (GTDB): domain Bacteria; phylum Actinomycetota; class Actinomycetes; order Mycobacteriales; family Nakamurellaceae; genus Nakamurella. The sequence goes on along the minus strand of JALYVF010000052.1, from coordinate 42,329 downwards.
GCTCCGAGTCCAGGTTCTGCAGCCTGTTCATCCAGTAGGTGACGATCGGTCCGTCGTCGTCGACCGGCTCCCGCGGCACCAAGTAGTTCCAGGACGCCTTCGCCCCGGTGGCCCGCGGCAGCAACCCGGCGTCGGTGTGCAGCACCGTGTGATTGAGCGAGTACCGGAAAGCACCGAGCACCCGCTGTTCCGCGGCCGTCGGATCTCCCAGCAGCGACAACGCTTGGTCGGCATGGGTGGCGAGCACCACCTTGTGGTACCCGGTGCTAGTGCCGGAGTCGTCGGTCACCGAGACGCCGGCCGCCGACCGCCGGATCTGAGTGATCTTGCGGCCCTGCCGAACGTCGGCCAGCCGGGCGGCAACGGCCTTCACATAGGTGGCCGAGCCACCGGGGATGGTGTACCACTGCGGCGAGTTCGAGACCGACAACATGCCGTGATGGTCCAAGAACCGGAACAGGAACCTGGCCGGGTACTCCAGGGCCGTCCCGGAGCCGCAGGACCACACGCAGGCCACCACCGGCACCGCGTACAACTCGCGGAAACTCGGGGTAAAGCCTTGCTCCTCCAGGAATTCGCCGTAACTAGTCTCGTCACCGTCGGAGCTGTTCGCCAGGAACTCAGAGGCCGCCCGATGGAATCGCTTCACCTGGACCAGCAGGCCAAGAAACCGCGGCGACAACAGCTGTTTCGGCTGCGCGAGCAGCCCCGAGATGCCGCGCCCGCCGGCATATTCGAGTCCGGTCGCCTCATGCCGGATGCTCATGCTCATCTCGGCCTTGCGGGCCTGGATACCCAACTCGCCGAACAGCTTGCGCAGGTACGGGTAGGTGCGGTCGTTGTGAACAATGAAGCCGGAGTCGACACCGATCTCGTGCCCTGCGCCGTTGTCGACCTGGTGGGTGTGGGCGTGCCCACCGAGCCGATCCTCCACCTCGAACAGGGTGACGTCGTGGCTGCGACGCAGCAGGTAGGCGGCCGTCAGTCCGGACACCCCGGCACCGATCACGGCCACCGTCGGCCGGCCGGTCGTCATCGGACCGCCTTCGGTGGCAGCGGAATGAAGCCAGAGGTGCTGCGCAGGTACTCGGCGTAGCCGGGCTTGGAACTGCTCATCCGCTTCTCGGTGAGTGCCTTGCCGGTCTTCGCCACCAGCAGGTACGTCATGGCCAGCGGTGACAAGATCGTCAGAGCGCCGAACCAGGTCCAGGCCACGGTGAGGAAGATTCCCCACCAGACGCAGGCGTCGCCGAAGTAGTTGGGGTGCCTGGTGTATCTCCACAGGCCGGTGTTCAGCACGGTGCCGGAGTTCGATGGGTCCTTCTTGAACGCGGCGAGCTGGGCGTCGCCGGTGGCCTCGAACGCTAACCCGACCAGCCAGAGCAGGATGCCGATCGTCACCAGCCACCACGCCGGCCGCTCAAGCACCATCGCGAGCTGCACCGGAATGGACACGAACCACATCGCGATCCCTTGCGGCAGCTGCACTTTACCCGCGATTGCTGCCGGTCCGGAATCCTTCAGCATCTCCACGTACCGCGGGTCCTCCGGCTGGCCGTTGTTGCGGCGCAGGATGTGCACGCCGAGCCGGATGCCCCAGATCGTCACCATCGCCACCACTATGAAGCGCAGGCCGGCCGTACCGTGCCCGGCGCTCACCAGCAACGAAACCCAGCCGATCACGGCGAATCCAGGACCCCAGATCGCGTCGATGATCGAATACTTTCCGGTGATCTTGCCGACCGCGAAGCTGGCAGCCATCACTCCCACGACGGCCAACGCCGTCACTCCGAGACTGACCCAGAAGACGCTCATCGAAGGCCCCGCGCGGGTTCCCAGCCGGACCTGCTGGGCTCGAGCTCGGCACTGCCGTCCGGGTGCGGACGAGTGGCCAGGATCTGGTCGACGCCCATCCGGCCGGATTCGAACGCCAGCGCTCCGCCGACCAGGTAGAGCCGCCAGATGCGGGCACGGACGTCGCCCAGCAACTCGGCCGCGGCGTCCCAGTGCTGCTCCAGCGTGCGCGCCCAGGCGTCGATGGTCCAGCTGTAGTGCTCCCGCATGGCGTGCACGTCGCGCACCTCGAGACCGGCCGTGCCAAGGTGAGACACCGTGGTGCCCAACGGTTTCATGTGCATGTCGGGGGCGATGTAGGTTTCGATGAAGGCGCCGCCGCCCGGGGCGTTCTCGCCGCGTGACATCTGCTGCACCAGGACTCGACCGCCAGGTCGGACCAGGTTGTGCAGCAGGGCGGCGAAGGCCGGGTATTCCTCGTCACCGACATGCTCACCCATCTCAATGGTGGACACCGCGTCGAAGTTCCAGCCGGCGATACCGGTGGCGAGCTCGCGATAGTCGGCGTGCAGCAGGTGCACCCGATCGGCCAGACCGGCATCGGCGACCCGCTTGCTGACATATTCGAACTGCTGCCGCGACAGGGTGACGCCGGTCGAATGGGTGCCGAAATGCTCTGCCGCATAACAGATCAGCGAACCCCAGCCGCAGCCGACGTCCAGATGCGATCCGCCGTCGGCCAGGCCGAGTTTGCGGCAGATCAGGTCGAGCTTTGCGTTCTGGGCATCTTCGAGGGAACCGGTTGGACCGGCGGTGAAGTAGCCGCACGAGTAAGCCATCGACTCGTCCAGCAGCAGCTGGTAGAACTCGTTGCCGACGTCGTAGTGATGGGCGATCGCCGCCCGGTCGCGGGCGGGTGAATGTCGCTGTCCCGACAGCGAGGCGACCGACCCTGGCCTGGCCGGTCGACGGCCGACGATGCCAAGTCGAAGCGCCGTCCCGGCAAGCTTGGGCAGTTCGCGCAGCGCCGGCCGCGACGGTTCGTCCGGGTCGGGCGACCACACCATGGACAGTGCCTGGCGCAGATCGCCGTCCACGTCGAGGTCGCCGCTGATGTAGGCCTCTGCCAGCCCCAACTCGCCGGGCGACCAGGCCATCCGGCGCAGCGCACGCCGGTTGCGGATCACCATCACCGGCGCCTGCACCGCGGCCCCGGCCGAGGCGGGAGCTGACGGGGCGGGATCGGCTTCGGAGCCGTCCCAAGCACGCAGACGCAGCGGAAGTGGGGACCCCAGCAGGGTCCCGGCAGCCGCGGCGATCCGCTCTGCGGTGTTCGTCATGACAGTCCTTCGGAGCGAGCGCAGGCGGGGATTGCCGCGCGGAGCCCGGCCACCTCGGGATCGGTACCTCTTCGAACCGACCGTCAAACCGAGCACCCCAACGGGGCGGCTCAGTTTTGCTTCCGCGCCCCGATCATGGCAATGATCGCGCCGAGAACGATGACGACACCGCCGACGATGGTGAGCCAGATCCCGATCGAATACGAGACGTCGACGCCCTGATCCTTGAGCGACTGCAGGTCTGAGTTGTTCTTGATCAGGTCGTAGATCGGCACGCCCGCCACCACCACACCCGCCAGGATGGCAACGACCTGCAGGCCACGGCCGCCCTTGCGGGCCAGCGCCAACGCTCCGACGATGAGCACCACTACGCCGGCGCCGAAGGTGATCCAGCCATCGGTGGCTCCGGTGCTTCCGACATCGGCGCCGGATACCGAGCCGGTTCCGCTGACCGTCACCGTGACGCCCTGCCCGCTCAGCGACACCCAGGCCAGGAACGCGGCGATCGCCGCGACCAGGCCGCCGAGGGCCACGAGCCCACCGCCGACCGGATTCGGCCCGGTGGTCGCCAGTTGGACGGGGGCGCCTGGGTATCCCTGCGGCTGGTAGCCCTGCTGCTGGTACGGCTGTGGTTGAGCCGGCTGTTGCTGATACCCCTGCTGCGGATGTGGCTGCTGACCTTGCGCGCCATTCGGATTCATCGAACAACCCCTGTCGTGAGAAGTGTGCGGGGAGCCTAACCCGTTGGCGCACTTCCTGCGGTCGCCCGGACGAGCCCAGTCAGGAGTGATCTGCCGATGCCCGTACCGACAGGGTCTCGACCGCCCGACCGGCGTCGGTCTGCGTATCGACCAATACCGTGTCGCCGTCGACGATCTGCCCGGCCAGCAGGGCCTTGGCCAACTGGTCGCCGATCGTGCTCTGCACCAGCCGGCGCAGCGGCCGGGCTCCGTACATCGGATCGAACCCGTTACGCGCCAACCATTCCCGGGCGGTATCGCTGACGTCTAGGGTCAGCCGGCGGCCGGCAAGCCGAGCGCCGAGTTGGGCCACCTGAATGTCGACGATGGCACCGAGCTCCTCGACACCGAGGGCGGAGAAGAACACGATGTCGTCCAGCCGGTTCAGGAACTCCGGCTTGAAGGCACTGCGCACCACCGCCATCACGCTGTCGTGGCGCTGCTCGTCGCTGAGCAGCGGATCGGTGAGCGCCGCCGAACCCAGGTTGCTGGTCAGGATCAGCATCACGTTGCGAAAGTCGACGGTGCGGCCCTGGCCGTCGGTCAACCGGCCGTCATCCAGCACCTGCAACAGGATGTCGAAGACGTCGGGGTGCGCCTTCTCCACCTCGTCGAGCAGGATCACGCTGTACGGCCGACGGCGGACCGCCTCGGTCAGCTGACCCCCCTCCTCATAGCCGACATAGCCGGGAGGGGCGCCGACCAGCCTGGCCACCGCGTGCTTCTCGGAATACTCGCTCATGTCGATGCGGACCATCGCCCGCGGATCATCGAACAGGAAGTCCGCCAACGCTTTTGCCAGTTCGGTTTTGCCGACACCGGTCGGCCCAAGGAACAGGAAGCTGCCGGTCGGCCGGTCGGGATCGGACACGCCGGCGCGCGCGCGTCGAACCGCATCAGAGACCGCCGTCACCGCTGCGGTCTGGCCGATCACGTTGCGGGCCAGCTCTGTCTCCATCCGCAGCAGCTTGCTGGTCTCGCCCTCCATCAGCCGGCCGGCCGGAATTCCGGTCCAGGCCGAGATCACCGTGGCGATGTCGTCGGGCGTCACCTCTTCGCCGACCATCGGGATGTCGGTCGGCAGCGTGCTGGCCTGCTCATCCTTGGAGGCTTCGGCGAGTTCCTTTTCCAGCGCTGGGATCTCGCCGTACAACAGCTCCGACGCACGGGCAAGGTCGCCCTCGCGTTGCGCCCTGTCCGCCTGCGAGCGCAGATCGTCCAGCTGCTTCTTCAGCTCGCCGACCCTGTTCAGGCCGGACTTCTCCTGCTCCCAGCGGGTCGTCATCACCGCCAGCTGCTCGGACCTGTCGGCCAGGTCGCTCTTGAGCCGCTGCAGCCGCTCGGTGGAGGCGGCATCGGATTCCTTGGCGAGCGCCAGCTCCTCCATCTTCATCCGGTCGACCTGTCGCTGCAGTTCGTCGATCTCGACGGGCCGCGAGTCGATCTCCATCCGCAGCCGGGAGGCGGCCTCGTCGATCAGGTCGATGGCCTTGTCCGGCAGGAACCTGCTGGTGATGTAGCGATCGGACAGGGTGGCGGCGGCGACCAGCGCCGAGTCGGCGATCCGGACCCCGTGGTGTGCCTCGTAGCGCTCCTTGATGCCGCGCAAGATGCCGATGGTGTCCTCGACGGACGGTTCGCCGACGAACACCTGCTGGAACCGGCGTTCCAGGGCCGCGTCCTTCTCGATGTGCCGGCGGTATTCGTCCAGGGTGGTGGCGCCGACCATCCGCAGCTCACCGCGGGCCAGCATCGGCTTGAGCATGTTGCCGGCGTCCATCGCGCCTTCGCCGGAGGCCCCAGCGCCGACGACGGTGTGCAGCTCGTCGATGAAGGTGACGACCTGGCCGCCCGATCCCTTGATCTCCTCGAGGACGGCCTTCAACCGCTCCTCGAACTCACCGCGATACTTGGCGCCGGCGAGCATCGCACCCAGGTCCAACGACATCAATCGCTTGCCGCGCAACGATTCCGGCACGTCGCCGGCAATGATCCGCTGGGCCAGTCCCTCGACAACGGCGGTCTTGCCGACGCCGGGTTCACCGATCAACACCGGGTTGTTCTTGGTGCGCCGCGACAGCACCTGAACCACTCGCCGGATTTCGGCGTCCCGCCCGATCACCGGATCGATCTTGCCCTCCCGGGCCCGCTCGGTGAGGTCGACGGCGTACTTCTCCAAGGCCTGGTAGGTGCCCTCTGGATCGGCCGTGGTCACCTTACGATCGCCCCCCCGGACTACCGGGAACGCTTCGATCAACGCATCCCGGGTGGCACCGGCCGAGATCAACAAATCCCCCACATCGGTCCGCGCGCGGGCCAATGCCGCCAGCAGATGTTCGGTGGAGATGTACTCGTCGCCGGCGCTGGCCATGATCTGCTCGGCGTCGGTGAGTACGTTGGCCAGCTCCCTGCTGACCTGCGGCTGGGCGATGGTCGAACCCCGCACGCTGGGGAGCCGGTTAAGAATGGTCTTGAGCTGATTGGACACCGCGATCGGATCGGCGCCGACGGCGCGCAGCAATCCGGGACCGGTGGAACCCTCGGTGGCCAGCAACGCCAGCATCAGGTGGGCGGGTTCGACGGTGGCGTTGCCGGCCGTCGTTGCCGACTGGATGGCCTGGGCCAGTACTTCACGGCTGCGGGTGGTGAGACGCTCGGTGTTCATATGTATGGAGTGTTCCCCCTCGTTCTGTCTGATGCTCGACACGGGTACCTTCACCGATGGCAACGCTGCCAGAGTTGAGTCTGTTCCGCTCAACTTTGGACCCAACTTTCACCTCAACTGTGATCCTGCGCAGCACCCGGTAGCCGAGCGCCAGCGCGGCGATCGTCACCGGCCAGAGCAGATACCACCCACAGGTCGCGGCGATCAGCAGCGCCACAGCCAGCCCGATCAATGCCGTCACCCGCTCGCGCCGGCCCGTCAGCAGCTTCCCCGCCGCCGCCATCCCGGCGACGTATACGGCCACGATGGCCGACGTCATCAGCAGCACCAGGCTGGGCTGGGGAAGTAGGTTCAGCCACAGCACCCCGAACGCGACCGCCTCGACACCGGCGACCACCAGCAGGCTGCGCCGCGGCGTCACACCCTGAGCCGCACCAGTGGCGAACCAGCGCGGCAGCGAGCCGTCCCTGCCGAGCGCTGCTCCCAGCTTGGACGCGCCCGCGACGTAGGCATTCAGCACACCCACCGTCAGGATCACCGCGACCACGGCACTGAGCCCGCCGGCAGCACCACCCACGCCGTAGCTGAGCAGGTCGGCCAGCGGGGCAACGCTGGAGCCGCCCCGCGGCCCGAGCACCAGCACCACAGCGGCCGCCAGCGCCAGATACAGCACGCCGACGATCACCAGCGCCGCCACCGTCACCCGGCGCAGGTCCCGCTGCGGATCGCGGAACTCCCCGCCGAGGTGACTCATCGCCTCCCAGCCGGCGAACGCCCAGACGATCAGCGCCGTCGCCGTGCCGATCGCCGACCAGCCATGCGGAGCGAACGGATGCAGGTAAGTCAGTTTCGCATGCGGCGCGGCAACGACCACCGCCGCCACCATGACCAGCACCAGCACCGCGGCGACTCCCAGCTGCACGGTGGAGGAGGTCCGGATACCGACGACGTTGCACAGCCACACCGCTGCCACGATCAACCCGGTCACCAGCAGAGTGGTGCCACGTCCGCCGCCGACGGCGTTCGCGACGTAGTTCCCGGCGAAGTACGCCGACGCCGGCACCCCGATCGGGACAGTGAAATAGAAGACCCAGCCGCAACAGGCCGCGGCGGAATCCCCGAAAGCCTTGCGCACGTAGGTCGATGCCCCGCCGGGATCCGGCATCTTCGCACCGAGCAGCGCGAAGGTCCAGGCGATCGGCACCGAAGCCACGATCAGCACCGTCCAGGCGATCAGCGATGCCGGCCCGGCCGCCTGCGCCGCCAACCCGGGGAGCGCCAGTACTCCGGTACCAAGGACAGCACCCAGGTAGTAGGCGAGGCCCCTGGTCGCCGACAGACCGGGCGCGGCAGCGGTACTTCGGCGCGTTGACATCGCTCAAGCATCGAGCGCCGGGGACGGCGAGCACAGTGGCACAAATGACTACTGTGCAATGATTCGTGCCATGTCTACTCGGAACCGGCCGCGCGCCCACCGGGTCGCCGTGGTCATCACCCCGCTGCTGCCGATTTTCGAGTTGGCCGCCGCCTGCGAGGTATTCGGCACCCAGCGCCCGGACCTGGTCGACCCCTGGTACCGGCTGCGGATGGTCGCCGGCGAGAGCGGGGACCTGCGCATCGTGCACGGCCTGCAGGTGCCGACCGACGGGATCGGTGCCCTCCGCAGCGCCGACACCATCATCGTCCCGGCCTGCGAACGGGCCACCCAGGTGGATCCGCCGGAGCCGCTGCTGGTTGCATTGCGGCGAGCGCACCAGCGCGGCGCCAGGATCGCCTCGCTGTGCACCGGTGCCTACATCCTCGGTGCCGCCGGGCTGCTGGACGGCCGACCCGCGACCACGCATTGGATGAACCTCGACGACTTCGCGGTGCGTTATCCACGAACCCAGGTGCAACGCAACGTGCTGTTCACCGAGTCCGACCGGATCTTCACCTCGGCTGGTACTGCCGCCAGCATCGATCTGTGCCTGCACCTGCTTCGACAGGATCATGGTGCGGCCATCGCCCGCACCGTCGCCCGCCGGATGGTGGTGTCGGCGCAACGCGAGGGCGGGCAGGCGCAGTTCGTCGATCGCGGAACCCAGCAGGTGGTGCCGCCGCCCGAATTCGCCGAGATCCTTGACTGGGCGCGCGGTCGGCTGGAACAGCCGCTGACGGTCGATGACCTGGCCGCCAGGGCGCACCTGAGCAGGCGGCAGTTTCATCGCAGCTTCACCCAGTCGACCGGCGCGACGCCGCTGCAATGGATACAGGCACAGCGGGTCCGGCTGGCGCAGGAACTGCTGGAGACCACCGACCAGGGCGTCGAACAGATCGCCAACGCGGCCGGCTTCGGTAGCGCGAACAACCTGCGCACCCACTTCCAGCGGATCACCTCGGTGACGCCGCATCAATACCGGCGTACCTTCAGGACCGCCGAGTCGGTGCCGACCTGATCCGGCCACCCGTTCTGGAAAGAGACCCATGCGCGCACTTGTCCTGAAGGATTTCTGGCAGCTGGCCGGCGAGGATGCGTTCGCCGCCCTGGCCGGTGGCACCAGCAGCGCGAGCAAGATCCTGGTACTGCCGACCGGCAGCACCGAGGAGACAACAGGAGGACTTCGATGACTGACAACCCGCTGACCGAGCAACAAGTAGCCGAGCTCGGTCTAGCCGACTGGCGATTCGACACCGACGACGACGGCGATGCCATCCAGGGTGACTTCCACCGTGGCACATTCAGCGCGGCCGGAGCCTTCGCCGCGCAGGTCAGCTCGATCGCCGACGGGCTCGACCACCACCCGGCGATCGACATCCGGTACCCGGACCTGGTGCAGGTGCGCAGCTCCTCGCACGACGCAGGCGGCGTCACCGATCGCGACGTGCAGCTGGCAACGGCGGTCTCGGCGGCGGCAGCTGCGGCCTCCGGCGCAGCCACCGGGGAAGCGACCGGCGCGACCAGCGGCGAGGCCACCGGTGACGGCAGCTGACCTCAGAGCCGCTCTAGGCTGGCTGTCCAGCAGCTGATCGCCAGGATCACCGCGCCTGAGTCCGAGCAGGTGCCCGAGTTGATCGAGCCGGAGCTGATGGTACGCGGCAGTTCTCTGCCTGCCTGACTATTCGGCTTCTGGTTCCTGTTGCGCCGCAGCACGTTCCGCCGCCAGGCTCCAGCGTTTGGGCGGTGGGCTGGGGTCGACTCCCAGATCGGGGAACGGATCGTAGCCGTGGTAGTAGCGCACCATGCTGTTGATCACCGCCAGGATCGGCACCGCGAACAACGCGCCGACGATGCCGAACAGCGACGAGCCGACGACCACCGCCAGCAGCACACTCAGCGGGTGCAGGGACACCGCCTTCCCCATCAGGAACGGTTGCAGCACATGGGATTCGATCTGCTGGACCAGCAACACCACCCCCAGCATCACCAAGGCGGAGATCGGCCCGTGGGAAACCAACGCCACCAGCACCGCGATGGCGCCGGAGGCGATCGCGCCGATGATCGGGATGAAGGAAGTGACGAAGACCAACAATGTCAGGGCGATGACGAATGGCAGCCGCAGGATCGCGGCGCCGATGCCGATCCCGACGGCATCGATGGCGGCGACGATCACCTGCACCCGGACGTATGACGACAGGCTGACCCAGCCGCGGCGGCCGGCTTGGTAGGTCGGCTGCTGGGCGGCCTTGGGCATCAGGCTGATCAGGAAGACGGCGATCTGCTGGCCCTGGGACAGGAAGAAAAAGGTCGCGAAGAGCGCAATCAGGATGCCGGCCAGGAAGTGCCCTGCCGACCCGGCCAACGCCGTGCCCTTAGCGATCCAACTGGACGGCCCTGAGCTGAAGGCGGCCTTCGCCTTGGCGATGTAGTCCTGCAGTTGAGACTCGCTTAGGTGCAGCGGTCCGGTATGCAGCCAGCTGACGATCTTGTCCAGACCGCGCTTCGCCTGGTTCAACATGTCCGTCATTCCGGAGGCGATCTGGGTACCGGCGAAGGTGAACAGGCCGCCGATCACCAGGATCAGCAGGATGATCGCGGTGAAGGTGGCCAGCGCGTTCCAAAAGTGCAGCTTCTCCCGCAGCAGCCTGGTGAACGGCGACAGCAGCGCGGTGATCAGCAGGGCGACGGCGAGCGGGACGACGACCATGCTGACCGTCTGCAGTCCGATCACCAGCAGTGCGGCGACGGCAACCACGAGCAGAATCCGCCACGACCAACCCGCGGCCACCACCAGCGGATAGGCAAGGTGTTTCGGGTCCGGCGCCAGCCGTTGCGGCCGCTGCTTGCGGTCAGCAACCATCGATGGTGGCGGGCCGGGGACCTGTGCGGTCGGCTCGGCGGCCACGTCTGCGGCCGGATGGGCGGCCGGCTCCGATGCCGACGGGCCACCGTGGCCCGGCGTCGCCGCACCGTCCTGTGCGACTGATCGCTCGCTCATGGTCCTCCGCTACTCGTGACTGCACCCCGCCGACGATTCTTCTGAAGGAGGCTACGGGGTGCCGACCGCTGCGGTTGCCGATCGACCGCTCCGTGCAGTAGACCGTTGGCATGGCCACCGGCAAGGCGACCCCGCCAACGACGACCCCACCGTCCACCGCCCGCCAGTCGGGCGGTGACCGGCAACCAGTCGTGCACCTCGAGGTGGAAACGAAACTCGAGGTGGCGCCGGACGCCGTACTGCCCGATCCGTTGCAGCACAAGGCGGTCCGCAAGGCCGGACTCACCGAGCTGGCGGCGCCCGTCGTGCACACCCTGGATGCGACCTATTACGACACCGATCACCTTGACCTGTTGCGCTCGCACGTCACGCTGCGCCGCCGGACCGGGGGTAACGACGCCGGCTGGCACCTCAAACTGCCGGCGGGTGGTTCCCGGGTGGCCGGCGCCCGCAGCGAGGTGCAGCTGCCACTCGGCAGCGGGACAAAGGTTCCGCTGCAACTGGACCAGCTGATCCGCGGTACCGCCCGCGGCCGGGAGCTGAAGCCGGTGGCCAGGCTGCAGAACCGGCGGACCGTGCATCGGCTACTGGACGCCGATGGCAGCCAGGCCGTGGAGATCGCCGACGATGCGGTGACGGCGACCAGGGAGGGCAGCGACTCCATCGATCGCTGGCGTGAGGTCGAGGTGGAGCTGATCGAGGGCTCGGTCGAGCAGCTAGAGGCGACCGTCAAGGCGCTGATCGACGCGGGTGCCCGGCCGGCCGGCGATGCCTCCAAACTGGCGCGGGCGCTGCCGCTGCCGGCCGCCAACCCGACTAAGGGCCGATCGGCGGGTGCGGCGATCCTGACGGCACTCGGCCGGCACCGGGACAAGCTGATCGTCACCGAAAGGGCGCTGCGTGACCAGACCGGCCGGCTGGAGGGCGCGGCCACCGCCGTCCACGACGCCAGGGCCTGCGCCCGTCGCATCCGCTCGGTACTGCGGGTGTTCGAGGCGTTGTTCACCGACGAGCCGGCGCTCGGGTTGCGCGATGCGCTGCAGGACTTCGGCCGAACTCTCAGCGCGGCAAGGGATATCGAGGTCCTGCGCAGCCGGCTGGCAGCGGGCCTGGTCGAGGAACCCGAAGAGCTAGTCGGGTCGGCCGGGAGCCTGATCGACGCCGAACTCGACCGCAGATCGGCCGCAGCCCACGCCGGCATCCGCGAACACCTCGACTCTGCTGGGCATTTGCAGCTGCTCCGCGACCTTGATTCCTTCCTCGACGACCCGCCACTCACCAGACGCACGGCCCGATCGGCGACCAGCGAACTGCCCGTCCAACTCGGCCGCTCGTGGCGCCGACTGCGGGCCAAGGCCGACGCGGCGCTGGCCGATCCGACCAACACCGAGGCGCTGCATGCGGTCCGCAGGGCGGCCAAGACCGTGCGCTACGCCGCAGAATCCACCATCGCGGTCTTCGGTGACGAGGCGGTGCTGTTCGCCGCCGTGCTGGAGGAGGTGCAGGAGGTGCTCGGCGAATTCCAGGACGCCCAGGTCAGTGCCCGGCTGCTGGTGGAGTTGGCCGCCCATCCGGACACCGACGGCACCGCCGGTTTCGTTTTCGGGCGGCTGCATGCCGTCGAGCAGGCCATCGCGATGGGTGCCATCGACGACTTCGCCGACGCCTGGGATCGGGTCGAGGACGCCGAACTCGCCACCACCCTCGGCGTGGAGTAACCCCGACTTCGCGGGTTCTCTGGCGGTTTTGGGCCGCGGCTCATAACAACCATCAGACCCGCGAAGTCGGGGGTTCGCGGGCCTCGGGGGTTCGCCGACCTCGGCGCGGCTATCAGCGTCCAACGGCAGCTCTTAGCAACCATCAGACCCGCGAAGTGGGGAGAGAGTTAGCGGGTCCAGCGGACGACGGCGCTGCCGCGTGCGGTGAACGGGACCAGGTCCCTGCGCAGCCCGGCGGCGGCAGCTGCCGCCGCCTGAGCCGACTCCACCCGCAGCGCCGCCAGCTCGTCGAGCAGGGCGCTGCTGTCGCGCTGCAGTTCGGTGAGCCTGCCGCGCAACGCATCCACCTGCGACTCAAGGTCGATGATCCGGCGGATGCCCGCCCTGTTCACCCCGTCCTGCTGGGACAGCCGCTGCACTTCGCGCAGCAGCTCGATGTCCCGCTGCGAGTACCGGCGGCCACCACCCGAGGTGCGGCCGGGCGACACCAGCCCCTCCCTGTCGTAGGACCGCAGCGTCTGTGCGTGCATCCCGGCCAGCTCGGCGGCGACCGAGATGACGAACAGCGGCGCCTCCGCATCGAAACCTGCACCATCGAATCCGGCACCATCGAATCCGCCACCCAAGGGACGCGAACCAGTACCCACACCCATCGCCGACGAACCGAACCGCCCCGATCGGGTCATGACGGAGCACCCGCCTTGCCGGCCACCGCCCTGGTGATCGCGGACCGCGGATCGTCAGGGCTGGCGGTGGCGAACTCCCGCAACGCAGCGGCCGCTTCGGCCGAGATACGTTGCGGGATGGACACTTCCACCGTGACGATGAGGTCGCCGGTGTGATCCTTACGGGCAACGCCTGCACCCTTGACCCGGAACTTGCGTCCGGAGGCGGTACCGGCCGGCACCTTCAGCGAGACCGCACCGGACAGCGTGGGCACCTTCACCGTTGTGCCATGCACCAGTTCCGGGAAGGTCACCGGAACCGTCAACGTCAGATTGTCGCCACTGCGGCGGAACAGCGGATGGCCGGACACGTGCACCACCACGAACAGGTCGCCGGCCGGTCCGCCACCCAGTCCTGGTTCGCCCTTGCCGGCGAGCTTGATCCGTTGACCGTCCGAAACGCCTGCCGGGATACGGGTTTTCAGCGTGCGCGTCTTGACGACCGTCCGCTCACCGTGGCAGGTGGGACACGGATCGTCGATCACACTTCCGGTACCTGAACAGTTGGTGCACGGCTCGGAGAAAGCAAACGAACCTTGGTTGCGGGTAGTGAGTCCCGACCCGTCACACACCGGGCAGATGCGCGGGCTGGTGCCGGGGCGGGCACCCGTTCCATGGCAGGTATCGCAGGTCCCGCGTTCGGTGATCCGCAACGGCACCAGCACGCCGGCCACCGATTCGTCGAACGACAGCGTCACCTCGGTCTCCAGGTCGGCGCCGCGCCTGGCCCTCGTCCGCGCGCCGCCGCCACCGCCGCCGCGGTTGAACAGCCCGCCGAACAGGTCGCCGATGCCGCCGCCGGCCCCGCCACCAGTGCTGGCGTTGCGCAACAGGTCGCTCAGATCGAAACTGCCGCCGCCCTGGCCGCCCGAGAAGCCGCCACCGGCACCGGAGAAGCCGCGGAAGGCGCCGGAGGCGGCCAGGTTATGGGCCTCGTCGTACTCCTTACGCTTGGCGTTGTCCGACAGCACGTCGTAGGCCTCGGAGACTGCCTTGAACTTGTCCTCCGACTGCTTGTTCCCGGGATTCTTGTCGGGGTGCAGGTCGCGGGCCAGCTTGCGGTAGGCCTTCTTGATCTCGGCCGAGGTGGCCGTCTTGGTCACCCCGAGTTCGGCGTAATAGTCCTTCACGTAGTAGTCCTGGGCGGACACCTCGGCCTCCTCTCTGCCCTAGCGCGTGTCAGGAATGATCGGTTGAATCGTCGTCGCTGTCGGCATTCTCGGCCGATTCGCCGCCGTTGTCACCGTCGGCGGCATCGGCGGCATCGGCGCCGTCCGCCTGCTCGGTAGCCGGCGCCGCACCAGCAGCGCCAGCAACCGGCGGCACATCAACAGCGTCGGCGGCATCAACACTGTCGGCGGCATCCTCGTGCTCGGGCCCGGTCACCACCACGACAGCCGGCCGGACCAGCCGGCCGGAGATGGAGTACCCGTGCCGCAGCACATCGGTGACGGTCGGCTCCGCTACATCGGCGGAGGTGGCGAACTGCACCGCGTCGTGATGCGCGGGATCGAACGGATCCCCTTGCGCACCAACCTGTTCAAGACCCAGCCTGGTCAGCACACCGGAGAGCTTGTCCGCAACGGACTTGAACGCACCGGTCAGATCGCCGTGGGCGTCTGCCCTGTCGATATCGTCCAGCACGGTCAACATCTCGGTGAGCACGGTTGCCTTCGCCGCCAGCGTTACCTGCTCGCGGTCGCGGTCGACCCGCTTGCGGTAGTTGGCATACTCCGCCGTCACCCGCTGCAGGTCAGCGGTGCGCTCTGCGACCGCGCTCCGCGCGTCATCCAGCACAGCCTGTTGTGCCGCTTCGAGTTCGGGCGTGCCGACCTCTGCCGAGATGGGCTGGGCAGCGTTCGCCGGATCGGCGGGATTGCCGCTCACCCCGCCCGGTCCGAAGGGCGCACCCTTCGGACCGAACGCAGAGCTGTCCACCGGCGCCGCGCCACCGGCCGAACCTTCCCGTCGGGCGCCGGTCTTCGGATCGAAGCGCCGCCGATCGGTGAAGTGGAACGGCTTGTCGCTGCGATCGTCACCGGCTCGATCGTTACCACCACCGCCGCCGCCGGTCACTGGCCTTCATCCTTCTTCACCGAGTCGTGAGCGCTGTCGACCTTCACGTCGTCCACGATCTCGGCATCAACGATGTCGTCGTCGGACGACGCGGCGCCGCCGTCGCCGGCACCAGCGGCGCCCGCACCATCGGCACCAGCGGCGCCCGCAGCGTTTTCTTCGGCCTGGTTGTGCGCGTACAGCGCGGAGCCGAGTTGCTGCGACTCGTTGGCCAGCGTCTCGACAGCGGTCTTCAGCACGGCGATGTCCGTCCCCTGCAAGGCCTCGTTGACCTTGCCGATTGCTTCGGTCACCCGCTGCTTCGGCTCGTCCGGCAGCTTCTCGTCGTTGTCCTTGATGAACTTCTCGGTCTGGTGCACCAGCTGTTCGGCCGAGTTGCGAACCTCTGCTTCTTCGCGGCGGGCCTTGTCGTCCTCGGCGTGTGCCTCGGCTTCCTTGACCATCCGGTCGATGTCGTCCTTGGGCAGCGCAGAGCCGCCGGTGATCGTCATCGACTGTTCCTTACCGGTGCCCTTGTCGGTGGCCGTCACATGCACGATGCCGTTGGCGTCGATGTCGAAGGTGACCTCGATCTGCGGCACGTTCCGCGGTGCCGGCGGCAGCCCGGTGAGCTCGAACATGCCGAGCTTCTTGTTGTAGGCAGCGATCTCTCGCTCGCCCTGGAACACCTGGATCTGCACCGATGGCTGGTTGTCCTCGGCAGTGGTGAAGATCTCCGAGCGCTTGGTGGGGATGGTGGTGTTGCGCTCGATCAGCTTGGTCATGATGCCGCCCTTGGTCTCGATACCCAGCGACAGCGGGGTGACGTCGAGCAACAGCACGTCCTTGACCTCGCCGCGCAGCACACCCGCCTGCAGGGCGGCACCGACAGCAACGACCTCGTCGGGGTTGACGCCCTTGTTCGGCTCCTTGCCACCGGTCAGCTCCTTGACCAGTTCGGTGACGGCCGGCATCCGGGTGGAACCGCCGACCAACACGACGTGATCGATGTCGGCGACCTTGATGCTGGCGTCCTTGATGACCTGGTGGAACGGCTCGCGGGTGCGATCCAGCAGGTCTGAGGTGATCTTCTGGAACTCGGCGCGGGACAGCGACTCGTCAAGGAACAGCGGGTTCTTCTCCGCGTCGACGGTGATGTACGGCAGGTTGATCGAGGTCTGCTGGCTGGAGCTGAGCTCGATCTTGGCCTTCTCCGATGCCTCGCGGATGCGCTGCATGGCCATTTTGTCCTTGGTCAGGTCGATGCCGTTGGCCGCCTTGAACTTGTCGACCAGCCAGCCGACGACGCGCTCGTCCCAGTCGTCGCCACCGAGCCGGTTGTCGCCGGCGGTAGAGCGGACCTCGACCACACCGTCGCCGATCTCCAGCAGCGACACGTCGAAGGTGCCGCCGCCGAGGTCGAAGACCAGGATGGTCTGTTCCTTCTCGCCCTTGTCCAGCCCATAGGCCAGCGCGGCCGCTGTCGGCTCGTTGACGATGCGCAGCACGTTCAGGCCGGCGATCTCGCCGGCTTCCTTGGTCGACTGCCGTTCGGCGTCGTTGAAGTAGGCGGGGACAGTGATGACGGCGTCGGTGACGGGCTCGCCCAGGTAGGACTCCGCGTCCCGCTTGAGCTTTCCGAGCACCCGCGCGCTGATCTCCTGCGCCGTGTACTTCTTGCCGTCGATGTCCACCGACCAGGTGGTGCCCATGTGGCGCTTGACCGAGCGGATGGTGCGGTCGACGTTGGTGACGGCCTGCCTCTTGGCGACCTCACCGACCAGCACCTCACCGTTCTTGGCGAACGCGACGATCGATGGGGTGGTGCGCGATCCTTCGGCATTAGCGATGACGGTGGGCTCGCCGCCCTCCAGCACCGAGACGACCGAGTTGGTGGTTCCGAGGTCGATTCCAACTGCACGTGACATGCGAAATTCCTTCCTTCGCGGCGGGGATCCGCCGAGCTCCCTGTGCGCGCCGGCTGTGGTGCCGGTCGTGCGCGAACGACTCTGATGCGTGATGAGGCCGCAATGACAACCCGGCTGACCGGGTTGGCTCCAGGATGCTCACCGGCCTGCCGGCCCGCAAGTTTCCTTGAGCCAAGGCGACTCAACTTTGCTGATCGTTCCAACGGTAGGCGGCCCGCAGAATGTTCCCGACGGGACGCCCCCGACCAGTGCGCTGGGTCACATCGGCGCCGCAAGCAAGCAGGGCCGGCCGAGCGATTTACCCGGCGCTGGGGGATGCTCGCTGCGGTGGTGGCGTCAGCACGCGCTGGATTCGGCTACGGCACGGCAGCTCGGGCTGATCCGACGAGTCAGGCGGGGGTGTCCACCTCGGTCGCAGGTGGCCCCCCGCGGCCGTCGGTGACAGCCTGGCGGACGGTCAGCCGGGCGATCGCGCCGCCGCCGGGCCGCTCAGACAAGACGAACGCGCCGCCGTGTGCCTGCGCGATCTCCTGCACCAACGACAGGCCCAGCCCGAACCGGCGGCCGGCCGGCCCGAATCCGCGATCGGAGTCGGAGCGCTCCGCCAGGTGCGCGCCGCGGGCGAACCGGCGGACCAGCTCCGCCGGCTGCTGCCCGCCCAGTCCTTCACCGTTGTCCGTCACCGCGATGCCGATGTGCTCAGTACCGATAGTGACGTCGACGTCGATGGTGTCCGCCGGCCGGGTGTGGCCGAGAGCGTTGTCGACCAGCGCCGTAATCGCTCGCCGGAGCGCGGTGCGCGACCCACGGACCATGGCAGCCGTGCTCGCACCTGATCGGGTCAGCAGCACGCCGGACTGCTCGGTCAGTACGGCCATCTCGGCCACCACCGCGTCTGCCAACCGGGCAGCATCGAACAGGTCGCCGTGCCGCGGATCGCCGGCCAACTGGGCGCTGGCCAACAGCTCGTCGACGATCTCGCCGAGTATTCGGGCGTCGGCCAGCAGCTGTTCGGTGGCCGGCTTCGCAGGATCGTCGGCGGCCATTCGCCTGACGATCAACTGGGCCCTGGTGTGCAGTGCCGTCAACGGAGTGCGCAGCTCATGTCCGGCGTCGGCGACGAACCTGCGTTGCAGTGCCAGGGCGGCACCCAACGGCGCCACTGCCCTGCGGGCAACCAGGAACCCGACAGCGCCGGCGATCACGATGCCGATGGCACCGGCCACCAATAGCGTGGTCCGCAGCACGGCGTCGTCGTGATCGTGTCCACCGGGGCGTGGCCCGCCGGCGTGGCGCAACAACGGCCCGAGCGCCAGGGTGCCGAACCCGGCCAACAAAACCACCACCGCGCCGGCGAGCGCGATCTGCCAGGCCATCCGCCTGGCGGCCGCGCGCAGCAGTTCGTCGTCGGGATCCGATCGTCGTGGCCGGGTCACGTCGAGCCCAACCGGTAGCCAAGCCCGTGCACTGTCCTGATGACGCCCCTGCCGAGCTTGCGCCGCAGGTAATAGACGTAGGTATCGACGCTGCCCGGCTCATCACCGGTGTCGAACGCTGCCGCCAGTAGCTCCGGCCGGCTGAATACCCTGGTCGGACGGCGCGCCAGCGCCTCCAGCAGGGCACCTTCCCGTGGTGACAGGGCAACGGGTTCGGCGCCGCCGAGTACCTGCCGCCCGGCAGTGTCCAGCTGCCGACCGCCGAGATCGAGCAGCACGGCATCGTCGCTGTGCCGGCGCAGCAGCGCCCGCAACCGGGCCAGCAGCTCGTCGATCTCGAATGGCTTCACCAAATAGTCCTCGGCGCCGGCGTCCAGACCTTCCACCCTGTCGGCCACCGAATCGCGGGCGGTCAACAACAGCACCGGCGTGCTGACTCCCCTGATGCGGAGTCGACTCACCAGGTCGGCACCTTCGATGGCCGGCAGGCCGCGATCGATCACCATCACCGCGAATCCTTGGGTGAGGCCGGCGTGCAGGCCGGCCTGCCCGTCGGCGGCGTGCTCGACCAGGTAGCCCTCGCCGAGCAGTTCGATGAGCAACGGCGCGAGCGTTCGATCGTCTTCGACCAGCAGCAGCCGCGGCAGCGAATCGGCGGCAGCGCCGTCCCACTCGTCGGTGGTCGTCTTCATCGGCTCATGCTGGCACGCCGACCCGTCGGGTTGACGGCGGTCGCTTTCGCCCGGTCTACCGGTGGGCATCATCGGCAACCAGCCTGACGGCCGAAACTCACAGGTTTCTCAGAGCTTGGGCCAGTTTCCGGCAGCGACTTCTGAGAACGTTCTGACATTTCGTCGGCAGCATCGGTGCTATCCCGGGAGTCGGGTGATCCAGCGGCACGGATGGGTGAGGGCGGTGGTGCGGATGTCGCTGATGTCGTCGGCGCGCTCGTCCGGGCGGCATGCCCGCCGGCCGTCATTCACCGACCACGGCGCTCGCCGCCGCCGACAGTGGGTTGCGGATCTGCTCGGGAGCGCAGGGATTGCCGGGCTGGCGGTGGTCGTTGCCCTCTGGCTGTCCAACGGCGGCATTCAAGGTTTCGGCCGGCCAGGCGGCGTCGGCACCGAACTGGGCAGACTGTCCGGACTGGTCAGCGCCTACCTGTTGCTGCTGCAGGTGTTGTTGATGGCGCGCATCCCCTGGCTGGAGAGTCTGTGGGGCCAAGACGTGCTGGCCAGGCGGCACCGGCTGCTGGGGTTCGCGTCTTTCGATCTGATGCTGGTGCACATCGTCGCCATCACTCTCGGCTATGCCCAGTCGGCGCAGAGCGGGATCTGGCACGAGAGCTGGCTGCTGCTCACGGTCTACCCCGGCATGCTGCTGGCGGCTGCCGGCACGGTCGCGTTGATCGCTGTGGTGGTCACCTCGATACGGGCCGCCAGGCGCCGGCTGCGTTATGCGTCCTGGCACCTGATCCACCTGTACGCCTACCTCGGTGTCGGATTGGCGTTGCCGCATCAGCTGTGGACGGGCGCCGACTTCACCGCATCTTCGCTGGCAACGGTGTTCTGGTGGGGCCTGTGGACCGCCGCTGCCGCCACCATTGTGATCTGGCGAGTCGGCTTTCCGCTGTTCCGATCGGCGCGGCACCGGCTGGTCGTGGAACGGGTGATCCGGGAGTCGCCCGAGGTGGTGTCCGTGGTGATGCAAGGCCGCCACCTCGCCTCGCTCGGCCTGCACGCCGGACAGTTCTGCCAGTGGCGCTTCCTCGGCCGGCCCGGTTGGACACGGGCCCACCCGTTCACTGTTTCCGCGGTGCCGACCGCCGATCGCATCCGCATCACTTTGCGGGCCAGCGGTGACGGCACCCGCGACATCGCCCTGCTCAGGCCAGGATCGCGGGTGCTGCTGGAAGGTCCCTACGGCATCATGACGGCGCACCGCCGGCACCAAAGGGACGCGCTGTTGCTGGCTGCCGGCGTCGGGCTGACGACCATGCGCGGCCTTGCCGAGGCTATCCTGAGCGAGGAGCCATCCGCCGGCACCGGTGGTCGGCGACGTCCTTCTGTCGTGGTGCTGCACCGTATTCGGGCGCATCGGGATGCGCTGTTCGCCGGCGAGTTCGCCGCCCTTGCGCGGACGTCCGATCTCCGGGTGATCCCGCTGCTCGGCTCGCGACGCACCCGATCGGACTGGTGGGGCGGCCGCCAGACAGATCCGCCCGAGACCCTGCTCCGACGGACGGTTCCCGATGTGCTGAATCGGGAGATCTATCTGTGCGGCCCACCGGAGTGGATGCGCTCGGCACGAGAGTCGTTGCGACGTATGGGAATACCTGGCCGGCACGTACATGCAGAGGAGTTCGGATGGTGATGGACCGGCGATCACGAGGAGCGCAAATGAGACGAATCACGCTGGCGGCCGTCTGCACCTTCGCCGTGCTGGTGCTGTTGTTCAGCTACCGCACGAGTCGCGGCAAGAGCGGATCCGATGCGGCGCAAGCCGTTTCGGCTGCCAGGGTGGTTGGCGGCGGCGGCGCGTCGGTAATAGCCGGTGCTGGAACCGCCAGCGTCGCAACGGGTCAGGGCCCGGATCCGCACCAGGCCAGTACCCCCCCGAAGGTCACCGTGACGGAGCAGCAGTCGGTGCCGGCACCCGATCCGGGTTCGTCGACGCGATCGACTACGGCGACCACCGCACCGAGCAGAAGGTCGCCGACACCGACCTCGACAGCGCCATCAAAACCCACGCCATCGACACCGTCCCCGATTCCGACGCCGACAAGCGCGGCGCCGATCACCGTCGACGGCGCGTCCGAGATGACCAACTACGGCGTCGTTCAGGTGCGCGTCGTGGTCACCGGCGACAAGATCACTGACGTCACCGCCGTGCAGTACCCGCAGGGCAGCGAACGGGACCAGGAGATCAACGCCACAGCAATACCCCAGCTGCGGAACGAGGTGCTGGCCGCGCAGAGTGCCAACGTGCAGGCGGTGTCCGGCGCCACCTTCACCACCGGCGGCTACCTCGGCTCGCTGCAGTCCGCGCTTGATGCCGCCGGCTTCAAGAAGTGATCGACGCGCCCGCCCTGACGGTGCGCACCCGGATGGTGATGGGCCTGCCGTTTTCGCTGCACCTGCGCGGCGCGGTGAGCCGCGATGCCGCCGACACCGCCGCCGCCGGTGTCTGGCAACAGCTGCGGCAGGCAGACACCATCTTCAGTACCTATCGCCCCGACAGCGATATCAGCAGGCTGGCCAACGGTGAGGCGACCGTCGATCAGCTCGATCCGATGGTGCGCTGGGTGCTCGGCAGCGCCGAGAGAGCCCGCCGGGTGACCGGCGGGCTGTTCGACATCAACGGCGGGGGACGGCTTGACCCGTCGGGTCTGGTCAAGGGTTGGGCCGCCCAGCTGGCCATCCGGCGGGTCCGACTTCCTGGCGTGGACCGGTACCTCAATGCCGGCGGGGATATCGCGATGCGAGCGTTCGGCCCTGCGCACCCCTGGCGCATCGGCATCGAGCATCCCGACGACCCTGCCGGGCTGCTGACGGTGCTGTGCCGGACCGGCGGGGCCGTCGCGACATCGGGTACCGCTCACCGCGGCCAGCACCTGTGGGATCCGCGCACCGGCCGGCCGGCGGTCGACGTCTGGCAGGCGACCGTCGTCGGACGATCGCTGATGTGGGCCGACATTCTGGCCACCGCTGCCGCCGTAGCCGGCCCGGCGGACCTCGACCGGCGGCACTGGCCCCCCGGCTACCAGGTGCTGTTGGCCGGGCCGGGCGGCGAGGTAGTGGCCAGTCAAGGATTCGGCCGGCTGCTGGCACCGGACGTGCCGGCATTGCGCATCTCTCGGTGGCTCTGACGACGTTGCTCGGAATTCCACCGACGTCACCTTTTCGTCGGCCCTGCGGCGAGGATCCAACCGGCGTTGTGCCGTTGTTCAGGCGCCACCGGCGGTGACGACCGCATCGGTGACGAACCCCGCGAGCAGACCGAGCAACAGACCGTAGGCAACCAGATCTGTCCGCCTGGCGCGGGCAGCAACGCCCAACAGCTGCGCGATGACGTACACGATGGAGCCGGCAGCAAGGGTCAGGAATACCACGCTGACCGGCGCTGAGGTAAAGCTGTGGCCAACGGCCGTACCGACGAAGGTAGGTCCACCGCCGATAGCGGCCATCGCCAGCAGAAATCCCCAGCTCGGCCGGCTGTCGACCCCGTTGATGTCTTGGTCGGCGGCCAGCGGAGCGACGATGCCGAATCCTTCGGTCGCGTTGTGCAGCGCGAAGCCGATCACCAACACGGTGGCCAGTGCGATGGCATTGCTGGCAGCGGCCTGGCCGATCGCCAGACCCTCGGCGAAGTTGTGCAGACCGATGCCGACCGCTATCAACAGCGACAGCCGTTTGGCAGCGGACCAGCCGGCCACCCCGCGTCGTGTCGTCGACTCGGACGCCGCCATCGCGCCGGGCCCGTTGCTGCCGGTCCTGGCCTTCAGGTAGCGGTCGTAGCCGACCAGCCCGAGCAGGCCGACGGCCAGGCCGCCGGCGAACAGGGCACCGAAGCCGAACACCGGCCCGAGCGGACCGCCGCCGTCGTGGACGGCGCCGAGCGCGGAATCGATGGGCTGCCAGGCCGCGGCCAGCACGTCCCAGAACAAAAACATCAACACGCCCACTGCCGTCGCATTCAAGAACACCCTGAGCCCAGGGGCCGGCCGGCGCAGCCGTCCCACCGGCAACCCGAGCAGGATGGTGCCGCCGGCAATGAGACCCAGCAGCAAGGTGGTCGACAGACTCATGCCCTCAGCATGACACCTGAAGGGTAGCCATACCTAACCCAGGGTCCGGGCCTGGGCCCAGATACGGGTTCAGCCGTCGACGAGCAGGCCGCGAGCCGGCCCCATCAGCCGCTCGGCGCGCCGCGACACCGCGGGCAGCCGGGTCAGCCGATGGGTGGGCGGCAACTGCCGCCGACTGCGGACCAGTTGCTCCTCGGCCAGCGGCTGCCAGACGGTGTCGACGATCGTCGTCGGGTCGCCATCGATCTCGTCCCCCGCCTTCTCCAGATGTTCGGCCCACAGCCGCAACCGGGTACTTCTGGCCAGCGCCGGATCGAGGGTCAGCACGTTCACCTCGGTGTCGTTGAACAACGAGTGCTCATTCAGGTTGGCCGAGCCGATGGTGAGCCAGCGATCGTCGATGATGCCCACCTTGGCGTGCACGTACAGCGAGCCGGAGGTGGTGCCGCGGTGGGCCCTGACCGTGGCCGCGAGCAGGTGACCGGACCCGTTATCGGCAGCCACCAGGCAGCCGAGCTGGCCGCGAGTGGTGTCCGCGCCGCTGCTAGGCCTGGCCGGCAGGACCAGCACCATCCGGAACCCGGGCGTCGGCGGCCGCCGCAGCTTGTCGACCAGGATCGCCACGATCTCCGGCGACCAGAGGAATTGGTTTTCCAGATACACCAGGTGTTGTGCCGACTTCAGCGCTCGCAGGTACCCGTCGAGGATCGAGAACTCGCCGCGCGGCGCGAACCGATAGACCTTCTCCGGCACCGTCCGCAGCAGCTGGATCGCGACATCGCCGGCAGGCGGTTGAACTTCTGGTTCGGCGAGAGACTCGTGTGCTGCCTCCTGCCACCGGTCACGAAAATGACTGGCCACGTCGGCGACGACCGGCCCGCGGAGCCGGGTCGACACGTCGTGCCAGCCGGTCGAACGGCGCGGCGGATGCCGGGGGTGGTCCCACCGGTCGCCGCTCAGATCCGACAGGTCGATGCCGCCGACAAATGCCACCTCGTCGTCAACCACGATGATCTTCTCGTGGTGGCAGTGCAGGGTTCTCTCGCGAGCGTCCAGCACGCACTGAACCGTCGAACCGGACGTCAGGCTGGTCTGGACGTCCTTCATCATCGCGCGAGTCGGATGGAATGCCGGCAGCGGCGGCCCTGCCCACAACAGCACCCTGACGTCCACCCGCTCACTCAGCTCGGCGAGCAACTCGCGGAGTGTTGGCGCCCCTTCTTCGCGGCGCAATTGGATCTCTGGGCTCAGGTGCCAGCCGGCGAGGTGGATGTGCGAGTGCGCCGATGCCATCGCATCGGCGATGGCCGCGAATGCAGCATCGCCATCGATCAGCACGTCAATAGCGTTGCCGCGCTTGGGCTCCCGCGTTCCCGGCACCCAGAGCTCCGGAGCAGCCTTCGACTCGAGGACGCTTGCGTGATCAAGCTTGGTCAACCGGTTGCGGTGATGCCGGGCGACTGCGCGTTCGAGCACGCCGCCGACAGCATCGTCGAGGTGCGAGCCGACGTTGCTGGACTGATTCCTCACGCCTTCTTCGCCCGACGCGACCATGCGAAGCAGTACAGACCGAAGCAGGCGATGCCCAGCGCCATCACGGTCAGCAGGATGGGACCGAACGGCTCGTCGCGCAGCGTGCGCAGGGCGGTGTCCATCCCACCGGCCTTCTGCGGGTCGAAGGTAATGGCGGCAACCACGAACAGCACACCGACGATCGCCATCGCGATTCCCTTGGCGACATAACCGATCTGCCCCAGCCGGACGACACCGGCGCCGGCGCCGCCTTCGAGGTCCCTGGTGAATTTCTTCGTCACCCCGCGGTAGACCAACTGGCCGCCGACCACGACCACCACCACCCCGACGACGACCACCAACAGCCGCCCGAACGTCACCGACAGCAGTTTCGCCGTCAGCGTCTTCTCGCCGGCGTTGCTGTTCGACTTGGACGATCCGGCGGCGGTGGAGACCGCACTGATGCCCAATGCCAGGTACACCACGGCCCTTCCGGCCGAGGCGAGTCGGCGACCGACCCGCGCGCGGCCCTGCGCCTCATGGTGTCCCCAGCCGGCCTCGAACAGCTGCCACAGCGTCAGCGCGAACAGTCCGACGGCGGTGACCCACAACAGCACGCTGCCGATGGAAGTGGATGCCATCTCGTGGAAGGCGCCGCTCTGGGACGCCTGCTGTCCGCCCCCCGACCAGGCGAGTTGAACAGCGATCCAGGCGATCAGCAGGTGAACAACTCCGTAGGCCAGCAGGCCGATCGTTACCAGCACCCCGAACGAGGTGCTGGCTTCGACCCGCTGGCCGGACCGGCGTGCCTTGCCGACAGCCGCCGATGCCCGGCCGGAGCCGTTCATCCGCAAGAATTTTCGTCAGCCGGCTCAGTACCAGTGCTTGCGGCCACCGATGGCCCGCCCGGTCGCTCCCAGCACAGCAAGGACAGCGCCGGCCACGACCAGCACGATGCCGATGATCCACAGGATGTGGATGGCGGCGATGAAGCCGATAACCAGCAGAATAATTCCTAGAATGATCATGGAGATCCTTCGGTGGAGGGTAGAACGCGCGGGGTTCCGCTCGTCCTGGAGATCGGGCGACGTCAGATGCCGTCGATCCGATCGTCGCGTTCGGTGACGTACTGCCGACCAGCTTGATCGGTGGTAACAGCAGTGGAGCGGGTACGACGGCGGTGCGGTAGTTGAACTGCGATGCCGATGATCAGCGACAGCAGACCGGCGGCCATCAGGATCCAGCCGATGAGGTGGATGTCAATTCCGCCGATGTGCACGTTGACGGCGAAGGTCAGGATCGCGCCGGCCACCAGCAGCACGACACCAATTCCGATACCCATTCAATGGTTCCTCTCGCTCGCCGTAAACGCCTCGACCATTGATGGACCGCCCCGCATTGGCGTGGCACGCCGCTGTCGGGCGCACCGAGCAGAATGGTACCCAGGGTCGGACGGGATCACACCTCGCGATCAAAGATTCTTAGCGCTGATGCCCATCCCGGCCGATACAGGCTCGCACACCCGCTAGCAGCTAGCCAGCCTGGCTCACCCACCCAGCAGGCTGCTGACCGTCACCGGACGCAACCCGCGGGCAGCGAGATCATCCAGGATGCCTGGCAGCGCGTCGACGGAGCTTTGATGCCCCAGATGCATGCTGACGATCGACCCGGCGCGGGCGGCCCGCAGGTTGGCCCTGACCGCCGCACCACCCGGATCCGTCCAATCCATTGAATCCAGGTCGTAGGACAGGCAGAACCGGTAGCCGGCTTCGCCGGCCACCCGGCGCATCTGGTCGGTGGCGTTCTGCGACTGCGATTGCCGGAAGTAGCGACCTGGGGTGCCAGCGTGCGCGACCAGGGCATCCCGGCAGCGGATCACCTCCTGCCGCATCTGGTCCTCCGGCAGTGCGTTGATGTTCTGGTGCGACCAGGTGTGGTTGCCCAACTCGTGGCCGGCGGCCAGGAATGTGCGGGCGATTTCCGGGTTCTGGTCGAGCCAGGTGCCCACCACCATCACGGTGATGTGTGCCTTCTTGTCCGCGGCGATCTGCAGGATCTGACGGGCCAGCCCGATGTCGCCCGCGCCGTGGAAGGTCAACGCCAGCTGGGGGGTACGGGTAGGGCCGCGGTCGATCTGAGTCGCCGGGCCAAGAGCCTTGATGGCGGTCTGCGCCGCTGCCGTCGACCGGGCTGTCGTGCTGCTGGTTGATGATGTCACAGCCGGCGTCGTCACGACCGAGCTGGGACGAGCCGTCGACCGGGCAGTCGAGGGTACCGAGCGGGACGAGACGGCGGCCGAGCGGGCGGAAACACTAGTGGTAGCAGGGTGTTCGGCGGTCGCCGCCGTGGAGACGACCTTGGCGGACGGCTGCCCGGCCGCCGACGGGGACGAGCGGATGGCCCTGGTGCAACCAGCGATGCCCGCCGCCACCGCGGCCAGCCCTGCTCCGAGCACCGCACGCCGTGAGAGTCCCATCCGCATCCCGTCACGCTACCCCGCTACTATCTGGTCAGTAGTAATGAGCTGTCCCCGCGGCCGCTGGATGGCCATCTGCCGGAATGAGTGGTGAGCGTGAGCGGTGGGGCGCTGTTCCTCGCGGTGTTCCTTGCCTGCGTGGTGGAGGCGGTCGAGGCCGTCACGATCGTGCTGGCGGCAGGGACGGCGCGGGACTGGCGATCCGCTCTGACCGGCGTGATTGCCGGCATTGTCACCCTGGCGGTGATCGTCGCAGCACTCGGCCCAGCCGTGTCGGTGATTCCCCTCGGCGGCCTGCGACTGTTCGTCGGCGGATTGCTGCTGATCTTCGGCCTGCAGTGGCTGCGCAAGGCGATCTTGCGTGCTTCGGGATTCAAGGCGCTGCACGACGAAACCCTGATCTATGCCCGCGAGTTGGCCACGGCCGGCGCGGCCGCCTCCGATCGGCGCGGCATGGTCGCCGACTGGTACGCGTTCACCCTTTCGTTCAAGGGCGTGGTGCTCGAGGGTCTCGAGGTGGCGTTCATCGCCCTCACCTTCGGCAGCAACTCCCGCAACATTCCACTGGCGGCGGCGGCGGCCGCGGCTGCGGTAATCCTGGTCAGCGGACTGGGTTTCGCCGTCCGGAAGCCGCTCGCCAGGGTCCCGGAAAACAGCTTGAAGTTCATCGTCGGGACGATGCTGACCGGCTTCGGAATGTTCTGGGGCGGCGAAGGGGCCGGTGTCAGCTGGCCCGGGGCCGATGGAGCGCTGCTGGTGCTGATCCCGGCCATCGGACTGTTCGCGCTGGTGCTGGTCGCCGCCCTGCGGCGCAGCCGGGTGCGGGCCGCTGTAGCGCGGCTGCCGGCCCAGCGAGCATCGTCGTGATCCGCCGCCTCCGCGCCTTCGGCGCGTTCTGGTACGACTTCGTGATCGGCGACGACTGGGTGGTGGCAGTCGGGGTGGTGATTGCCCTCGTCGCGACGTTCGTCCTGACCAGGGTCACCAGCGCCCCGCTGTGGTGGATTGTTCCGGCCGCCGTGCTGGTGCTGCTGCCGCTGAGCCTGCGCCGGGAGATCAAGAAACAGCCCTGATCGCCCGGCGGATCAGTGACGAAGGTGGTGGTGCGCGATCGGCGCGGCGCTCTCGATGGCCTCGTGGATGTGATCGAGGCTGGCCAGCCCGACGACCAGCACCGCCAGTGCCAGCGCAACGGCAAGGGCGAGCCGGCCTGTCCGCCGGCGCGGCGCCGGTTGCAGCAGCGCCTGAACCCGGCTGGTCACCTGCAAAGCCGCCACTTTGAGGACCGGAACCGGCCGGCCGGCCGTCCGCAGCGACGGCCGACCGGCGGCCGCGGCAGTCAGTGACGACCGGAGCAGGGCGACCCTGGCCAGCGCCCGGCCGGCAAGTCTGCGGTCGCCGATACCGCTCGCCGCGTCCTCATCCGCCCACCGCTCGACACCGAGCCGGACGGCAGTGGAAACCGGCTTCAGCAGCGGGTTGGCTGCCGCCGCGATGTCGGTGAGGTGAACGAACAGGTGATGTCGGTTGTTCAGATGCGAGAGCTCATGAGCCGTCAGCACTCGTCTTTCGACGCTGCTGAGTTCGGCGAACAACCGCTGGCTGATGACGACGCAGCCGCGCAGGCCGGCCACCGTGTAGGCATCTGCCGACTCGTCATCGACGATGACGATCGGACCGCCACCGGCCCGGATGCCCCTGCACAGCCGATCCGCCCGCACCAGCGCAGCAACGATCACGCTGGTGCGCACCGCGGCCCGCACCAGCAACACCACCACCGCGAGCGCGGCGACTGCCCCGAGCCAACCCGGCATCGGCACCTCGGCTTTAATAATGGCTGCCGACCAATGACCGTCAGCGGCGACCGACGACCACCCAGCCACCACCGCGACGGCGATCGCGGTCAGCGCAGCGCCAGTGGCCAACGACACCGCCAGCGAGGCCGCGGTCACCAACAGAACGGCCTGCGCCGGCCGCATCCTGCGCACCAGGAACTCGGCGGAACCACCAACGATCAGGCAGCCGAGAACCGCGATGACGACGGCGGTCAGCGGGAAAGTCATGGCGTCAGTCCGCCTAGTTGTCCGAGTGGTCGAGAAGGTCGGCGAGCAGCCGCTCCTCGTCCGGATTCAGTTCGGCGACAAAGCGGGCCAGCACCCCAGCACTGTCCGAGCCATCGGACAGCAGCCGCCGCATTCGCCTGGCCGTCACCGCGTCGTCGACGGCATCGGGCGGCGCGGCCAGTGAGTATTTGAACGCCCGGCCGTCCCGGCTCTGGGTCAGCGCACCCTTGCGGGCCAGCCGCGACAACGTCGTCATCACCGTCGTGTAGGCGGGCCTACCCGGTAGTTGCTGCTGCACATCGGCCACCGCAACCGGCCGGCCGGCGGCAGTGACCACCACCATCACCGCGCTTTCCAACGGGCCAGGCGCGCGCCGATCACCCATCGACCCTCTCCCTGTTACTATCGCTTCGGTAGTACTAACTATCTGATCGTTGATCAGTGTGACACGTCCACATCCAGGAGAGATATGAATGCCGCCAGAGCATTGCTCGACGGGACGTGCGCCCAGTGAGCGTGATGGCAGCAGGATTCAATCCGCTGGATGCCACCAGCGTGATCGCCGCCACCGGCCTGGTCGGCATTTTCTTCGTGCTGGTCGCCGAAACCGGGCTGTTGGTCGGGTTCTTCCTGCCAGGCGACTCGCTGCTGTTCAGTGCCGGGTTGTTGGCCGCGAGCCGCGGACCGCTGCACCTGCCGCTGGCAGGTGTGCTGGCTGTCGCAGCGGCCGGGGCGCTGGTCGGCGCCCAGATCGGGTTCTGGATCGGCCGAACGCTGGGGGTGCGGCTGCTCGCCAAGGCTCGCCGGCCGTCGCTGCGGCATGCCGCCGACCGGGTGACGGAGGTGATCGATAGGTACGGGCCGGCAAAGGCGATCGTGCTGGCTCGGTTCATCCCCATCGTTCGGACCGTGATGAACCCGATGGCCGGCATGATCGGCATCTCTGCCCGGCTGTTCACCCTGTGGCAGGTGCTCGGTGGCCTGCTGTGGTCGATCGGGGTGACGCTCGCCGGATTCTGGCTCGGATCGCAGATCACCGGCATTGACTCCTACCTGCTGCCGATCATCGCCGTTGTGGTGCTGATCTCGCTGCTCCCCGTCGCGGTCGAGCTGCTGAAGGCGCGGCGGCGCAACCGGGCGGCCACCGCTCCGGCGCCGGTCCCCGAGTCGATCACTCAACCGAAGGACTCCACCAGATGAGCACGATCTCTTATCTGGAAGCCGTCGTTGTCGGTGCGCTGCAAGGGATTACCGAGCTGTTCCCGGTGTCCAGCCTCGGCCATTCGGTGATCATCCCCGCGGTGATCGGCGGGAGCTGGGCGAGGGACCTGAACGTCTCCACCCCCGAGTCGCCCTATCTGGCGTTCATCGTCGGACTGCATGTAGCGACCGCCGCCGCCCTGCTGCTGTTCTTCTGGCGAGACTGGGTGCGCATCATCGGCGGATTCGTCACCTCGATCCGACACCGGCGGATCAGCACCGACGCCGAACGGTTGGCCTGGTTGATCGTGTTGGCCACCATTCCGGTCGGTATCGCGGGGCTGCTACTGGAACACACCTTTCGAACTGTGCTCGGTCGACCGATGCCGGCGGCCGCCTTCCTGTTCGCCAACGGGCTGGTGTTGTTCCTCGGCGAAGGGCTACGCCGTCGGGCGCAGGTCACCCCGGTGCCGGCTGCTGCCGGTCGACATGCGGAGGAGGTCGCGCCACCGTCGATGCTGCGCGGCGTCGACCTGGACGCCGGCATCGCCGATGACGAAGCCGATCGGCGGTCAGACGGCAGGCTGGCTCGGTTGACGCTGCGCCGCGGCGTACTGATCGGTTGCGCGCAGATCCTTGCGCTGCTGCCGGGGATCAGCCGGTCGGGCGCCACCATGGTCGCCGGTCTCACCCAGAACCTGTCCCACCGTGATGCGGCCCGCTTCTCGTTCCTGTTGGCCACCCCGGTGATCCTGGCGGCCGGCGTTTTGAAGGTGCCCGACCTGTTCGGGCCGCTGGGCGCCGGCATCGGCGGCCAGATTCTGGCCGGTAGTATCGCCTCCTTCGTCTGCGCCTATCTGGCCGTCCGATTCCTGGAGAAGTACTTCAGGACAAGGACTCTCATCCCGTTCGCCATCTACTGCCTGATCGCGGGCGCCGCCTCATTTGTCGTCCTCGCCGTCCGATGAGCGCGGACCGGCACGCCAATCTACGGGTCATCCTGACTTAGGCAATAAGGACGTCACACACCATGCTTGCGTCGACCGAGAGCCGCCATTTCCGAGAACCGTTGGCGCCCAAGGTTCCCGAGATCACCGTGTTGTTCTGGTTGATCAAAGTCCTCACCACCGGCATGGGCGAGTCGACGTCGGACTATCTGGCCGGCCTCAACCGGGTGCTGGCCGGCGCGGCCGTGATGGTCGGCTTCGCCATCGCGATGTGGCTGCAGTTCCGCACCAGGCGATACGTCGCCGTTGTCTACTGGTTCGCGGTGGCGATGGTGGCGGTGGCCGGAACGGTCGCCGCCGACATCCTGCACATCGGCTTCGGCATCCCGTATCTGGACTCGACGATCTTCTATGCGCTGGTCGTCGCGGTGATCTTCTGGCTCTGGTACCGCAGCCAGGGAACGCTGTCGATCCATAGCATCCTCACCCGCACCAGGGAGATCTACTACTGGCTCACGGTATTGGCTACCTTTGCCCTTGGCACAGCGGCCGGCGATCTGACCGCCGCCAGCATGCATCTGGGGTATCGCACCTCCGCAGTACTCTTTGCTGCCTTGATAGCGGTGCCCGCCGTCGGTTGGTGGAAATTCCGGCTGAACCCGGTCGTCGCCTTTTGGTTCGCCTACATCATCACTCGTCCGCTCGGCGCCTCGATCGCCGACTGGCTGGGTAAACGACGGTCGCTGTCCGGCATCGGTTGGGGTGACGGGCCTGTCGCCGGTGTCGCCGCCATCGTCATCGCGATCTTGGTCGGCTATCTGGCGATCGCCTGCACCGATATCCAGCCGGGCATCAATCAGGGTGTGCGGTCCGCCGGCCGAACAGGCCCACGGGTGACCGGGTGATGGCGCGGTCCATGCGGATCTTCACAGTCCGCATCCGCGAGGATGCCGTCGAGGGGCGCAGTGCTTGTACCGGCGTGATCGACCTGCAGAGTGGTGTGGTCGATCTGATAGGCGTTCCGTAGCAACACTTCCAACTGCCGCCGGACGCCATGGCAGTCGCCGGCCGGTTCGACCAGTACGTGCGCCGACAGCGCGGGCATGCCGGACGTCACGTCCCAGATGTGTAGGTCGTGCACCTCGGTGACGCCGGGCAGTTCGGCCATCGCCGGCCCGATAACGTCTGGGTTCTGACCGGCCGGTGCCGCCTCGAGAAAGATCCGGCCCGACTCGCCCACCAGGCCGTAGCCGGCCTTGATCATCAACGCCGCGACCACCAATGCGGCGATGGCATCGGCGCGGGCGAACCCGGTCACCAGCACCACCAGCCCGGCGACCGCAGTGGCGACGAACGCGTACAGATCGTTGAGGATGTGCTGGTAGGCGCCCTCGACATTGAGGCTGGTCCTGTTGGCCTTGGAGATGAGCCAGGCAGCCGCGATGTTCACCCCGATGCCGACGATGGCGGTGACGAATACCAACAGACCTTCCACCTCCGGCGGGTGGACCAATCGCCGAATGGCCTCCCAAATGAACCAGGTGGCCAGCAGCAGCAACGTCAGCCCGTTGGCCTGCGCTGAAAGGATTTCGGCGCGCTTGAAACCGTAGGTCCAGCGGCCCCGCGCCGGCTTCGCGGAGAGCCGGATGGCGATCAGCGCCAGCACGATCGAGGCGGCGTCGGTCAGCATGTGGCCGGCGTCCGAGATCAGTGCCAGTGATCCGGCCAGTAGCCCGACAACGACCTCGGTGAGCAGGAACGCGACGATCAGGGCCAACGCACCGGACAGGTAGCGACGGTCGGCATCGGCGGCAACCCCGTGGCTGTGGCCGGCGACGATGTGATCGTCACTGTGCTCGTCAGCCATCGTCATCCGCGGACGGGATAGTGCTGCGGATCAACCGCGAGCACCACACCCATCAGGTCGTCCAGCGCGTGGCCGAGCCGCGGATCCGCCAATTCGTAGCGGGTGCGTCGGCCGTCCGGCACCGCCACCACCAGCCCGCAGCCGCGCAGGCACGCCAGATGGTTGGACAGACTCTGCCGAGAGACCCGCAGCGTGTCGGCGAGTTCCGACGGGTAGCCGGGCTCGTTCCGCAGCGATAGCAAGATCTGGGCCCTGGTCGGGTCCGACAGCGCATGCCCGAACCTGGCGAGAACGGATCCGTGCGTCAGCATCTCCACAGCTCAAGAATACACGCAATCATGTATTCAGTAAAGGCTGAACTCCGACCACGCCACCGCCAGTGCTACCTCCCCTACAGGTAGCGGAAAGCTGTCGCGACGCGCAGTGAGTCGGCGGCGTGTCGCGAGAAACTTGCGCTACCTGGGTGGCGTCAGGATCGGTCGAGCCGCGGGAACAACATTTCGCGGGCCAGCAGCAGCAACGCGGCGGCGATCGGAATGGCGACCAGGGCGCCGATGATGCCCAGCAATGCGCCGCCGATCAGCGCGGCGACGACGGTCACCAATGCCGGTATCTGGACCGCCTTACCGATGATCCTCGGCACCAGAAAGTAGTCCTCGCCGAACCGGTACAGGATGAAAAACCCGATGGTGGCCAGGCAGATCGGCAGCGAAACGGTGAGCGCCACCAACGCCACCACGATGCCGGCGATCGTTGACCCGAC
Organism: Actinomycetota bacterium; assembly: GCA_030853385.1. Taxonomy (GTDB): domain Bacteria; phylum Actinomycetota; class Actinomycetes; order Mycobacteriales; family Nakamurellaceae; genus Nakamurella. Next base: position 7,878 of record JALYVF010000052.1, on the reverse strand, counting down.
GACAGGGATCAGGTCCAGCAGAGCGACCAGAATTGCCAACAGTAGCGGATACGGAACGCTGAAGATCAGCAACCAGCCGAAGGTGAGGCCGCCGGCGACCAACGAGACGATCAGGTTGCCGAGCACATAGGCGCCGACCTTGGCCAAGATGTCGTCGCCGATCAAGATCGCCCGCGGTCGCCTGGAGTGCGGCACCAACCGATAGCCGAGTCGGCGGATGCGGGGCATGTCGGCGAGGAAATAGATCGTCAAGACCAACACGATGAGACCGTCGGCGAATGCCGAGAACACCGCTACGCCGACGCCGAGCAACCCGGTGGCCACGCCGGACCTCGAGGTCGACATCAGCGAGGTGAGCTTGGTCTGCAGGTGGAATCGGTCGTTGAGCCGGCCGAGGTAGGAGTTGTGGTCCTTGAGCTGTTGCAGATACTTCGGAACGCTGGCGACCAGCTGCTCGCCCTGGGTCACCAATGCCGGGACGGCAGCGGCCAGGAAGCCACCGATGACGCCGATGATCAGCACCAGCACCGTCAACACGCCGAGCCAACGCGGCCACTTGTGTTTCACCAGCCAGGCGACCAGCGGTTCGACCCCGACGGCCAGGAACAGTGACAATCCGATCAGGATGAACACGTCACCGGCGAGCAGGAACAGCCTGATCAGGCCGTAGGTGACGGCCACCCCAGCGGTCGCGACGGCGCCGACGAAGAACGGCGCCCGCCAGTTGAACGGCTTGCCACTGCCGCCCATCGGCTCGTCGCGGGTGCTGATCGTCGCGGCTGTCGCTTCTGCCTGCGCGATCGGCTCGGCGGGCGGCGACGGTTGATCGACGGACGAGGTCACGGTGGATTCCTGTTCTGCCCACACCACGGCGGCGTCGAGCGTTCCGGTACTCCCGAGTCAGTTCCCCGCGGGCTGAGGTTCAATCATGAGTGCACAGACCCCACTCCCCGCAAGTAGCGGACCCACTCCCGGCAGGTAGCGGAGAACTGTCGCGACGCGCCGTGAGTCCACGGTGTGTGTCGCGACAGCGTTGCGCTACCTCTGGGACGGGCGCCACCTGTGGGGTTTGCCAGTTCTTCGGTCAGCCAGTCGCCGGCGGATAGTTGTTGTTGCGCAACAGTTGTGCCAGATGCATGGTGTTGCCGGCGGCGAGATCGGTGGCGGCAGCTGTCTTCTCTGGCGTGCGGTCCAGGTCCTGGTAGTCGGTGGTCTGCATGGCCTCACCGTTCCAGTAGGTGACGGCCTGGGCGGCGATGCCGAAGCCGACATCGTTCAATGCCTGGAACACCTCGGCGGTGATGTGGTGCGCGCCATCCTGGTTTCCGACGATCGCCGCCTTTGCCACCTTCGGGTAGAGCTTCGGGGGGCCCTGGTCGTCCAGCTCGGACAACTCGGCACCCAGCCGCTCCAGGACCCGCATGCAGACGCTGCTGTGCTGCCCCATCCAGGTTGGGGTGGCCAGCACCAGGATGTCAGCCGCCAAGACCCAATCCGGCGAACACGTCGTCGGCCGCGGCGTCGAAGGGAACCCCAGCCGCCAAGCGATAGCACTCCGCCCACATCGGGCCGGCCGGTGCGTGCTCGAAGGCGAAGAAGAACTCGTCCGCCTTGATCTGGGTAGCATGGGCCCGTAGCGCCGCGAACCGTTGCGCCGCATAGGGATAGCCGTCGACGCGGACGGCGATGTCGGCGTCGCGGGTGCTCATCGGCGGCAGCTCGTCGGAGTCGAGATCGAAGCCGCCGAAAAAGTCGTCCTCCGCCGGGGCATCGGTGGCACCGTCGGCATCCGTGGCACCATCGGCGCCGTCGGCATTCGCCGCAGCCGCGCCGTCGGCATTCGCTGCAGCCGCGCCACGGGCGCCGGCGATCATCGCCCGCATATTGCTCTCCGCGATCGCCACCCACAGCAAGCGTTGCACCTGCCACGGTTCGCCCAGATCCTTGCGGTAGGACGGCACCGCGGCCAGCTGGGCGGCATAGGTGGCCACCCGATGAGCCTGCACATGGTCGGGATGACCGTAGAAACCGTTCTCGTCGTAGGTGATCAGCACCTGCGGCTTACGGTCCCTGATCAGCGTCACCAGTTCATTGCTGGACTCCAGCAGGTCGGCCCGCCAGAAACAATCGTCGTGCAGATCGTCGGCAGCGATCACCCTGCCGCCCGAGTCGGTGGCCATCCCGGAGTCGCGCCAGCGGCCGTCGCCGCCGAGCCGGACGAAGTCGGTGACGCCGAGCGCCGCCATCGCCGTCGTCAGCTCTTCCAATCGGCGCGGGGCGAGGGCATCGTCGGAGTCGAACTGCAGATGCGCCAGCTCGGGGAGCACCACTTCGCCCCTCTCACCGAGCGTGCAGGTCACCAGCGTGACGGCCGCCCCCTCGGCCGCGTACTTGGCCATCGTCGCGCCGGTTCCCGACGTTTCGTCGTCGGGATGGGCGTGCACCAACATCAGTCTGCGGTTCGCGTTGCTCGTCACCGGAACAACGGTAGGCGACGGCACCGACGCTCTGGGATTCAGACCGGAGACCGCCTGGGCTAGAGCCCGAGGACGGCCGTCCCACACTCACCACACACGAAAGTCATGATCAACCCGAGCCAGGAAACGATCACGGCGTTCGTGCCGGCTGGGCGCGCCTGAACCCGAACGGCGCTCAGTAGCCCCCAGGCGTCACGATGCCTATCCAATCGAACAAATGTAGTGGGTGGCTGCTTGCGTCAAGATCCGGGCAAGCGGTGCTTGACTGTGGGGGCAAGCAGTCCGAACACCGCGGCCACAATCACCAGAACCACACCGATGATGATCATCGTCGGCACTCCTTCCTAGAACGAGTGCGGTGCACCGTCACCGGCCCGGATCGGCCGGTGACGGTGCGACCGGTTTAGATGCCGAGTTTATCGCCGAGCCCGCCGAATTTGCCGATCAGTTCTTTCGGGTCGATGCCCAGCTTGGACAGCAGCCCGGCGTGCTGGCCGGTATCGACGGTGTCGGGCAGTTCCTGCTGGGCCTGGTCGGTCTTGGACTGGTCCCCCTTGGAACGGATCAGATCCATCACGGTGTTCTTATCAATATTCACGATGGTGCCCTTCTTACAGTTCGGGGGGTAAACAGGTCGCGGAGCCGGGTCCGGCGGCCGGGGTGGGCCAGGTGGCGGCGCGGGTAGTGAGGACCAGTGCCGCCGCCGGGTGTTTCAGGGGGTTAGGGCTGCTGGTCGGTTTCGGGCTCGTCGATCTGTTCCTTGCGAACCTCTTCGGTGACGGTCTGCTTCCCGGCGACCTGTTCGGTGCCCAGGCGCACCCGTTCCACCGGAACGGTTTCCTTGGCCACGACGGGCTGCTCGGCGTGCAGGGTGACTTCGTGCTCTTCTTCGGTGATGTCGCCGCCGGCCATCGCCTGGTCTCTGTTGGCCTCGGTGATCGGCTCGCGTTCCAGCCGCACCTCTTCATGGGAGACCGGCACTGTCTGGGTGACGTTCTCGGTGACGACGTACTTGCGCAGCCGGGCCTTACCCGTTTCCACGCTTTGGGTGCCCACCCGCAGCTGCTCCTCCGAGCGGGTCATCGCATCGTCGGTGGTTGGCCCGGAGGTGTCCTGGCCCTGCACACCAGGATCGCCGGCCTGGTCCGGGCGCTGGCCGGCCTGCGGTGCCGGCGGCTGGTTGTAGTCCAGCTGGTAGTGCTGGTACAGCTCCTGCTCGTCTTGCTGGCTGATCTCGGAATCCGGGTCGTGATGCGGAGCCGACTTGACCTGTTCCTTGCTGAACGGCACCGTCATGGTCTGGCCGTCGAACTTGGTAGCGGCGATGGGTAGCAACGAGACATGGGTGCCGAACAGACCGCTCTTGACTGCGACCCAGCTGGGCTGGCCGGTCTGGTTGTCCATGTACAGGGTTTCGACCTTGCCCAGTGACTGTCCGTCTTGGCTCACTACTTCGGCGCCGATGGTCTGGTCAGGATTGATTCTGGTCATGGTGGTCCTTTCCTGCCGCCCACTTCGGCGGCTGATCGTGCGGTGCGCTGCGACCGGCTGGTCACCGCGCGTGGTGCTGGGTTCAGCGCGCCCCGACGGCCCGCGGACCCGGATCGGTCAGCGGACGTGGGAACCTCGGTCGGGGCGTCTGTTGCCGCTGCCGCCGGACTGCTGCATCTGTTGTTTGGCCTGCTGTGCCTGGTCTTTCACACTCGGGGCGTTCTTCGCCGCTTCGGCGATCTTTGGCTTTTCCTCGTCGTATTTGGCGGCCACCGATTCCCACCGCGACGACATGGTCTTGATACCGCCGCCACCGACGGCAACGACGATCACTCCGACCGCGGCGGCCAAGGTGGCGTACAGCACGCCGTTGACGACATTGGTGGCGATATGCAGCTGATCCAGCGCCGCGATCAGCCCGAACGCCAGGATCAACCCGGAGGCGACGTTGGCCAGCACCTTGCCGTACGACAGGCTGCCCATGGTGTTCTGGATCAGCTTCTTCACCGCGGCCGCGACGGCGGCGGCGATGATGACGATCAGGATCGCCACGAACACCAGCGGCAGGTAGGCGATCACCGCGTGCAGATAGCTGCTGATCGGGTTGGTGCCGAACACCCCGAACGCCGTCGACAGCACGAACAGCATGATCGCGTAGAAGACGATCTTGCTCAGGATCCCGGCGGCGTCGTACTCGCTTTTCGCGAGGGCTTTTTTCACCCCGCCCCGCTCCACCAGGCCGTCGAAGCCGACCTTCTGCAACACCTTGGTCAAAACCTTCGCGATCACTTTCGCCACGAAATAGCCGATGATCAGAATCAGCAGGAAAACCACGAGTTTGGGCAGGAACGTGGCGATGTTCGACCACGCGTTGCTCAGACCCGTTTTGAAGTCAGCCACAGCAGTGCTCCTAGGAGTAGTGGGCCGTCGATACCGACGGTGGACAGCGGATAGACCCCGATCCCGGAGGCAACGGACCAGCCGGCCGAATCTGGGCCGGCGAGCGTGATACTCGCGGGTCGCTGCCTGACGGCGGCGATTCCGGCCCCAGGCCGACTGTCCTCTCAGCAATACGGAGTTAACCGGCCAGGCCGCGGCGCTGTCAATACCCAATTTTACTTAGTAAGAAGACTCCTGGATTCGGATGTCGGGTCTGAGCGGTCAGGGTCGGCGATAGCTGGCGAGGTCATCCAGTAGGTCGTCAAGGCTCCGCTCGAAGTCGACTCCGGCGGTGTCCTGGGCGAGCAAGCCGGCCAGCATAGAGACGTGCGGGAATCCTCCAGATTGATGGTGGCCGTCGAGACGACGGCCGCGTCGACCGGGATATCCGCGTCGACCAGGACAGCCTCGACCGGCCCGTCAGCGTCCAGCGCGGCCGTCGCGGCGGCGGCCCGGTCGGCTGCCTGCAGGGCCGGTTCGTTGGCAGCGACATCGGCGCGGGTGGTAGCGGCATCCATGATCTCGACTGCCGACGGGGTCTGGTCCGCGTCCATCACCGTGTCGGCAGGCGCAGCGTCATCTTGGAGGGTCTGTTCGGCGATCCGCTTGTTCCGGTCCGGTGGTGGCGGCGGCGCGACGGCGGTGTCCGGATGATCCAGCCCCAGCGCCGATACCTCCAGCAGCAGGTGGCCCAGCAGGAAGGTGCTGAACTGTTTGTAGACCGTGACCGCCGCCGGCGGCGGGAAATGGTGATCATGCATGCCACTCAGAAATGATTCCACCCACCGCAGGGAGCGGATCGGTGGCCGGATCCAGGGTGCTTCCGGCGGGTGGGTCGCTACCAGTGGGAACACCCGTGGATGAGTCAGCGCCGAGCGCCGGATGCCGTGTGCCAGCCGATCCAGATAGTCGCGCCAGTCGTCGTCGGGCAGCAGCTGCATGGCCGGATCGGTGGCCACCCCGCCGACTACGGACTCCACCAGCGCATCGAGCAGGGCGCGCCGGCTCGGAAAGTACCGGTACAGGGTCATCACCTTGACGCAGATCGCGGCACCAAGCCGCCGCATCGTCAGCTGCGAGATTCCCTCGGTGTCGACCAGTGCTACCGCCGCGGTCAGGATGTCCTCCGCAGGCAGGGCGCCCCGGCGGCCGGGGCGCTGTTCCTCGCTCACTCTGGCAGCCCGTAGTAGTGCTGCAGCGAGGCGGTCAGCTCGCTGGTGATGACCTCGCCGATCATCTTCGGCGCGCCGGTCAGCGTCGGCGCATCGTAGGGAATCACCAACTGGCCGGTGCCATCGGTGCTGGCCGCCGGGCCGGCAGCACCGCTGCGCTGCCGTCTGTGGACAGCGTCACGAGCAGCCACCCGACGTGCAGCGAAGATGGGTCGACCAGGATCCCGGCGGCGGCGCCGATCCGGTTTCCGGACCCGTCGACCACCGGGGTGCCGATCAGGCCACGGTCGATCTCCACTTGGCTGGCCCGTTCATTGCCTGAACCTGCCAGTGTGTCACCGGCGTTAACGAGCGAATGCGCCAGGCCGCACGGCATCCCGGCAACAAGCTCACCCTTCGTCGCCGGCCAGCGCACGACTAGCCAGACCTGGAGCAGTACTCACCACTTCAGGGCGATCTCAGATCAGAGTCGGCGGCGTCACGATACGTCGGCGCGCCGACGCTACATAGATGGACGGCGCGGTCCGGCCGGCCGACGCCTTTATCTCAACGAATCCGGGAGCTCAACGTGTTTGAAGCAGATGACATCAAAGACTGGCTCGGCCTGGACGTGGTCGACATCGATGGGTCGAAAGTTGGTGCGCTGGAGCGATCTACTACGCCACAGCGACCGAGCAGGCGGTGTTCGCTACGGTGAAGGTCGTCATGATCGGACGTCATCGACTGGCGCTCGTTTCGCCGACACCACGGCGGGCGCCGTGCCCGCGTCCGCGGCCAAGCCAAGCTCGCCGCCGACTTTGCCCTGCTCGGCGCCGCCATCAATCAACCTCGCTCGCCTGGGCATACTCGCGGTGGCCAGCACACCCGGCCCAAGGATGGGCCGCAGCGGCCGGATAAGCCGTACAGAGCGCCTGAAAGCCCCTACCCAGCAGCGGACGGCCACCACGACGCCACCAGGACGCGACAAGCCACCCATCATGTCCGCGTGATCACCGACAGCTCGACCCGTCCGACCACCAGACCGAGACACCGCCCAACCCCGGCACAGCTGCGTCACCCTGAACCAGGCGTTCGACACCAAGGCCGCGACTCTTGGACGTCCGCCGGTTGAACCGGAAGGTGTACTCGTCAAAGTAGTAGGCCAGGTGTTCCTGGGAGACTGCGTAGTGCCGCACCTACTCGAGGTCGTCGGGGAGCTCGGGCAGCGCGGCGTCGCGTTCTGCTCTCTCACCGAGGCCATCGACACCACGACCGCCGGCGGCCGGCGGCCGGCTGTTGTTCCACGTCATGGGGGCTCTGGCCGAGTTGAGCACCAGCTCATCGTCGAGCGCACGTACGGAGGTCTGGCTGCGGCGCGGGCTCGTGGGCGCACCGGCGGGCGCCGGCGCGTGATGAGCGACGACCAGGTGCGCGTGGCCCGACAGATGCACGACTCGGGCGAGTACTCGACGCAGGCCATCGCCGACACCCTCGGTGTGAGCCGGCGATCGGTGTACCGGTACCTGTCCGCGGGGCATAAACCTCATCGCTGCTACAAGCCCTCTTGCTCAGGCGCGGGGTGCGGTAGTCACAGAAGTAAGCACTACTGTCTACCATTGGCTACCATCGTCTACCGTTTTGCGTTGCGTATCTCGACAGTGTATGACATTATCGAATAATGCAGGTGAGGATAGTCCGGTCAGCTCGCCGGCATCGGATTGGCAATGCGCACATTATGGCGGCCATGATCGCCGCTGGTGAGCCAGTGCTGGTCGAGACCGATCTCGGCCCGCAGCTGCACTACGTCGGCAACGACGACC